>NZ_JAJJOB010000018.1:0-1730 GCF_020907345.1 Arthrobacter sp. zg-Y179 | reverse complement strand
GTCTGTTGTTTGAGAACTCAATAGTGTGCCAAGTTTATTGATACCAATTTATTTTGATTGGTTGAACAGGCCGTTTCCGCCCACCCCGTGGGTATGGGACGGTTTTTTTAGCCGGTTTCGAATTTAGTGCAGTGCGGACGACCAATTTTCCTTGGTCCCCGGACTGTGTCTGTAACACATTTACGGAGAGTTTGATCCTGGCTCAGGATGAACGCTGGCGGCGTGCTTAACACATGCAAGTCGAACGATGACTTCTGTGCTTGCACAGAATGATTAGTGGCGAACGGGTGAGTAACACGTGAGTAACCTGCCCCTGACTTCGGGATAAGCCTGGGAAACCGGGTCTAATACCGGATACAACGGACCACCGCATGGCGGTCCGTGGAAAGCTTTATGCGGTTTTGGATGGACTCGCGGCCTATCAGCTTGTTGGTTGGGGTAATGGCCCACCAAGGCGACGACGGGTAGCCGGCCTGAGAGGGTGACCGGCCACACTGGGACTGAGACACGGCCCAGACTCCTACGGGAGGCAGCAGTGGGGAATATTGCACAATGGGCGGAAGCCTGATGCAGCGACGCCGCGTGAGGGACGAATGCCTTCGGGTTGTAAACCTCTTTCAGCAGGGAAGAAGCGAAAGTGACGGTACCTGCAGAAGAAGCGCCGGCTAACTACGTGCCAGCAGCCGCGGTAATACGTAGGGCGCAAGCGTTATCCGGAATTATTGGGCGTAAAGAGCTCGTAGGCGGTTTGTCGCGTCTGCTGTGAAAGCCCGGGGCTCAACCCCGGGTCTGCAGTGGGTACGGGCAGACTAGAGTGATGTAGGGGAGACTGGAATTCCTGGTGTAGCGGTGAAATGCGCAGATATCAGGAGGAACACCGATGGCGAAGGCAGGTCTCTGGGCATTAACTGACGCTGAGGAGCGAAAGCATGGGGAGCGAACAGGATTAGATACCCTGGTAGTCCATGCCGTAAACGTTGGGCACTAGGTGTGGGGGACATTCCACGTTTTCCGCGCCGTAGCTAACGCATTAAGTGCCCCGCCTGGGGAGTACGGCCGCAAGGCTAAAACTCAAAGGAATTGACGGGGGCCCGCACAAGCGGCGGAGCATGCGGATTAATTCGATGCAACGCGAAGAACCTTACCAAGGCTTGACATGAACCGGAAAGGCCTGGAAACAGGTCCCCCACTTGTGGCCGGTTTACAGGTGGTGCATGGTTGTCGTCAGCTCGTGTCGTGAGATGTTGGGTTAAGTCCCGCAACGAGCGCAACCCTCGTTCTATGTTGCCAGCGCGTTATGGCGGGGACTCATAGGAGACTGCCGGGGTCAACTCGGAGGAAGGTGGGGACGACGTCAAATCATCATGCCCCTTATGTCTTGGGCTTCACGCATGCTACAATGGCCGGTACAAAGGGTTGCGATACTGTGAGGTGGAGCTAATCCCAAAAAGCCGGTCTCAGTTCGGATTGAGGTCTGCAACTCGACCTCATGAAGTTGGAGTCGCTAGTAATCGCAGATCAGCAACGCTGCGGTGAATACGTTCCCGGGCCTTGTACACACCGCCCGTCAAGTCACGAAAGTTGGTAACACCCGAAGCCGGTGGCCTAACCCCTTGTGGGAGGGAGCCGTCGAAGGTGGGACCGGCGATTGGGACTAAGTCGTAACAAGGTAGCCGTACCGGAAGGTGCGGCTGGATCACCTCCTTTCTAAGGAGCACCTCGAAGACCAT
>NZ_JAJJOB010000017.1:0-3064 GCF_020907345.1 Arthrobacter sp. zg-Y179 | reverse complement strand
CTAAATTCGAAACCGGCTAAAAAAACCGTCCCATACCCACGGGGTGGGCGGAAACGGCCTGTTCAACCAATCAAAATAAATTGGTATCAATAAACTTGGCACACTATTGAGTTCTCAAACAACAGACGCAATCCGAAAATACCCGGGAAAACAATGTTTTCCTTTTCTTCTTCGCTGCAATGTTTTTATATCTTATTCCATTCCGGCGTTTTTTGCAATTCGCGGTTTCCCTCGTCGGGACCCCGTGAAAAGCGTTTTCCGCCGTTCCGGACCCAGCATAAACCGGAGTCTTTCCCACCGGCCCTGCAAAGGGCACGCACTGGTTGGACTCTGTTTTTTGTTGGGGTTTGGCCGCCATGCTCGGGCGCTTTTCCAGCGTCCCGGCCGCGGCGACTTAGAAGACTCTACACACGTTGGCCCGGAGCCGCAAATTGAACCCCGGCGGCTGGAGCCGGCACCCTATCGGGCGCCGGCTCCGACCATCCGTCAGCCATTCAGCACAGGAGCCCCTGGACTAGCTGCTGCGCCTCCGGAAGGAACCCAGAACCAACAGCGATCCGGCCAGGACGGCACCACCCGCTGCCATGACCATGGACGTTGCGTCTTCCGCCCCGGTCCGCGGAAGCCGTTGGGTTACCGGCACCGGTGCGTATTCATTGACCACCCCGGCCGTCACCTCCCGCCCCGGCAGGATGGTTACCTCCGCCGTACCTGACGATTCCACGGTCACGTCCTCATTGGCGCCGGACGCCGGCTCCGTAACCTGGCACACTGTTCCCGCCGGGATGCCGTCGTACCGCTGGGTAAAGGTATCCGCCAAAGTCCCCTCGGGGATAACGAAGATCTCGTCGATCAGTCCGTCACCGCACTGGATGTGAAGCACGACTTCTTCCTGCAGGCCGGCTCCGGAGCCGGTGATGGTTTTCGCCACAACCAGGCTGCCCGGGTTGAATTCCACCGTATTAGTGACTGTGAGGACATTCTCCCCCTCAGTGATCGTCACCGGATCTGAGAACGTAGGCGTCACCGTCACCTCCGTCGTGGAACCGGTTACCTCTTCCGTCACCAGACAGACCGTTCCAACCGGAAGGTCGGTAACCGTTTCAGTGACCGGCGTCGTTGCCCCAACCGGGATTTCGAAGACGAAAGCCCCTACAGGACCACAGTCCACGGTAAGGACGATAGTTCCCTGACTGCCGACTGCCTCTCCGGCAAAGGTCTTATTCACCGTCAGGTCTCCCGCGACGAAGAACTCCGCGGTTGCCTGGGCGTTGGATTCGACCTCGGCGTTTGCGGCTAGGATCAGCTTTTGCGCCTCCGTCACGTCGAGGTTGTTGCCTGCGTAAAGGTAGACGTTGCCTGTCTCTACGGGTACTACGGCGCTGGCTGTGATTACAGCCGGATCTGTTGTCTGCGCCGTACTGCGCACCCAGACCTGGGTACCGGATGGAACCGGGTTCACGAGCGGAACGGTCCCCGCGGGGTCCGTAAACAGGGTGAAACCAGCAGGTGCCTCCACGGTCAGTTCCGCCCCGCCTCCAGCGGTGACGGTAAAGGGACCGGTCACGCCGTCCACGGCTCCTGCGGCCACAGGCGGATCAATGCTGACGTCCGGCGGGGGCGGTTCCGTGAGTGGCCCGGCGGCAAGAACAGCATCGATAATCTCCTGGGTCAGCGGGCGGAGGGGATCTGTGTCCTGCAGGACAAAACCATCGCTGAAGAACCAGATTGCTGCCTGGACCGCTGCGGCACGGGTGGCGTCATCCGCGGCTTCTGCAGGAAGACCGGGCTGGTCCGGGTAGTAGCTGTTCAGGACCCGGTTCACGTAACCGACGTTGGGGACTTCAGATTCGCTCCATGTACCGCTCTCGTACCCCAGCCCCGAGTAGGTGGAGGTACGGATATCGATGCAGTACATTTCCTGCTGGTTCCCCTCGGCGTCTTCAGTGAGGATGGTGCCGGCGAAGGACGGGTTATCAGCTTCGTAATCGGCCGGCACATCCGGCGGGTAGGCGGTGATATCAAATGCCGCCCCTGCGGGTGGTATTCCTCCCGTTGCTGCGGTCCCCACCCCGGTGCCGGTCATGGTGATTTCGACGTCGGCCGCGGGAAGCGCGTCACCGGGCTGCGGCCCGGAAAATACGGCCTGGGCAGGCAGCGCCGTCACCACCAATCCGGCCAACAGTGCGCAAATCAAACCCAGCAAGTTCCTCAAATACCTACGCTGGTTTCTCCCCCTCCCCCGACGTCCCCCATGCTGTGCGAGTACTGCGCTCCGACTCATAAGGTCCCGCCTTCTCTCTTTAACTTACCGAGAGGGGCCGCCGCACGAAGCTGCAGACCTTTGGCCCCGAGGTTGCGACGGTATATGCCGAAAGTCTCAATTTGTAAGCGTGGAACGGCATCCAGACACGCATAAAGCCCAAAAGGGCCGGTGCAGCAACCCCAGCAAGGTGGCGGGGGCAACCCGCTGCGGTACGGCTCCCTCACAGGAAAGTCCAGGAGCGGGCGCAGTGCGAGATCGATTTTGCGGGCCCAGGCCACGCAGCTCCTGAACGCCGGCGCGGCCTGCTGCCTAGGCTCGGCCGGCCGACGCAGGCGGTCCACACTGCCCGGCGGCGCTCAACAGGTCCGGCCGGTTAAACAGGTCAGGTCCCGCACCAATGGCGCGGGACCTGACCCTCTGTACTAAATATTGTCCGGCGGTGACCTACTCTCCCACATCCTCCCGGATGCAGTACCATCGGCGCTGTGGGTCTTAGCTTCCGGGTTCGGAATGGGACCGGGCGTTTCCCCCACGCTATGACCGCCGTAACCCTTCTACCCGCACCCACCCCAAAGGGTGGGAGGGGAAAACAATGGTTACAACACGTCCCGAAACCACCTCCAGAAGAAGGGGGTGCCGGCAGTGCGGTAAATATTGGTGAACCCGCCCCCGGACAAGGAGGCATAGTGGGTTCGTGTTCCAGGCGCAACAACCAACGGTTGTTGTCCGGGAACCACATAGTGGACGCAAGCAGCATGATCTAACAACACCCTTTATACTTTGACGGACCGTTTGAAG
>NZ_JAJJOB010000016.1:0-3197 GCF_020907345.1 Arthrobacter sp. zg-Y179 | reverse complement strand
TTTGTGGTCAAGTTTTTAAGGGCACACGGTGGATGCCTTGGCATCAGGAGCCGAAGAAGGACGTAGGAATCTGCGATAAGCCTGGGGGAGTTGATAACCGAACTTTGATCCCAGGATGTCCGAATGGGGAAACCCCGCCCGGCGCGCGAGTGACCGGGTGACCCGCATCTGAACACATAGGGTGCGTGGAGGGAACGTGGGGAAGTGAAACATCTCAGTACCCACAGGAAGAGAAAACAACAGTGATTCCGTTAGTAGTGGCGAGCGAACGCGGAAGAGGCTAAACCAGTGGTGTGTGATAGCCGGCGGGCGTTGCATCACTGGGGTTGCGGGACTTTCCGTACCGATTCTGCCGGATCGGTGAAGTGAGTGCAGATGTATAGGTGAACCGGTTTGAAAGCCGGGCCGTAGAGGGTGTTAGCCCCGTAACCGGAATGCATGCTGCCGCTTGGAGAGGATCCCAAGTAGCACGGGGCCCGAGAAATCCCGTGCGAATCTGCCAGGACCACCTGGTAAGCCTAAATACTCCCTGATGACCGATAGCGGACAAGTACCGTGAGGGAAAGGTGAAAAGTACCCCGGGAGGGGAGTGAAATAGTACCTGAAACCGTGTGCCTACAAACCGTTGGAGCAGCTCTGATTGCTGTGACAGCGTGCCTTTTGAAGAATGAGCCTGCGAGTTAGTGTTACGTCGCGAGGTTAACCCGTGAGGGGAAGCCGTAGCGAAAGCGAGTCTGAATAGGGCGATGCAGTGGCGTGATCTAGACCCGAAGCGGAGTGATCTACCCATGGCCAGGTTGAAGCGACGGTAAGACGTCGTGGAGGACCGAACCCACTTCAGTTGAAAATGGAGGGGATGAGCTGTGGGTAGGGGTGAAAGGCCAATCAAACTCCGTGATAGCTGGTTCTCCCCGAAATGCATTTAGGTGCAGCGTTGCGTGTTTCTTACCGGAGGTAGAGCTACTGGATGGCTAATGGGCCCTACAAGGTTACTGACGTCAGCCAAACTCCGAATGCCGGTAAGTGAGAGCGCAGCAGTGAGACTGTGGGGGATAAGCTTCATAGTCGAGAGGGAAACAGCCCAGACCACCAACTAAGGCCCCTAAGCGTGTGCTAAGTGGGAAAGGATGTGGAGTTGCCCAGACAACCAGGAGGTTGGCTTAGAAGCAGCCACCCTTGAAAGAGTGCGTAATAGCTCACTGGTCAAGTGATTCCGCGCCGACAATGTAGCGGGGCTCAAGTACACCGCCGAAGTTGTGGATTTCAGATATAGATAAGCCTTCGTGGTTCAGTCGTCTGGAGTGGTAGGGGAGCGTCGTGTGGGCAGTGAAGCTGCGGTGTAAACCAGTGGTGGAGCCTACACGAGTGAGAATGCAGGCATGAGTAGCGAAAGACGGGTGAGAAACCCGTCCGCCGAATGATCAAGGGTTCCAGGGTCAAGCTAATCTGCCCTGGGTAAGTCGGGACCTAAGGCGAGGCCGACAGGCGTAGTCGATGGACAACGGGTTGATATTCCCGTACCGGCGAAGAACCGCCCATACCAAGCAGGGGACACTAACCGTCCGGAGCCTGCCCGATCACCCTTGTGGTGTGAGGGTTTTGGCCGAGCACGGGACCTGATCCTGGGAGGTAAGCGTATTAACAGGTGTGACGCAGGAAGGTAGCCGGGCCAGGCGATGGTAGACCTGGTCTAAGGACGTAGGGTCCGTGATAGGTAAATCCGTCACGGTGTCTTTGATGACGAACCTGAGATCCGACGGGACCCCCTCACGGGGGGATCCGGTGATCCTATGCTGCCTAGAAAAGCATCGGCGCGAGGTTCCAGCCGCCCGTACCCCAAACCGACACAGGTGATCAGGTAGAGAATACTAAGGCGATCGAGAGAATTATGGTTAAGGAACTCGGCAAAATGCCCCCGTAACTTCGGGAGAAGGGGGGCCCCAACCTTGATGGACACTTGCTGTCCGGAGGGGATCGGGGCCGCAGAGACCAGGGGGAAGCGACTGTTTACTAAAAACACAGGTCCGTGCGAAGTCGCAAGACGATGTATACGGACTGACTCCTGCCCGGTGCTGGAAGGTTAAGAGGACCGGTTAGCCCTTACGGGCGAAGCTGGGAATTTAAGCCCCAGTAAACGGCGGTGGTAACTATAACCATCCTAAGGTAGCGAAATTCCTTGTCGGGTAAGTTCCGACCTGCACGAATGGAGTAACGACTTCCCCGCTGTCTCAACCATAAACTCGGCGAAATTGCAGTACGAGTAAAGATGCTCGTTACGCGCAGCAGGACGGAAAGACCCCGAGACCTTTACTATAGTTTGGTATTGGTGTTCGGTGTGGCTTGTGTAGGATAGGTGGGAGACTGTGAGACCCGGACGCCAGTTCGGGTGGAGTCATCGTTGAAATACCACTCTGGTCATACTGGATATCTAACTTCGGCCCGTAATCCGGGTCAGGGACAGTGCCTGATGGGTAGTTTAACTGGGGCGGTTGCCTCCTAAAGAGTAACGGAGGCGCCCAAAGGTTCCCTCAGCCTGGTTGGCAATCAGGTGTCGAGTGTAAGTGCACAAGGGAGCTTGACTGTGAGAGAGACATCTCGAGCAGGGACGAAAGTCGGGACTAGTGATCCGGCGGTACATTGTGGAATGGCCGTCGCTCAACGGATAAAAGGTACCTCGGGGATAACAGGCTGATCTTGCCCAAGAGTCCATATCGACGGCATGGTTTGGCACCTCGATGTCGGCTCGTCGCATCCTGGGGCTGGAGTAGGTCCCAAGGGTTGGGCTGTTCGCCCATTAAAGCGGTACGCGAGCTGGGTTTAGAACGTCGTGAGACAGTTCGGTCCCTATCCGCTGCGCGCGCAGGAAATTTGAGAAGGGCTGTCCTTAGTACGAGAGGACCGGGACGGACGAACCTCTGGTGTGTCAGTTGTACTGCCAAGTGCACCGCTGATTAGCTACGTTCGGATGGGATAACCGCTGAAAGCATCTAAGCGGGAAGCCCGCTTCGAGATGAGATTTCCATACACCTTGTGTGTGAGAGGCCCCCAGCCAGACCACTGGGTTGATAGGCCGGATGTGGAAGCGGGGACTAAAGACCCGTGAAGCTGACCGGTACTAATAGGCCGATAACTTACACCACACCAGCACCTGGACGGACACGACTTCAAACGGTCCGTCAAAGTATAAAGGGTGTTGT
>NZ_JAJJOB010000015.1:0-4882 GCF_020907345.1 Arthrobacter sp. zg-Y179 | reverse complement strand
CTTCAAACGGTCCGTCAAAGTATAAAGGGTGTTGTTAGATCATGCTGCTTGCGTCCACTATGTGGTTCCCGGACAACAACCGTTGGTTGTTGCGCCTGGAACACGAATTCCGTCTCCTTGTCCAGGGGGCGGGTTCACCAATATTTACCGCACTGCCGGCACCCCCTTCTTACGGAGGTGGTTCCGGGACGTGTTGTAACCATTGTTTTCCCCTCCCACCCTTGGTGGGTGCGGGTAGAAGGGTTACGGCGGTCATAGCGTGGGGGAAACGCCCGGTCCCATTCCGAACCCGGAAGCTAAGACCCACAGCGCCGATGGTACTGCATCCGGGAGGATGTGGGAGAGTAGGTCACCGCCGGACAATATTTGAAGAGGTTGAGCCCGTACCAGTGTTGGTACGGGCTCTCCTTGTTTAACCCCCGCGTTTAACCAGGGAATGTCAATAAGAAATTTGGTCCCTGCCCGGCTTTCTATGAATATGGCGGTTTCGCCTACCTCCGGCCTCGGTTTCCACATACTGTGCCCAGCACAGGCCGAACTGGTTTCGGCATGGTCACTCGCGAGTCATCCCCAGGGATAGAAGCAGGAAGACCCCTATGAGCCATTACTTTCCTTCCGGTCCGCGGCGTCGGCGGGGGCACGAGCGCCGGCTACGCAGGTCTCTTTTAGGCATGGCGGCCGCTGCAGCGCTGCTGCTGGCACCGTTCGCGGCACCCGCGAATGCCTCGTGGACAGAGCCGGACCCGAATGAGCCGGCGCCGGTAGCCGGCACCAATGCGGAAGTTGTGACTACCGATCTCGGGCCCGCTCAAAGGGTGCAGGCGTTCGTGGCTGACAATCCCATCCCGCCGGATCCATTGGCACCGTATCCGGAGGGGAACCCAGTGGGAGTGCCGGTGACCGGCCGGTTCGCGGGCATCATTCTGACTGAGGATGCCGGTGGCGGGATCGGGCAGATGTACTGCATCGACACAGCGGTGGAGACCATGGTCGGCATCGGCTACGTTCAGGGGGCCTGGGACGAATCCAACGTAGCCAACATCGGCTACGTAAATTACATCTTGAACAACTACTATCCTGCGAATCCCGCAGCGCCGGCGGGCTTAACCGCCAATCAGCAGGCTGCGGCGGTGCAGGGTGCGATCTGGTACTTCACCGACGGATACCTGGTCAATACTGCGGAGACGGTCATCAGGCCCGCGGTTGAGGCGATCGTCGCCGACGCACAGGCCAACGGGCCACTGGTGGAACCGCCCCCGCCGAACGTCACCGTTACCCCACCGGTTGCTGCGGGTCCGGCGGGAGGCGTGGCGGGCCCGTTCACGGTCGCGGCGGAAGGAGCCATGGAGGTTACGGTGTCCGTGCCGACCGGATACACCATGTTTGCCGACGCTGCGGGGGCCGTTCCTATCCCCAGCGGGAGCGTAGTCGCTTCGGGCACACAGGTCTGGGTGGGCGGTCCGCCGGCATCAACGGTTCCGGGAGTCCTTAGCGCACGCGCTGCCGTCAACGTCCAGACCGGCAACGTCTACCTCTACGACCAGGGTGATCCCCTGTTGGATAATGCGCAGCCCCTCATCCTCGCCGCGAGCACGGTGTTGGAAGCCACTGCCGGGGCGACCGCGGAGTTCTTCGTGCCGGGCGATCTGCTGGTGAACAAAACCTTTGCAGGGGAAGCCGCAGGCAGCCAAGGCGCGATTGCGCTCACTGTCGATTGTGGAACGGTGGGGATGTTTAGCTTTGAAATCCCCGCAGGAACGGCAGCGCCGGTCAGTGAAACGATCGTTGATCTTCCGGTGGGAACGGTGTGCTCTGTTACCGAACCGGTCACGGGATCCACTGCCGAGGTGACGGTGACGCCGACCGTCTCGGATCCGGTGACGATCACCGAGGGGGAGAATGTCCTCGCCGTGACCAACACGGTGGAATTCAACCCGGGCAACCTGGTCGTGGCGAAAACCATCAGCGGCTCCGGAGCGGGCCTGCAGGACGATATCGTGCTTCACATCCAATGCGGCGATGGAATTATTGATGAGATTTTCCTTATCCCTGAGGGAACCACTGCCGACACCTTCACCCAGCTGTACGAAGGTATTCCGGCGGGCGTGCTGTGCCGGGTTTCCGAGCCAACATCCGGGGCTAACGAAGATGTCACTGTGGAATCGACCGGCACAGCTGAAGTAACCATCCTGCCCGGCCAGTCCCAAACCTTCGAGGTGGTCAATGAGTACGCACCTGTGCCGGTTACCGAACGGCTACCGCGCACCGGGGCCGACGGCGCCACGGGGCTGGGCGCCGTGGCCGCCGCTGCAGTACTCGCCGGATCATTGTTGGTCCTGGGATCAACGCGCCGGCGCCACAACACCTAAGGTTTGACCAGCGGCGCTTTGATACTGGAGCCGGGCCCCTCAAGGGCCCGACTCCAGCGCTGCCGACGGAAAGACGCCAAGACCTTTACTGTTGTTTGGTCCTGCCCGGTTTTCTACGAATACGGCGGTTTCGCCTACCTCCGGCCTCGGTTTCCACATACTGTGCCCAGCACAGGCCGAACTGGTTTCGGCATGGTCACTCGCGAGTCATCCCCAGGGATAGAAGCAGGAGACCCCTATGAGCCATTACATTCCTTCCGGCCTGCGGCGTCGGTCGGGGCACGAGAGCCGGCTAAGCAGGTCACTTTTAGGCATGGCGGCCGCTGCAGCGCTGCTTCTGGCACCGTTCGCTACGCCCGCGAATGCCCGGGTCACGGATCCGGACCCCAATGAGCCGGCACCCGTCGCCAGCGCAAACGCGGATCTCGTTTTTACCAGTCGAGGCGAAGGCCAAAGTATTCAGGGTTTCCTGGCCAACGATCCCACCCCGCCGGATCTCACGCTGCCTTATCCCGAAGGCAACCCGGTGGGAGTCCCTGCCGCCGGCGGGTACACCGGCGTCCTTAACACTCAGGACGCCGATGGCCGGCTCGGCCGGATGTATTGCATCAACGTCGCGATAGGCACCACCCTCGGCGTCGGCTACGTGAACGCGCCCTGGGAGGAAGCCGACGTAGCCAACCTTGGCTACGTAAATTACATCTTGAACAACTACTATCCTGCGAATCCCGCAGCCCCTGCGGGCTTAACAGTAAACCAGCAGGCTGCGGCGGTGCAGGCCGCGATCTGGTACATAACCGACGGATACCTGGTCAATACTACGGAGACGGTCATCAGGCCCGCGGTCGCGGCGATCGTCGAAGACGCCCGGATCAACGGGCCCCTGCCGGAACCGCCCCCGCCGAACATTACCGTGACCCCACCGGTTGCTGCGGGCCCGACGGGAGGAGTGGCGGGCCCGTTCACGGTCGCAGCGCAAGGACCAGGGGCGATTACGGTTTCCGTGCCGACCGGATACACCATGTTTGCCGATGCTGCGGGGACCGTCCCTATCCCCAGCGGGAGCACAGTCCCTTCGGGGACCCAGGTCTGGGTGGGTGGCCCGCCGGCATCAACCGTTCCGGGAGTCCTCAGCGCACGCGCTGCCGTCACCGTCCAGACCGGCAACGTCTATCTCTACGACCAGGCTGATCCACTGGTGGAAAAGCAGCCCATCATCCTCGCCACGACCACAGTGTTGAATGCCGCAGTCCAGGCGACGGCGGAGTTCTTCGTGCCGGGAGACCTCGTGGTGAACAAAACGTTTGCCGGCGGAGGAGTCGGTAGTCAGGGTGCCATCACCCTGACCGTGGGCTGCGGGCCGGCGGGCGCCTTTGTTTTCGAGATTCCTGCCGGGACAGCTGCGCCGGTGAGCAATACCGTGGCAGACCTGCCGGTGGGAACGGTGTGCGCGGTGACGGAAGAGGTCACCGGATCCACCGTTGAGGTAACGGTGACACCCGTCCTCCCGGAGCCGGTGACGATCGTCGAAGGCGGAAACGTCCTGGAGGTCACAAATACTGTGGAATTCAACCCGGGCAGCCTGGTCGTGGCGAAAACCATCACAGGGTCCGGAGCCGGACTGCAGGACGACGTCGTGCTTCACATCCAGTGCGGTGACGGACTGATCGACGAGATCTTCGTTATCCCCGAGGGGACTTCGGCGGATACCTTTACCCAGCGGTACGACGGCATCCCGGCGGGAACAGTGTGCCAGGTTACGGAGCCGGCATCCGGCGCCAATGAGGACGTGACCGTGGAATCGTCAGGTAGGGCGGAGGTAACCATCCTGCCGGGGCAGGTGGTGACGGCCGGGGTGGTCAATGAATATGCGCCGGTGCCGGTTACCGAACGGCTTCCGCGGACCGGGGCGGAAGGCGCCACGCCTATGGTCATGGCAGCAGGGGGTGCCGTACTGGCAGGATCACTGTTGGTCCTGGGCTCCTTCCGGAGACGCAGCAGTTAGTCCAGGGCTTCCCTTACTGAGAGGCTGACGGACAGCCGGAGCCGGCGCCCGATAGGGGGCCGGCTCCAGCTATGCCGGGCGATTTGCGGCAACGGGTAAACATGTGTAAAGTTTTAGAAGTCGCCGCGGCCGGGACGCTGGAAAAGCGCCCGAGCATGGCGGCCAAACCCCAACAAAAAACAGAGTCCAACCAGTGCGTGCCCTTCGCGGGGCCGGTGGGAAAGACTCCGGTTGTTGATGGGTCCGGGACGGCGGAAACGCTTTCCTGTAAAACATTGCAGCGAAGAAGAAAAGGAAAACATTGTTTTCCCGAGTATATTCGGATTGCGTCTGTTGTTTGAGAACTCAATAGTGTGCCAAGTTTATTGATACCAATTTATTTTGATTGGTTGAACAGGCCGTTCCGCCCACCCCGTGGGTATGGGACGGTTTTTTTAGCCGGTTTCGAATTTAGTGCAGTGCGGACGACCAATTTTCCTTGGTCCCCGGACTGTGTCTGTAACACATT
>NZ_JAJJOB010000014.1:0-191908 GCF_020907345.1 Arthrobacter sp. zg-Y179 | reverse complement strand
TGATCGGTGAGCGTGAGAAGGCCGTGAATGCGGCTATGTCGGATTTCCAGGCTGATGGTGTTTCGGAGGATTACCAGGCGGTGGAGAACCGTTTCCGGAACGCGGCGAATGAGACCCGGAACATTATCGCGTTGGTGAAGCAGACGCTGTCGCAGAATGACGAGACCGCTGCGGGTGCGGGTGCGCGGGCGAAGTCCGCCGTGCAGAACATCGGCTAACGGCCATGACCTATTCAATCCAGCCCGTGGAAGTCCGCGCCGTCCTGGGGGAAGTGGCAACCTTTGCCGAACAGTACCAGGCGCACATCGATGCCTTCGAAGGGAATTTCCAGGCCTTGGCGACGGCGGCGAAGGGGGAGGCCCTGGCCGCAACCCTCGCCGAGTTCACTCAGCGCGTGCTGGTGCCGAAGATAACCACCATCAGCGGGCGGACCACTGACGCGGCGGAGGCAGTGGGCAACGCCGTGGTGATCGTGGAATCCGCGGACGGACAGATGGCCGACGAAGCAAGCACGGCCCAGATCCAGCTCGCCCAAAGCACTGCCGGCGGCTCGTACGACACCGCCGACGTCGGCCAGTCCAACCGCGGCGGCGCCGTCGCCGTCGCCTGACCATCCGCACTCCTGCACCTACACGGTTCGTTACCTCGAACGGGAAGTGAATGACGCCATGTCCGTCTTTAACGTATCCGAGCTGGAAGCCTTGATGCCTGAACCGGAGGAGGTCCGGACGGCCTCGAAAGCCCTGCTGGACGGCGCCACGGCCATCGATTCGATCACTGACTCAGCCGCGCAGTCCTGGGGCAGGCTCCAGGCCCCGGACGTCTACGTCATTGACGGCGCCGAAGTGGTCCACTCCGCCTACCAACCCATCACCACCGCGTCCCAGGACCTTGCGGATGACCTCGGCACCGTGGACAAGGCCGCCAATGTCTTCGCCGACGCCGCTGTCAGGCTGAAAAGCCGCCTTGCCACAGCAAAGGCCGACGCCGAGGCCTTCGATCAGAAAACCGCGGATGACGAAGACTGGAACAAGGACAAGGACCTCGACGCCGAACAACAGAGCATCACCGGCGAGCTTAACTCCATCCGTGCTGACCTTTACGAGGCCGAGCGGGATTTCGCGAACGCAATCAAGGCGATTTACGGCGGCGACAAGTACGTTGAAACGACGGAGGCCGGAGCCGGCGAGGGCGAAGTTGAATATGGGTTTTCCCGTGATTCGCTGAATACGGCATCGATGGAGGGCAACGTTCCCTGGGCCCACCCGCGCGAGTTCGACAAGCCCTGGTTGCAGGACGTCGGGGACGCCGTCGGCTCCTTTGCCAAGGGCGTGTGGAGCGGAATTAAAGGAACGGTCACCGGCCTGGGCAACATGGTTGGCCTCGGCGGGGCGGACGCGTTTGCGCAGACCTGGAAGGGACTGGGGAAGCTGGCCACCGATCTGGCCATCGTTGCTGTCCCCGGCGTGACTGCTGTCATGGTGGCTACGGGTAACGGCCAGAAGGTGAAGGACGCCGCCAACAACCTGGTTGCCGTCGGCAAGGCAGCGGTTCACTGGGACGAATGGAAGACCGATCCGGCCTATGCGGCAGGGGCCTCATCCTTCGACCTGGCGAGCATCCTCCTCACTGCAGGTGCGGGCGCCACTGCCAAGGTCGGCTCTGTGGCCTCCAAGGTGGGCGACGTCGCCGCAACGGGAAGCAAAGTCGGCAAGGCAGTGGAGGTCAGCGGACTGGGCAAAGCCGCCAATGTCACCGTCAAGATCACCGACATGGCCGAGAAAATCAAGATCGACACCTCCCGTCTGGCCGTCAATGCCGGACGCAACGCACTGGACGCCGGCAAGACGGCTCTGGGACGCGTGGGGCACCCCGGTCCGGATGTGGACGACGCCGCGACCACGGCGGGTCGTGCTCCGGTACAGAGCGTGGACGAAGCTGCGGCCGGCTCCGGTACCCGGACGTTCCCTGACCAGCAGACTCCGGCCGGCGGGGGAAGTCCCCGTCCCGCACCCTATGTCCCGGATTCACCCGCTCCCGCTCCGGGCGGAACCAACCTGGCCAACGACGGCGGTGGGACCGGTACGCGGGCACCCGTCGGAACGCCTGAGCCAGACGCTCCGCCTCGCACAGAAGCGCCGGGCACTGCGGCGGATGCACCTGAGCCGGATAACGCCCCGGAGGCGGATAACGCCCCGGAGCCGGATAACGCCCCGGCGAACGCGCCGGAACCCGATGACACCGGATCAGGGAATGCCGGTACGGGAAACACCGACACGGCGCCCGAGCCGTCCGGACCCGGCAACACCGACTCGTCCGCAGGCCGCGGCGGGCCTGCAACGCTTACTGACCGGGACGACGCCGGCCAGGGCAGTTCAGCCCAGGCGGAGACCGCTCCTGCACCGAAACCGGACGCTGACGGTGACGCCGGACGTGGCGCCGCGCACAGTGATGCTCCGGAGACGGATGCCGACACTGGTAGGGCTTCGGCCGGGAGCAATGCTCCGGAGACGGATGCTGATGCAGGTGGCCCTGCCGCGCGCAGCGATGCTCCGGAGACGGATGCCGACACTAATGCAGGAACCGGACGGGACGCTGTTGATGCTGACGGGGACCCCAAGGGCGACAACGCCGCCGAGGCCGGGAACCGGCCGCCCACGTCGACAGACACAGACAGCGCCTCGGCAGATCCCAAGACCCTGCCCGACGACGGCACATCGGCGCCTGGCCAGACGGCGCCCGGACACACCGACGTGGAGACCCCGGAGCGGTCCTCGGTTCCGGACGATGACGGTGGCCGTACCGCCACCGGAGACCCGGACGGCCCGGATTCCGCTGAGGCTTCTGTTCCGGTGCGTGAGAACGGGTCGGACGGAACCGCATCGGGAGAGGGAACGGGCAACGGCGATGCGTCGCCTGCGGACGACGCCGGAGCTCCCCCCTCCGATGGCGACGCTCCCGATGCTCCCGGTGTGCCCTCGGCCCAGGAACGCGTCGCGGACGCCATCCCTGAGGTGAAACACCGGATCGAGATCAATGACTTCGACAAGCCCAAGACAGCTTGGGCGAAGGAAGGGGACGTGCTGCAGCCGAATACCCAATACGACGTCGCCGGCCGTGGCACCTTCTACACGGACGAGAACGGCAAGGTCGCGGTGGTGACCGCGAACAGTCTGCCCGATAGGATTCACCCGGACCTGAATCGTCCGCTGCCGAACGTGGTTTACCAAGTGAACGACGTCGTGATGTACCGGACGGATTCCAACGCCAACACGGTCTACGCCTTCATCGATGACTACCGGCCCAGGGACGGTATCCGCAGCGAGGGCATCCAGAGATCGGTGGGGGGTGCGGGCTTCCAGGAGATGTACCCGGGGATGAGGCCCGCGGACGTACCTAACAAGTACCGCTACGATGGTGGTCATTTGATCGGTACGCAAAGCGGGGGTGTACGCGAACGGATCAACCTGCAGGCTATGCTCCGCCAGGTGAACCAATCGGTGGGGGGAAAAAACAGTTTTTACCGCCTCGAACAACAACTGATTGAATTGAGTCGGCAAACCCCGCCGGTGCGCCTTACGCTCGAGATCGAGAGTATTTTCGATAATGGAGGAAAGACGCCCACGGAGTTTGTAGTAGAACACGCCATAAATGGGGAGTTTGCGGGTCGGAAACGATTTATAAATGCCAGTGACGGATTATAGGAATGGATGATCATCAATGTCTGAAAATGGTGCCACAGTGGATGTAGTTGTACGGCGGGCCGAGCTGGAGATGTCGTTGGCTCGGGACGTGGACGGGAGTGTGTCACCGGGCTGGCGGTCGCTCAGGTTCGAGGGGCGTGAGGCCGCCACCGTGTCGGAAGTCCAGCTCTACGTCGATCGGAACGGTGTGGTGAAGATTGAAAGAAATTCAAATCAGTCATTCAAACTCATGTCGGAGTTGCGCAAACTCATGTACCGGCCGGGGTATGGCACCTGGTTCTCCCTGACCATGAAGATCGATGACCAGGGGCATGCGGAAACGCACTACAACTACGACGAGGAAGCGGCCTGGAGCTTCCCCTTGGATGATGAGTCCTACGTCGAAGACCAGCAGAAGTTTCCGCGGGATCCGGAGCATATTCCTGCGTGGCTGGCTCCGAAGCTTGGGCTTGGCGGCGCTTCCAACTAGTTCTACCGGGTGGGAGCTTCGGCTCCCACCCGTGCAGTAGATATAACCATCCGATGATGAGGGGGTTGGCCGGTGTCTGAACAGTTGGCGGGTCTGGATCTGGTTTTGCGTCGGACCGAGTTGGAGACCGCGTTGGCTCGCGATGTCGACGGCAGCGTTCCCCCGGGATGGCAGTCCCTGAAGTTCGTTGCGGTTGCCACCGGTAGCGTCATCGAGTCCCTGATCTACGTCAAGCGCGACGGCGTCGAGGAGCGCGAAAACGCATCGGATGATTCCTTTGACTTGCTCCTGGAGTTGCGGAAATTAATGTACCGCCCAGGCTGCGGTACGTGGTTCTCGTTGACGATGAATCTTGACAACCAAGGGCACTTGGCAGCGAATTACAATTACGACGAGGAAGCGGACTGGAGTTTCCCGTTGGATGACGAGTCCTACGTTGAGGACCAGAGGATTTTTCCGCGGAATCAGGAGCATATTCCTGCGTGGTTGGCTCCGAAGCTTGGGCTAGACGGCGAATCCAACTAGTTCTAGTTCTACCGGGTGGGAGGTTCGGCTCCCACCCGTGCAGTAGGTAGCTGTAACCATTCGATGATGAGGGGGTTGGCCGGTGTCTGAACAGTTGGTGGGTCTGGATCTGGTTTTGCGGCGGACGGAGCTGGAACGGGATCTGGCTCGGGTCGTGGACGGGAGCGTTCGGGCTGGCTGGCAGTCGTTGAAGTTCGAGGTGCTTTCTGCTGGAACTGTCACGGAGTCCATGATCTATGTTGACCGTAACGGTGTCGAAGAGCGTGCCAACTCGTCTAATGATGACATTCCTCTGCTGAGGCAGTTGCGCAAGCTGATGTATCGGCCGGGGTACGGCACATGGTTCTCCATGGTGATGCGCCTCGATAACCAGGGGCATGCCGAGACGCACTACAACTACGACGAGGAAGCGGACTGGAGTTTCCCGCTTGCCGACAAGACTTATCAGCGGGACCAGCAGAAGTTTCCGCGGGATCCGGAGCATATTCCGGCGTGGCTGGCTCCGAAGCTTGGGCTCGGCGTCGCTTCCAACTCACCCGTGCAGTAGCGGTAACCATCAAATGATGAGGGGATAGGCCTGTGTCTGAGGAGTCAGTGGCAGTTGATGCGGTCTTGCGGAGGACCGAGTTGGAAAGGGAACTGGCTCGGGTTCTTCACGAGAGCGTTCGGGGCGGCTGGCAGTCGTTGAAGTTTGAGGCGCGTTCGTCGGGAAAGGTGACGGAATCACTGACTTATGTTTACCGTAACGGGATCGAAGAGCGTGCTAACTCGAAACGCGCCTTTTCTCTGCTGCGGCCGTTGCGCAAACTTATGTATCGGCCGGGGTACGGCACCTGGTTCTCCATGGAAATGCGTATTGATAACCAGGGCCATGTGGAAACGCACTACAACTTTGATGAGGAGTCGGCCTGGAGTTTCCGGCTTGCTGATCGGTCCTATCAGCAAGACCAGGAGAAGTTCCCGCGGGATCCGGAGCATATTCCGGCGTGGCTGGCTCCGAAGCTTGGGCTTGGCAGCCATGGTTCGTGACGACGGGCGCCGACGCCGACGCCGGCGTCGTAGTCCCGTAAAGCTCCCGCAACCGGACGCTATACGGCAAGATTGGTTAGGTGAGCACAGCCAAGACATCCCCTGAACCCACGGTCACCGAAGCCGCCGTCGAGTCGGTCAGTACAGACACCCCGCCCGCCGGGGACCTGCGCGAGGAATATCAGACGCTCGCTGAGCAGGTGCGCCGCTACCGCTTCGCGTATTACAACGAAGACGCACCCCTGGTTTCGGACGCGGAATTCGACCGGCTCTACCGCCGGCTGGAAGAGATTGAGGCGCTGCACCCCGAGCTGGTCACCAACGATTCGCCCACCCAGGAGGTAGGCGGCGAAGTATCCGCGGCCTTCTCTCCGGTGGAACATCTGCAGCGGATGTACAGCCTCGAGGACGTTTTCTCCCTCGATGAGCTCGACGCCTGGGTACGCAAGGCCGAAGCGTCCGTGGCCAACATTGCTCCCGGTGCGAAGATCAAGTGGCTGACCGAGCTGAAGATCGACGGACTGGCCGTCAACCTGCTCTACCGCAACGGCGAACTCGTCCGGGCCGCCACCCGCGGGGACGGCACCACGGGCGAGGATATCACCCACAATGTACTCACCATCGCCTCCATCCCGCGCACCCTCAAGGGCGAGGACTTGCCGGCAGAAATGGAAATCCGCGGCGAGGTCTTCATCCCCTCAAAGGAATTCGCGGCTCTGAACGAAACCATGGTGGAAGCGGGCAAGGCACCGTTCGCCAACCCGCGCAACGCCGCCGCCGGTTCCCTGCGGCAGAAGGACCCCGAAGTCACCGCCCGCCGCCCGCTGAGCATGTACGTGCACGGCATCGGGGCACGGGAAGGACTCAACGTGGCGAGCCAGTCCGAAACCTACGAACTGCTGAAGCAGTGGGGACTGCCGACGTCGCCCTATTACAAGGTGCTGGACACCTACGAGGAAGTGCTGAAGTACATTGCCGACAACGGCGAGCACCGGCACGATCTCTCCCACGAAATCGACGGCATTGTGGTCAAGGTGGACGACTTCGGCCTGCAGCGCGCCCTGGGCAACACGTCCCGCGTGCCGCGCTGGTCCGTGGCCTACAAGTACCCGCCGGAGGAAGTGAACACCAAGCTACTGGACATCCGCGTGAACGTGGGCCGCACCGGCCGGGTCACGCCCTACGGGATGATGACGCCGGTGCTGGTCTCCGGCTCCACGGTGGAAATGGCCACGCTGCACAATCAGGACGTGGTGAAGGCCAAGGGCGTGAAGATCGGCGACACCGTGGTGCTGCGCAAGGCCGGTGACGTGATCCCCGAAATCGTGGGCCCCGTCGTCGCACTCCGTGACGGCAGCGAACGCGACTTTGTGATGCCCACCCACTGCCCCTCCTGCGGCACGGAATTGAAGCCGGCCAAGGAAGGGGACGTGGACATCCGCTGCCCCAACTCCAAGTCCTGCCCTTCGCAGCTGCGCGAGCGGGTGTTCCACCTGGCTGGCCGCGGTGCCTTCGACATCGAAGCGCTCGGCTGGGAGGCAGCTATCGCCCTCACTTCGCCGGCCGAGCCGGAAACCCCGCCGCTCACCAGCGAGGCGGGTCTGTTCGACCTGAAGATCGAAGACCTGGCGGATGTGCGGATCGAACGGCCGAAGCGGGTGAAGGGCGTGGTGGACGGCACCGAACTCGTGCCGTACTTCTACACCAAGGGCACCGCCAAGAAGCCGTCCGTGCCCAGTGCCACCACCCGGAAGCTGTTTGATGAACTGGAGAAGGCCAAGACCCAGCCGCTGTGGCGGGTTCTGGTGGCGCTGTCGATCCGTCATGTAGGTCCGACGGCGGCACGCGCCCTGGCCGGTGCCTTCGGTTCCATGGAGGCCATCCGTGCCGCCACGGAAGAGCAGCTGGCGCATGTCGACGGCGTCGGCCCGACCATCGCCGCCGCCCTGAAGGAATGGTTCGCCGAGGACTGGCACCGCGAGATCGTGGACGCGTGGGCCGCTGCCGGGGTGCGGATGGCCGACGAACGCGACGAATCCATGCCGCGGACACTGGAGGGCCTGACCGTCGTCGTCACGGGAACGCTGCCGAACTTCAGCCGCGACGAGGCCAAGGAAGCCATCCTGACCCGCGGCGGCAAGGCTTCGGGATCGGTTTCCAAGAAGACCGACTATGTGGTGGCAGGAGAGAACGCCGGCACCAAGCTGGACAAGGCCGAGCAGCTGGGCGTCCGCGTGATCGACGAAGACGACTTCCGCACGCTGCTGGCCGAGGGATCCGTGCCGGGCGGCGCCGCACCGGCCGCTGAATCTGAGCCGGAGTCCGTGCCGGCCGGGGAGTCCGAATGATGCCGTTACCCGACGCGGCGGACCCGCTGGAACTGCTCGAAGTGGCCCGCGAAGCGGCCGCCGCCGGTGCCGCTGTGCTGGCACAGCGCTCTGCCGGCGGTCTCAACGCGGTGAACAAGAGTGCCGACGGCGACTGGGTCACCGATTTCGACACCGCCGCCGAGGTAGCGGTCCGGGAGGTCCTGGCCCGCCTGCGTCCGCACGACACAGTGCTGGGGGAGGAGCTCGAGCCGGCTGTCCCGGTGCATCCCTCCGGCATCCGCTGGTCCATCGATCCGCTGGACGGCACCACCAACTTCATCCGCGACATCGTCTATTACGGCACCTCGGTGGCAGCGGTGAACGACGACGGCGAGTGGCTGGCCGGCGTCGTTCACGCTCCCGCGCTGGTGCGCGTGTATTCGGCGGCCCGCGGGCACGGTGCCTGGCTGGCCGAGCACGGCAGCGTCCGGAAGCTCACCGGTCCCGATCCGCAGCGGGTCGGAAAGCTGCTCGGTACAGGGTTCTCCTATGATGCTTCGGTGCGCTCCGAGCAGTACGCGGCTTTGCCACCGTTGGCGGAGCAGTTCGCCGATGTGCGGCGGCTGGGGTCCGCGGCCTTGGACCTGTGCATGGTGGCGGACGGTTCCCTGGATGCCTATATCGAGCGCGGTCTCAACGAATACGACTACGCAGCCGGCGCCCTGATTGCCGAGGAGGCCGGCGTTCCTGTCCAGCGTCCTCCGCAGCCTGCCAACGACGCCGAGCGGCTCGACGCGGTTACTGTTGCCGGGGCTGCGCTGCTGGGTTAGCTGCGGCTGGACGCTAGTCTGCGGGAATGGAAACCTGGCACCGGAACCGGTTGAGCCCGCGGCAGGCTGAACTTGTCGAGGCTTGGCTGCCGGGGGTGCGTCTCGTTGCGGATCTTTCCTGGAACCTTCTGGATACCGCGGTCCTTGAAGTTGCGGACAGGCACCACAGGTATGTAGTCAAAGCGGCCGGGCCCTCCAACCACCACATAGGACGTGAGATAGACGCCCACGAGTCATGGATCAGCGTCTGGTCCCGGCAGAACCGTGCACCCAAACTAGTCCAGTCGGACCGTTCCGAGAACATCTTGGTCACGGAGTATCTGGAGGGTTCCCTCGTGGAGGGGACCGCAGCTGAATACGACACGGAAACGTATCGGCAGGCTGGCAATCTTTTGCGGATATTCCATGAGCAAACCGCGCGTACTGACGTTGACTATGAGGTGCGGGCCACTGCCAAAGCGTTGTCTTGGCTGGAGAAGCCTCACCGCATTCCCAAATCCCACGTTGAACAGGCCGGGGCCATTCTCGGCGCCTATCGGCCCAAGCCGGCGGTTCTCGTTCCGACCCATGGTGACTGGCAACCTCGCAACTGGCTCATGGACGGCAGCGATTTGAGGATCATCGACTTTGGCCGGTACGAATTGAGGCCTGCCGCAACCGATCTTTGTCGCTTGGCGGTGCAGCAATGGAGGTCTCGCAGTTATCTGGAGGCTGCCTTTTTCGAGGGGTACGGAACGGACTCCAGAGACGGTGATCTCTGGAATGTGATGCTGCTGCGCGAGGCCGTTTCGACCGCTGCCTGGGCTTACCGGGTCGGCGACTATAAGTTCGAGGAACAAGGCCACCGGATGATTAAGGACGCGCTGGCCAACTTCTCGTAGGTTTCGTCTGCGTGGATTTATTCAGAAGCGATCTTCGGTGGTCGGGTCCTCGTCGTCAGGTTCTATGGCCCAGCCCTTGGGCCTGGTCGTCGGCGGCTTGTCCCATGGCTGTCGGGGCACGTTATCAGGGTTGAGCGTGCTAACTGGGTGCCGCCGACGGCTTGGTTTGTGGGTAGGTAGTTGCGTTCAAAAGACGGGTATTTCCGGTTTCTGGAGGAGGCGGGTTTGAGCCTGTTTTCGGCCCGGAAATGTCAGTGCGGGATGAAATCCTGAGGTATGGATCAGCTCGGGAACACCGAATGGACAACCGAAGAACCAGGCAGTGAAGACCAGCAGCCGGATGGCAGCGCTGGTGAAACGGATGCGCCCTGTGCGGCCTGCTCCCTGTCGGTGTACCGGGCTGACCGGGCTGACCTGGCTGCCGAGCCTGTCGGGACCGCTGAGCCTGCCGGGCCTGCCGGGACCGCTGAGCCTGCCGGGCCTGTTGACGCGAGTGGCGACACTTCCACCGCCACCACCCCGAAGGACGGCGACGCCGACCATCCCGTTCCGGAAACCGGTAGCTCCAATCCCGGTGTTACTCCGAACGAAGATGCCGAGGACACGTCCACTCCCGACGACGCAG
This sequence comes from Arthrobacter sp. zg-Y179, assembly GCF_020907345.1. NCBI lineage: Bacteria > Bacillati > Actinomycetota > Actinomycetes > Micrococcales > Micrococcaceae > Arthrobacter > Arthrobacter sp. zg-Y179. Next base: position 181,536 of record NZ_JAJJOB010000014.1, on the reverse strand, counting down.
AAACCGCATCTACAGAGCCAGATGGCGCTGCCCGCGTGGGACCGGTTGGAGAGGCTGCCGGCGGTTTCCCGGACGGTTTCACCGGGACACTGGCGCTGCAGAACCTCGAGTCCTTCGACGAGTCCATGGTCGCGGAAACGCTCGGCCGGGTGGCGCACCTGATTTCCTGGGGGCAGGCCCTGGAGGCCCGCCTGGTGAACCGGATGGGGGAACTCTTCCGGGACGACCTGTATGCCGCTTCCGAGCGGATCGAGCCGGGGCTGGCGTTTAGCCTCGCAGCTTCCGAATGCGCGGCCATTTTGAATATTCCGCAGGTCACCGGTCAGCGGCTCCTGAGCGAAGCGACGGGTCTCTGCACTTCCCATACGGCAACCCTGACTGCTCTGGAAGAGGGACGGCTCTCCTACCAGCACGCGCAGGTGGTGCTGGAGCAATGCCAGAACGTTCCCGCCAAGGTGCTCCCGGAATTCGAGGCCGACCTGCTGAAGGCAGCGGAGGGCCAGACCCGGTCCCAGTTCTCAGCCAAGGCCCGCCGGCTGCGCGAGAAAAAGTTTCCGGAGACCATAAGCAAACGTCATTTAACCGCGTTCGAGCAGCGCAAGGTCACTCTGGACCGGGAAGAGGACGGCATGTCCTGCCTGTCCGCTTATCTGCAGGCGGCAGAAGCCCAGCAGATCTATACGACGCTCAGCACTGCCGCACGGGGTGAACAAGTAGCCGGCGATTCCCGGACCACGGACCAACTGCGTGCCGACATCCTCGCCCAGCTGCTGATGGGCGGCAATCGGGGACTTTTCGCAACGGGAGGGGCTCAACGCGGGACCGGCCACACCAGCAATGACACTGGCACAGCCACCCGGGATGAGGACCGAACCGGCTTTGCCAGCGGCTCGGAGGGCGCCCCCGATCGCCAAACCGGAACGGATGAGGGGATCGTCCCGCGGGCGGAAATCATGGTGTTGATCAGCGCCGAAACCCTCTTCGGCGCCGACGATCAGCCCGCCGAACTCCACGGCTACGGACCCATCAGCGCCCAAGAAGCCCGCAGGCTGGCCCGGAACGCCGTCGGTTGGACCGGATTGGCCCAGGACCCGCAGACGGGCGAAATTCTGGGTGTGGGACGCCGCCGGAAGGTCCCGGCCGGGCTCCGCCGTTGGCTCCGTGCCCGGGACGGAACCTGCAGGTTCCCCGGTTGCCGGGTAAGCACGGCGAACGCGGACATTGACCACACCGTCGATTGGGCCCGAGGCGGACCCACCGACCACGGCAACCTGGAACACCTGTGCCGCCGTCACCACCGGTTCAAGACCCTCGGGTATTGGAAGGCAAACCAACCCGTGTCCGGGGTGATCGAGTGGACCTCGCCGACCGGACGCGTCTACCGCACGGAACCTTTCTTGGAACTTGACCCACCGGATCCGGCATTGGATCGGAGTGGGCCTTCCGGACCGAAGGATTCAGGGCAGGAAGATTGCCGGCAGGAACAGGCACCGCCATTCTGAGGCGGGTGCAACCGGCTCGTGGTTACCGCGCCGGCCTGCCTCCCGGGCTACCGCCGCGCAGCCACGATGATCTCCCGGCTGGACTTTTCTACGAACGGACCGCCTTCCCAGTCTCCGTACCAGTCCACGGAGCTGAATCCGGCCCGGCCCAGCAGGTCCTTCAGTACCTCGGCCCGCACGAACTTCAGGGTACTGCGGCTGATGAACCGTTCGCCGTCGGACCGGAAGACAGTGCGGTCCTCGAAGGTGACCAACACGCCGTCGGACTGTTCCTCGGCTGAGATCAGTTCCCACTCCACCTCAAGTGTTCCTGCCGAGGATTCCTGGATGGCCGGCCCTGTACTGCCGCTGTCCCATTCCAGCCAGGCCTTCGCCGCAGGGTTCCGGGTTTCGAAATAGAAGGTTCCCCCGGAGACGAGCCGGGACCGAACAGCCACCAGGGTTTCGAGGATCTCGCCCTCGGTCAGCAGGCACTGAAACGCGTGCCCGGTCATCAGGGCAGCATCAAACGGACCGGGAGGAAGATCCGCGGCGGTGCCCTGCAGCCAGGAGACACTCTCGCCGCCGGCACGCGACCGCGCCACCTCCAGCATGCCGCTCGCCGGATCGATGCCGGTCAACGTGTGGCCCGCCAGCGCCAGACGTACGGCGAAACTGCCGGTGCCGCATCCGACGTCGGCGATGCGGAGCGGCTTATCGCCGATCAATCCGGCGTAAAAGTCGGTGTCCCATTGCCCGGCATTGTCTTCGTCATAGAGAGCCACGAGCCGCGGCTCGTTATAGACCGTGTCAACCATCATTCCCCCGGATTTCGGACAGTTGACCCGAATCTTACCGGGATTAAGCCCTGAGGAAAGGACTGTCCAGAGCACCGGTTTTGCGCGTTCGCACGGCGGATAATTTATCCCGATGCATCCAGTGCAGCACCGACTCACAGGAGGAACGCATGCCCCGAAAAGCACCCACGGCACCGCAGACGACGATCCGGGGGACACCCGAGCCCGCGCCGGTTACGCAGCAGACGCAGCAGACTCCACCGAAGCAGAAGACGCAGACCGCGCAGACCCCGCAGACCCCGCAAGAACTGGACGCGGCCTACTTCGCCCGCCTGATCGATGAGCGAATGGAACAAACCCGCGAGCAGATCAGTACGCTGACGGCCGTGATCCGGGAAGTCACCCTGGCCGCCAAGGACATTCCGGCTGACGACGAACACGACCCCGAAGGAACCACAGTGTCCGTAGAACGGGCCAACGAAGTGGCACTGCTGGCCGCAGCGGAAACATCGCTCCTTGACCTGATGGAGGCACAGGAACGCCTGAACACGGATAGCTATGGCATCTGCGAACGCTGCGGGACGGCGATCCCGACGGCACGGCTCGAGATCCGTCCGGAAACCCGCTTCTGCGTGGAGTGTGCTTCAGTTCGCAGGCGGTAACCGCGACGCCGCCGGTGCGGTTGAACCATGTGCGCAGCCTCACCGCCGTCCGGAAAGCCACCGGGGCGGGGATAGAATCTACGTGCACTTCAACCAAGACCGTAAGGATCCGTAACACGCATGAGCATCACCATCCGGCTTGCCACCGAGGCTGACTTTGACGACATCCGCCGGATTACCCGTGAGGCTTACCTGCACGGCAATCACATCGAGGCCGACAATCCCTACGTCAAGGAACTGGAAAACGTCGAGGACCGCGCCAAGCACACCGAGCTGTGGGTAGCCGAGCTCGACGGCAAGGTGGCAGCCTCCGCCGCGATCACGTACGCCGGACAGCCCTACACGGACATCGCCATTGAAGGCGAACTGGAATTCCGGATGCTCGCCGTGGATCCTGCCGTCCAGCGCGGGGGAGTGGGCCGCGCGATGGTGAACGCCATTGTCGATTACGCCCGGAACAAGGACGGCATCGACGCGGTCAGCCTCACCAGCATGACCACCATGCTGAACGCCCACGCCCTCTACCTGTCCTGCGGGTTTGAACGGGTTCCGGAGCGGGACTGGACCGTTCCCGGCGAGGACTACATTCTCTGGGTGTTCCGCAAGGCCGTTTAGTTCTCCAGCAGTACGCGGCCCCGGCCGTCCCGGTGCCCGACGGCGGCGGGACGGCTTTTGCGCGTCGGCCCCGGCCGTCTCGGTGCCCGAGGGCGGCGGGACGGCTTTTGCGCGTCGGCAGCGGTCGGCAGCGCGTCGGCAGCGTGTGGCGTCGGCCTCCATGCCCTGCCCCGAAACGCCGTAGACTGGAACGGATACCGGCGTAAAGCCGAAACACGTTCCTAAAAGACGCATGGGAGACTCATGTCTGAGATCAATCGTGAGGCTGTGGCGCATCTGGCGCGGCTGGCCCACATTGAGATGACCAACGACGAGCTGGACAAGATGGCCGGCGAACTCGATGTCATCGTGGATTCGATCAAATCCGTAAGCGAAGTTGCCGGCGAGGACATCCCGGCAACCTCCCACCCCATCCCGCTGGTCAACGTCTTCCGTGAAGACGTTGTGGGGCAGACGCTGACCAATGAAGAAGCACTGTCCGGCGCCCCGGACAACGCCGCCGGCCGCTTCAAGGTCCCCGCCATCCTGGATGAGGAGTAAAAGCTTCCATGAGTGAACTGATTACATCAAGCGCCGCACAGCTGGCCGCCAAGCTGGCTGCCGGTGAAGTGTCCGCCGTCGAGGTCACGCAGGCCCACCTGGACCGCATCGCGGAGGTGGACGGCGCCATCAACGCCTTCCTGCACGTCAACACCGATGAGGCGCTGCAGGTTGCCGCCGACGTCGACAAGGCCCGCGCCAACGGCGAGGAACTGCACGAACTGGCCGGCGTCCCCATCGCCATCAAGGACCTGATCGTCACCAAGGGCCAGCCCACCACGGCAGGCTCCAAGATGCTCGAGGGCTGGATGAGCCCCTACGACGCCACGGTGATCTCGAAGATCCGCGCCGCGCGTATGCCGATGCTCGGCAAGACCAACCTGGATGAGTTCGCCATGGGCTCCTCCACGGAACACTCCGCCTACGGCCCCACCCGCAACCCGTGGGACCTGGACCGCATCCCCGGCGGATCCGGCGGAGGCTCCGCAGCCGCCGTCGCCGCTTTCGAAGCTCCGCTGGCGCTGGGCACCGACACCGGCGGATCCATCCGCCAGCCGGCCGCCGTCACCGGTTCCGTGGGCGTGAAGCCCACCTACGGCGGCGTCTCCCGCTACGGTGCAATTGCCATGGCGTCCTCGCTGGACCAGATCGGCCCGGTGTCCCGCACCGTGCTGGACGCTGCCCTGCTGCAGGAGCTCATCGGCGGCCACGATCCCCGCGACTCCACCTCCCTGACTGACCCCGTGGGTTCACTGGCCGACGCCGCCCGCAACGGCAGCGTCGCCGGCATGCGCATCGGTGTCATCAAGGAACTGCAGGGTGAAGGCTACGAGGCCGGAGTCCAGGCCCGCTTCACCGAGTCCCTGGACATGCTGCGGGACGCGGGAGCGGAAATCGTCGAGGTGTCCTGCCCCAACTTCAAGTACGCACTCGGCGCCTACTACCTGATCATGCCGTCCGAGGCTTCCTCGAACCTGGCCAAGTACGACGGCGTCCGGTACGGCATGCGCGAGCTGCCCGCCGAGCCGCCGCTGACCATCGAACGCGTTATGGGCGCCACCCGCGCCGCCGGCTTCGGCGACGAGGTCAAGCGCCGCATCATCCTGGGCACCTACGCCCTTTCCGCCGGTTACTACGACGCCTACTACGGCTCGGCCCAGAAGGTGCGCACCCTGATCCAGCGCGACTTCAACGCCGCGTTCGCGCAGGCCGACGTGCTGATCTCCCCGACCTCGCCCAACACAGCCTTCAAGCTGGGCGAAAAGCTGGACGATCCGCTGGCTATGTACCTGAACGACGTCGCCACCATCCCGGCCAACATGGCCGGCGTCCCGGGCATCTCCATCCCCGGCGGCCTGTCCGACGGCCTGCCCGTCGGCATCCAGTTCCTGGCCCCGGCCCGTGAAGACATCCGCCTCTACCGTGCCGGCGCAGCCCTGGAGGGCCTGCTCGAGCAGAAGTGGGGCGGCCCGCTGCTGGCCTCGGCACCCGTACTCGGAGGAGTGAAGTAAATGTCCGTCCATATCCAGGATGAAACCCTGTCCTTCGAAGAGGCCATGGAGAAGTACGACCCGGTGCTGGGGTTCGAGGTCCACGTGGAGCTGAACACCAAAACCAAGATGTTCTCCGACGCCCCGAACATCTTCGGCGACGAGCCCAACACGGCCGTCACCCCGGTGGACCTGGGCATGCCCGGCGTGCTGCCGGTGGTGAACAAGAAGGCCGTGGAGTACTCGATCCTCATCGGCCTGGCCCTGAACTGCAAGATCGCCGAGTCCTGCACCTTCGCCCGGAAGCAGTACTTCTACCCGGACACACCCAAGAACTTCCAGACCTCCCAGTACGAAGACCCCATCGCGTACGACGGCTACCTGGACATTGAGCTCGAAGACGGCACCGTGTTCCGCGTCGAAATTGAACGCGCGCACATGGAGGAGGACGCCGGAAAGCTGACCCACATGGGCGGCGCCGCCGGCCGCATCCAGGGCGCCGACTTCTCCCTGGTGGACTACAACCGCGCCGGCGTGCCGCTGGTCGAGATTGTCACCAAGCCGATCGAAGGCGCCGGTTCGCGTGCCCCCGAGCTGGCCAAGGCCTACGTGGCCGCCATCCGGGAAATCGTGAAGAACCTCGGTGTCTCCGACGCGAAGATGGAGCGCGGCAACGTCCGCTGCGACGCCAACGTGTCGCTGCGTCCGTACGGCCAGGAAAAGTTCGGCACGCGTTCGGAAACGAAGAACGTGAACTCGCTGCGCGCCGTCGAACGCGCCGTCCGCTTCGAGATCCAGCGCCACGCCGCCGTCCTGGACTCCGGCAACGAGATTGTCCAGGAAACGCGCCACTGGCACGAGGACACCCGGTCCACCACCTCGGGTCGGCCGAAGTCCGACGCCGACGACTACCGGTACTTCCCGGAACCGGATCTCCTGCCCGTGGTCACCACCACGGAATGGATTGAAGAGCTGCGCTCCCGCCTGCCCGAGCCGCCGGCCGAGCGCCGCAAGCGGCTCAAGGAAGACTGGGGCTACTCCGACGCCGAGTTCCGCGACGTCGTCAACGCCGGAGTCATGGAAGCCATCGAGGAAACCATTGCCGCCGGCGCTTCCGCACAGGTTGCCCGCAAATGGTGGATGGGCGAGGTTGCCCGCCGCGCCAAGGAAGCCGAAGTGGATCCGGTGGACGTAGGCGTCACGCCCGAGCTGATCGTGGAGCTGGACCGCCTGGTCCAGGCCGGCAAGATCAACGACAAGCTGGCCCGCCAGGTCCTCGACGGTGTCCTCGCCGGCGAAGGCACCCCGGAGGAAGTCATCGACAAGCGCGGCCTGGCCGTGGTGTCCGACGACGGCCCCCTGCTTGAAGCGATCGACGCGGCCCTTGCGGCCCAGCCGGACGTTGCAGACAAGATCCGCGGCGGCAAGGTCCAGGCTGTCGGCGCCATCGTGGGCGGCGTTATGAAGGCCACCCGCGGGCAGGCCGACGCCGGCCGCGTGCGTGAGCTGATCCTGGAACGCCTCGGCGTGCAGGGCTAACGCAGCGAGAGACTGACGGAGGACCCCGGCAGGCATTGTGCCTGCCGGGGTCCTTTCCGTTTGTGGCCCGTTGCACACCCGGCGGGTACGCTGGCGCAATGGCCAACCTTCCCGCTGCCGAAATCTCCGCCGACGCCGCTCTGGTGAGCCAGCTGGTGCGGGAACAGCACCCCGACCTGGGCGGACAGGACCTGGAGCAGGTTGCCAGCGGATGGGACAACTACATTTACCGACTGGGCACGGAGTATGCCATCCGGTTGCCCCGCAGGAAATCTGCGGCCGGACTGACGGCCAACGAACAGCGGTGGCTCCCGCAGCTGACCGCCGACGTGCCCGTACCGACCTCAGCCCCGCTGTTCTGCGGGGCACCGTGCGAGCTCTACCCCTGGCCGTGGAGCATCACCGCCTGGTTTGACGGGCAGGACGTGTCCCTCTCTCCCCGGGACCGCAACGTTGCCCTCGCCGAACCGCTGGCCCGCTTCCTTAACGCCTTCCACCGACCGGCACCGCCGGACTTTCCCCGTAACCCGTTCCGTGGCGGCCCGTTGTCCGGGCGGGACGGAGCCGTACAGGGCAGGCTGGACAGCGGCATGGTGCCCCACGCCGCCCGGGTGCAGGAACTCTGGGACCAGGCCCAGGACATCCCGGCCTGGACCGGCCCCCCGCTGTGGCTGCACGGAGACCTGCACCCCGCGAATCTCGTTGCCAAGGACAACACCCTGCAGGCCGTCATCGATTTCGGCGACCTTACAGCGGGCGATCCGGCCACGGATCTGGCGGCAGCCTGGCTGGTGTTCGACGCCGAAGGGCGGGACACCTTCCGCCGCAGCCTGGGCAGCCAGTACGACGGAGATCCGCACGTTTGGGAACGGGCCCGCGGCTGGGCGATCTGCATGGCGACCATTCTGCTGGCGAACTCCGACGATGCCCCGGGACTGTACCTGGTGGGCTCGGAAACCCTGATGGAGATCCTCACCGGCGACCGGGAAAGGTTCTAGCCCGGTGGCGGCCGGCAGCTGGAAGCACTCTGTCCGGATTTCCACTGAGGGAGACGGGCACGTGCAGGAGGACGCCTGCGGCTATGCGGGCGCCACAGCCTGGGTAATCGACGGCGCCAGCGCCCTCTTGCCTCAGCTCGGGCTGCCGGGCCCCTCGGACCCGGCCTGGTATGCCCGGAATCTTGACCTGCTGCTGACTGATGCTGTGGTAGCGGCCGGTGTTGCACCCGCCCCGCAGGTGCTGGCCGATGCCCTGACCCGGATGGACCAGCTGGCCCGCACCCTGGCCGGCGAGGAGCGGATCCGCTTCCCGTCGGCTGCCCTGTGCCTGGCGCAGCTGACCGGGGACGGCGTGGAGATCCTCGCACTGGCGGATTGCCACGCGGTGGTGGAACTGGAAGACGGCTCGCTGGTGCACGTCACCCACGAACCGGCCGATATCCGGATCGGCACCGAATATTCCGCGGACCCGGTGCGGGAACGCGAGCTGCGGGTGCTGGACCGGGAACTGCGCAATACCCCCGGCCGGTTGTGGGTGGCCCGGCGGGAAGCAGAAGCCGCGTATCAGGCACGCACGGTCCGGCTGGGCCCGGCACGGCGGGTTGTGCTTGCCTCCGACGGTGCCTGGCGTGCGGTGGAACTGGGCATCGTCGACGGGCCGGGCGGCTTCCTGGCGGCGGCAGGCTCCGCGGTCGCCGCCCAGGAGCTGCTGCTGGCGCTGCGGACCCTGCAGGCGGAGCTGGGCGAAAACGCCGACGACGCCACCCTCCTCACATTGGAAAGGACCTGCCCATGACCGCTGACATTTCCTGCGACATCCTGGTGATCGGCGGAGGCATCGCCGGCCTGTCCCTGGCCTCCGAAGCTGCGTTCCGGATGGCCGCAGCCCCACAGCACCGGGGGAGCGGGGGCGGGGTTGTCCTGGTGGAAGCTGAACCGACCCTCGGCTACCACACGTCCTCCCGCTCCGCCCGGCAGCTGATCCCCAGCTACGGTCCGCCCGTTATCCAGGACCTGACACTGCGCACCCTGGCTTTGATCCGGGCGGCGGAGGCGGACCTGCCGGAACCCGTCCTGGCCCCTCGGAGCTTCCTGCTGATCGGAGATGAAGAGTCGGTGCGGGACCGGGCGAGTGCCCACATGCACCCGGTGATGCCGGCCGAAGCCCTGGGGTTGGCTCCGGAGCTGCGGCCGGAGGCTTTCAGCGCTGCCGGACTCGACACCACATCGGTGGCCTGCAATACCGATGCGCTGCTGGACTACCACCGGGAACGCCTGACCGCGGCGGGCGGCCGCATCGTCACGGGCCAGCGAGTGCAGGCGGCAGGGCGCATAGGGGACGCGGGCTCACAGCGCTGGGAAGCCGCTGCTGACGGCATGCGGTTTGAGGCCCGGGTGGTGGTCAATGCGGCCGGCGCCTGGGCGGATATCGTCGCGGGAACCTTCGGGGCTCGTCCCCAGGGGCTCACGCCCTACCGCCGCACCGCCGCCGTCGTCGACGTTGAACGGCCGCTGGACGCCGGGTCACCCATGGTGGCGGACGCGGGGGACCGGTTCTACTACCGGCCCGAAGGCAGGCAGGTACTTATATCGCCGTCGGAACGCGAACCGAGCGTGGCGGAGGACTCCCGGCCCCGGGACACAGATGTGCAGGCATTGGTGGAACTGGTCAACAGTGTCACGACCATGGGCATCACCGGGGTTGCCCGCGCCTGGACCGGGCTGCGTACGGAGACGCCGGACGGGTTGCCCGCGGTGGGCTGGGATCCTGCCGTTCCGGGGTTTTTCTGGCTGGCCGGGCAGGGTGGATACGGGTTCCAGACATCATCCGCCGTTGCCGAGCTGGCCACGGGAATCCTGCTTGCCGAGGACGTCGAAAACGGTGCCCGGGAAGCCCTCAGCCCCGCCCGCGACCGAGTGTGACCAAAGTCTCACCGATCGGCGCGTAACGAATCAGCCAAGGTGCGCGCGTATGGTCATTAGGTTCCCGAGACATGCCTAGAGTTGTAGTAACAAGTGCATCCCCTAAAACCCGAATACATTCATAATTCGGTGCCCGAAAGGTCAGTCTCAGTGCCAGATTTCTTGCCGCCAAAATTTGTTGGCGTGCAGCAGCGTCCGCTTTACATCCGGGTTCGTTCAATCCTGGAAATTCTGAGTACGCTGTGGCTGATTTCTGCCGTTATCGGCGTTGGTTTCTTTTCCGGCGGGACCACATCGCTCGCCTTTTCCCTGATTCTTCTTTACAGCACGGGCGCGGCTCTGCTGGTTGTCATCTCTGCCCTTTACCGCGTCCTCTCCCGGGCTGCACGCCAGCGGGTTGAAGCCGTCCCCGATGACAGCGCTGCCGCCGTGTTCGTGGACACCACCCGGTCAGCGACCGAAGAAATCATGGCCGCACTCCGTTCGGCCGCTCCTCATGGCAGCCCGGGGACATCTGTGCGGATGCCCTCAACGGTGGATGCCCTGGATGTGGCTGCCGCCCTGACAGCACGCACGGCTGCACTGACCTCTGCCGCCGCCGCCGAGAAGTCCGCGGCTGCCGCAGCTGCGATGGTTACTCCCGGGAAGCCGAGTACGGGCAAGTCCGCCATGAATAAGTCCGTGAACAAGTCCGCAGTGAACAAGTCCGCCAGCAAGAAGAAGGCTGCTCCGAAGCAGCCGGCCCAGCCCAAGAAAGCCCAGGCTGCGAAGTCCCGTCCCGCCAACAACAGCGGTTCGCGCGGCACGGGTAACCAGGCCTCCACCGCTCCGAAGAAGAGCACCGGCGGCAAGAAGCCGGGTTCGGCCGGGAAAGGTGCAGGCGGAGATAAGGCCTCGACCAGCGGGTCTGCCGGAACCACAAAGCCTGAACGAGCTACGGCTCCGGATGTGAAAGCCGTCCGCTTCGAGACCGGCACGAGCATACCGGGTATCCGCACGGCTCAGCAGGACATTCTTCCCCGCCAGACAGGTGCACCGTCCTGCGGCCTTTCCGCAGGAGCAACCCGTCCCGGCGGTCCAGGTCCGCGTCAGCTCGTCGCCGCCTGACGTTCCGCTGGGCCTAATACTCAGGTAGTTGTCAGGTTGTCTTCAGCGGCTACCCAGATGGGCCGTTTATCGTAATTAGTACCTCATAAGGGTGCGAGTGATGAATGGACCGAGTAGTGACCGGTCCGGACGCCGGCAGACTAGGGTTGTTTCCCCCAACCAGCCCCAAGTCTGCCGGCGTTTTTCCTTTTAACCCGCATGTTGTGGGAGCACCCCCGGCAGCGCAGCAACCCCGGCAGTGCAGCGCCCCGGCAGCACAGCATCCCCGGCGCTATTCGGCACTGAAATCGCGGAATTCCCCGGTCGCCGGTGAAAAGGATTCCTCGACGTCGGCCACCACGCCCGGCGCCTTGGGGCCGCGAAGGAACTCCCGAAGTCCATCCAAAGCCGGTTCCCTGCCTTCGGCCACTACGTGGACGGATCCGTCCGCCGCATTGGAGACCACGCCGGTCAAGCCCAGCTGCACGGCTTGCCGGAGGGTGCGGTATCGGAATCCGACGCCTTGGACCTCGCCGGTGACCCGTGCCGTCAGACGGCGGGCAGTTCCTTCCGGATGCTCTTGCTCATTCATGTGCACAGCGTAGCTGGATCTGCACAGCCTGGCGCCGGGGGAGGGCCGGGGGAACGCTCCGGGGGACGCCAGGGGAGCGCCGGGACGGCGGGAGGTTCTTCGACGACAAAATCAGTGCAGGCGGGTTCCCAGCTCGTCCTCCACCGCTGCCAGCAGGGAACCGCCCTCGACGAGCACCCTGAGAGCCTCGATTTCCGGGGCGAGGTACCGGTCCGGACCTGGCCCGGGCACAACGGTCCGGATCACGGCCCGCGCCGCCGTCACTGCGGGTGCGCTGCGGGAGGTGGCCGTGCCGCCGTCGCGCATGTCCAGCCCCCGTGCCGAGGTCAGCAGTTCAATGGCCAGCACCCGGGTCAGTCCGTCCAGTGCCCGGCGCAGCTTCAACCCCGCCGCCCAGCCCATGGAGACGTGGTCCTCCTGCATGGCGGAGGACGGGATGGAATCCACCGATGCGGGCACCGCCAGGCGCTTGAGCTCCGAGACGATGCCGGCCTGCGTGTACTGGGCGATCATGTGCCCGGAGTCCACACCGGGGTCGTGGGCCAGGAAGGCATTGAGGCCGTGGCTGCGGGACCGGTCCAGGAACCGGTCGGTGCGCCGCTCGCTCATGGACGCAACGTCCGCGACGGCGATGGCCAGGAAATCCAGCACATAGGCCACCGGGGCGCCGTGGAAGTTGCCGTTGGATTCCAACCGTCCGTCCAGCGTCACCACCGGGTTGTCGATGGCTGAGGCCCGCTCGGCTGCCGCCACGGCTTCGGCATGCAGCAGCGTGGAGCGGGCGGCGCCGTGGACCTGGGGTGCACAGCGCAGCGAGTAGGCATCCTGCACCCGGGTAAACCCGCCGGTCTTCTGCTCCTCGATCAACGCGGATCCGGACAGGACCGAGCGGATGTTCGCTGCTGATTCGCCTTGCCCGGGCTGGGGCCGCAGTGCCTGGAGGTCTGCGGCAAACACACTGTCGCTGCCGAGCAGGCCTTCCACGCTCATGGCTGCGGCGAGGTCCGCCGTGGCCAGCAGCCGGTGCAGGTCCGCGATGGCCAGGGTCAGCATGCCCAGCATCCCGTCCGTGCCGTTAATGAGCGCCAGCCCCTCCTTCTCCTGCAGCTCCACCGGTTCCAGTCCGGCCGCGGCGAGCGCTGCCGAAGCGGTCACCAGCTGCCCGCCGGCGTCGCGCACTTCCCCTTCGCCCATCAGCGCCAGGGCACAGTGCGAGAGGGGAGCGAGGTCTCCGGAGCAGCCCAGTGAGCCGTACTCGCCCACCACCGGGGTGATGCCCGCGTTGAGCATCCCGGCGTAGGCCAGCGCGACGGCGGGACGTACTCCGGTCCGGCCGGTGGCCAGCGTAGCCAGGCGGTTGAGCATCAGGGCGCGCACCACCTCCCGGTCCACTTCGGACCCCGACGACGCCGCGTGGCTGCGGATCAGCGAGCGCTGCAGCTGGATCCGCTGCTCCGGCGGGATCTGCTTGACCGCCAGGGCACCGAACCCGGTGGAGACGCCGTAGTGCGGCTTGTCATCTGCGGCGAGAGCCTCGATGACCCCGCGCGAGGCGGCCATGGCAGCCAGGGCGTCGGGAGCCAGCGTCACCTGCACGCCGTGCCGGGCGACGTCGAGGATATCCTCCCCGGAGAGCGGACCAACCCCCAGTTCCACGGCGGCGTCCACGTTGTTGTTGCGTAGCTGCATGCTTGTTCCTTCTGCGCTTGGACGGCCCCGGTTGCTATCCATCTTGCCCGTTCAACCCGGTGCAGGGGCGAACCCGGGCGGATTCAGCTTCTGGGATCCCAGACACGGGCCTAGACTCTGGACATGCCCGCCGCCTATACCCGTGTCCAGGTCCCGGCCGCAGCCCAGGTCCTGGCCATCCTGCGCTATCTGGGACAGCAGGCCGGACCGGTCAGCGCGTCCGCCGTCGCGCGGGACCTTTCGTTGCCGCGCTCCACCACGTACCACCTGCTCGCGGCGCTGGTCAGCGATGGTTTTGCCGTGCACCTGCCGGAAGAACGGCGGTATGCCCTCGGAGCCACCGCCCACGAACTGGGCACCGGCTATGCCCGGCAGGCTCCGCTGCAGCGCATTGCCCGGTTCCCGCTGCGCGGGCTGGTTGCCCGGACCCGCTTCACCGCGCATCTGGCGGTGCTGCAGGGAACGGACGTGATCTACGTGATCGAGGAACGGGCTCCGCGCCAGCAGCCGCTGGTGACCGACGCCGGCATCCGCCTCCCGGCCCACCGCACTGCCAGCGGCCGGGTCCTGCTGGCCGGAATGACAGGGGCGCAGCTGAAGGCGCTCTATCCGGACCCGGGGGCTGTCCGGTCCTCCCGGAGCAGCGGTGCCGGCCTGCCGGGCCTGCTTAAGGAGATCCGGGGGCGCGGCTATGCCTGGGAGGAGAACGAAGTCACCGAGGGATTCTCGTCCATTGCCGTGCCCGTACCGGACCGCTCCGGGCATACGGTCGCCGGCCTGACCCTGACCGCACCCAACCGCGCACCGGCAGCGGGCATCGAGGCGGCTCCGGCGCACCCGATCGAGGCCATGGCGGACCGGGTCCTGCCCGATCTGCTGCGGTGCGCCGCCGAGCTTTCCCGCCGGCTGGGCGCCCGCCCGCAGCCCGCTCCCAATGCGTCTGGTATCCCAGACATCTATCCCGGGCCGGCTGCGCGCTGAACCGCCCCGGGGCTACGGTCTGGCTATGTCTTCCACCTCTGACCCGTCCCGCCGCATCCGGGCACCGCGCGGCACCGCCCTCACCGCGCACAGTTGGCAGACCGAGGCGCCGCTGCGGATGCTGATGAACAACCTGGACCCGGAAGTGGCCGAACGGCCCGAGGACCTGGTGGTCTACGGCGGCACCGGCCGGGCCGCCCGCAGCTGGGAAGCCTACGACGCCATCATCCGGACCCTCTCCACACTGGCCGATGATGAAACGCTGCTGGTGCAGTCGGGCAAACCGGTGGGGGTTTTCCGCACCCACGAATGGGCGCCGCGCGTGCTGATCGCCAACTCCAACCTGGTGGGGGACTGGGCCACCTGGCCCGAGTTCCGCCGGCTGGAAGCGGAGGGCCTGCTGATGTACGGGCAGATGACCGCCGGTTCGTGGATCTACATCGGCACCCAGGGCATCCTGCAGGGCACCTTTGAAACCTTCGCCGCCGTGGCCCGGAAGCTCTTCGCCGACGAAAACGCCACCCTCGCGGGCACCCTGACCCTGACCGGCGGCTGCGGCGGAATGGGCGGCGCGCAGCCGCTCGCAGTCACGCTGAACGGGGGAGCGGTCCTGATTGTCGACGTCGACGAGGCACGCCTGGCCCGCCGCGTCGGGAAGCGCTACCTGGACGAGGTGGCGCCGGACCTGGACACCGCCGTCGCCCGCGTTATGGCGGCACGGAACGAAAAACGTGCCCTGTCCGTGGGGCTGGTGGGCAACGCCGCGGAGGTGTTCGAGGAACTGCTGCGACGGCAGCAGGCCGGAGAGATCACGGTCGACATTGTCACCGACCAGACCTCCGCCCACGACCCGCTGAGCTACCTGCCCGCCGGCATCCCCGTGGACCGCTGGCAGGCCGAAGCCGCCGCGGATCCGGAAGGCTTCACCAAGCAGGCCCGCGAATCCATGGCCCGGCACGTTGCCGCCATGGTCGGGTTCCAGGACGCGGGCGCCGAAGTGTTCGACTACGGCAATTCCATCCGCGACGAGGCACGCCAGGGCGGCTATGCGCGGGCCTTCGACTTCCCCGGCTTCGTCCCCGCCTACATCCGTCCGTTGTTCTGCGAGGGAATGGGTCCGTTCCGCTGGGTGGCGCTCTCCGGAGATCCGCAGGACATCGCGGTGACCGATGCAGCCATCAAGGAACTGTTCCCGGAGAACCTGCCCCTGCACCGCTGGATCGACGCAGCTGCCCAACACGTGGAGTTCGAGGGCCTGCCCGCGCGGATCTGCTGGCTGGGCTACGGAGACCGTGCCAAGGCCGGGCTCCTGTTCAACCGGCTCGTCGCCGAGGGCAAGGTGAGCGCGCCCATTGTGATCGGCCGGGACCATTTGGATTCGGGGTCGGTGGCCTCACCGTACCGGGAGACCGAAGCCATGGCCGACGGTTCGGACGCCATCGCGGACTGGCCCCTGCTCAACGCCCTGCTGAACACCGCGTCCGGTGCCACCTGGGTGTCCCTGCACCACGGCGGCGGTGTGGGCATCGGCCGGTCCATCCACGCCGGGCAGGTGGGCGTGGCCGACGGAACCGCGCTGGCCGCCCGTAAACTGGAAACCCTGCTGACCAATGATCCGGGCACCGGGGTGATGCGGCACGCGGACGCCGGGTACTCCCGGGCCGCGGACGTCGCCGCCGAGCGCGGCATCCGCATCCCCATGAACGAATAAGCATCCCGCCTGGAGAGAACCATGGACACTGTTACCGGCCTGCTCGCTTCCATTGCCGACGTCGGACGGGATTCCCAGCGCGGCGGATACTCGCGCCCGGTGTTCTCCACGCCGGAGCTGACACTCCGCGAGTGGTTCGTCCAGGAGGCGCAGAGCCGTGGCCTGGATGTGGAGACAGACCGCAACGGCATCCTCTGGGCCTGGTGGGGGCAACCCGAACGCGGGGCACTGGTGACGGGCAGCCACCTGGACTCGGTGCCGGGCGGCGGAGCGTTCGACGGGCCGCTGGGGGTGGCCTCCGCGCTCGCCGCCGTGGACCTGCTGCGCGGGCGGGGAATTAGCCGCAACCGCTCCCTGGCCATCACCGTCTTCCCGGAAGAGGAAGGATCCCGCTTCGGGGTCGCTTGCCTGGGTTCGCGGCTGCTGACCGGCGAAATTGACCCGGACAAGGCCCGGAACCTGCGCGATGCCGACGGCACCACCTTCGCGGACGCCGCCCGGGCCAACGGACTCGACCCCGCACGGCTGGGACGCGACGACGAGGCGCTGGCCCGGATCGGTGACTTCGTGGAACTGCACGTGGAGCAGGGCCGCGGGCTCGGCGAGGACGGACCGGCCGTTGCCGTGGGCGGATCCGTCCTGGGCCACGGCCGCTGGCGGATCAGTGTCTCCGGGCAGGGCAACCACGCCGGCACCACCGCCATGGATGACCGCGCCGACCCCATGGTTGCCGCCGCGCACATCATCGTGGCCGTGCAGAAGGCTGCCGCCGCCGTCGACGGCGCCCGGGCGACAGTGGGCCGGATCTCGCCCGTTCCCGGGGGCACCAACGTCATCGCATCCCGGGTGGACGTGTGGCTCGATGCCCGGCACCCCGACGATGCCGTCGCGTTGGCCCTCGTGGAAACCATCCACGGCAAGGCGCAGAAGATCGCCGCGTTCGAAGGCTGCACCGTGTCCCTGACGCCGGAATCCTGGACCGGCTCGGTGACCTTCGATGCCGCACTGGGCCGCAGCCTGGAACTGGCTCTGCCGGGGGCCCCGGTGCTGGCCACGGGGGCGGGGCACGACGCCGGCATCCTCGCCGGACACGTGCCTTCCGGAATGCTGTTTGTGCGCAACCCGACCGGGATCTCGCATTCCCCGGAGGAACACGTGGAGGCCGACGACGCCGAAGCCGGAGCAGTGGCCCTTGCGGACTCGCTGGAGGCGCTGCTGTGACAGATGCCGCGGGTCCGTCGGGTGCTGCCGTCTGGTGCGAGTCCGGGTGGCACGACGGCAGTATTCGGGACGGCATTCGGCTGACGGTCGACTCCGCCGGCAGGGTCACGGCAGCCGTCCCCGGAACGGAAGCCGAACCCGGGGACCTGCTGCTGCCCGGCGTCGTCTTTCCTGCAGCCGCGAACGCCCACTCGCACGCCTTCCACCGGATACTGCGTGGACGTACCCACACCGCCGGGGACTTCTGGAGCTGGCGCGAGCAGATGTACTCGGCCGCCGGCGCCCTCACGCCGGATCTCTATGAGCAGTTGGCGACGGCGGTGTTCGCCGAAATGGTGGTCTCGGGATACACCAGCGTGGCCGAATTCCACTATGTGCACCACGCCCCGGACGGGTCCGCCTACCCGGACCACGCCATGGAACTGGCCCTGGCCCGAGCCGCGGTTGCCGCCGGCATCCGGCTGACTCTCCTGGACACCTGCTATCTTTCCGGCGGTTTCGGGCCCGGCGGTTCCGGAACACGCAGTTTGGGGACACCGCTGGACGCCCGGCAGCAGCGGTTCGGGGACGCCGACGCCGATGCCTGGCTGGAGCGGTTCGCTTCGCTGCAGGCGGCGGTCGGGGAGCGGTTTGATCACGAGCAGGTGAGTGTCGGAGCCGCCCTGCACTCGGTCCGCGCAGTGCCGGAAGCGGCGCTGGCACGCATCGCGGAGCAGTTGCCGGCCGGGATTCCGCTGCACATCCATCTGTCCGAACAGCCGCAGGAAAACGCGGACTGCCTGGCTGCGACCGGGCTGACCCCCACCGGGCTGCTGCATCGGTACGGGCTGCTCGGCCCGCGGCTCTCAGTGGTCCACGCGACGCACCTGACTGACGCCGACATCGCCCTGTTGGGAGAGGCCGGGGCCACCGCGGTGTTCTGCCCCAGCACGGAAGCCGACCTCGCTGACGGACTCGGACCGGCGGCAGCACTGCGGGACGCGGGAGTTGCCCTGGCGCTGGGCAGCGACCAGCACGCCGTCGTCGATCCGTGGCTGGAAATGCGGGCACTGGAATACGGAGAGCGGCTGCGGACCGGTAGGCGCGGGGCCTTCGCTCCGAACGATCTGCATTTCGCCGTGTCCGACGCCGGTGCGCGCGCCCAAGGACGGACAGCGCCCGGGCTGGAACCGGGGAAGGCGTGCGACCTCATGGCCGTGGACCCGCACAGCCTGCGCACCGCCGGGTCGCGGCCCGACCAGCTGGCATTCTCCGCCACCGCTGCGGACGTGTCCGCCGTCGTCGTCGGCGGCCGGCTGCGCGCCCGGAACGGTTCACACACTTCGCTGGGAAACCCGGCCGCCCTGCTGCGGGAGGCCATTGCCGCCGTCGACTCTGCGGCCGCACCAGTACACGAAACCCGCTTGGAAGGAACCCGGCGCCCATGAGCTCCGCCTCGACACTGATCACCAACATCGGCGAACTTTCCACCCAGGACTACTCGGCGGAGGCTCCGGTCCTGAAGAACGCCGCCATGGTGTTCGAGGGGGAACGGATCAGCTGGATCGGCCCGGCGGGGAACGCTCCGGCGGCCGATGAGGTCATCGACGCCGGCGGGCGGGCCGGGCTGCCGGGCTGGGTGGACTCGCACACCCATCTGGTGTTTGCCGGGGACCGCAGCGCGGAGTTCGAAGCGCGGATGGCAGGGCAGGCCTACGAAGCCGGCGGGATCGCCGTCACCACGGAGGCAACCCGGGCGGCGTCGGACTATGACCTGACCCGGATGCTCCTGGCCCGGGCCGCGGAGGCCGCAGCGGGCGGGACCACGTACCTGGAAACCAAGACCGGCTACGGGCTGAGCGTGGAGGAGGAACGCCGGCATGCCCGGATCGCCTCGACGGTGGCGGACGCCGTCACGTTCCTGGGTGCGCACCTGGTGCCGGACGGCGCCGACGCCGACGAGTACACGGACCTGGTCTGCACCGACATGCTTGCCGCGGTGCGGCCGTATGTGCAGTGGGCGGATGTCTTCTGCGAAAAGGGCGCTTTCAGCGAGGAGCAGTCGCGCCGGGTGCTGCAGGCAGCCCGGGATGCGGGCCTGGGGTTGCGGGTGCACGGGAACCAGTTGGGTTTGGGGGCGGGGGTGCGGCTCGCCGTGGAGTTCGGGGCGGCCAGCGTCGACCACGTGAACCACCTGTCCGACGACGACGTCGCCGCGCTCGCGGACAGCTGGTCCGGGTGGGACTCCGGTGCCGGAGTCCCAGGGACCGTCGCGACGTGTCTGCCGGCCTGTGACCTGTCCACCCGGGCACCGCTGGCTCCGGCACGGCAGTTGCGGGACGCCGGGGTGCAGGTGGCCTTGGCTTCCAACTGCAACCCGGGAACCTCCTTCACCAGCTCCATGGCTTTCTGCGTCGCCACTGCCGTGCTCCAGATGGGCCTGACCGTGCACGAAGCCGTCCGGGCCGCGACGTACGGCGGCGCTCTGGCACTGCGGGTACACACCGGGGCCGACCGGGACGGTGCACGGGCTGTCGGGTCGCTCGCCGTCGGGCACCGTGCCGACCTGCAGCTGCTCAACGCCCCCTCGGCAGCCCATCTGGCGTACCGGCCCGGCATGCCGCTGACCGGGATGGTGTTTCGGGCCGGGGTGCAGGTACGCCGCTGAGCTGGGCTACGGGGTGCGGGAGTAGGGACTGCGGGGCTGCGGGGTGCGGGCGCGGGGCCGGACGGGATCGAGTCTGCACGATTTACCAATTTCAGAGCGGAAACCGGTAAATGTTGCTGACTCGATCGGGAATGCAAGGCATGGTCCAGGTTCCATACGAGCGCTGGTAAGTCCGGCTCCGGCACCCCGCCCCGTCCGGCACAATGGTGTCCATGCGCGCTGCCTTCCCCTCCGCCCCCGCCGAATCCCTGGATCCGCGGGCCCGCAGGATGCTGGTGTTCGAAATCCTGATTGTGCTGGGGCTTTCGCTCGGCAGGTCCGGGGTTTACGCCGTCGTCGAACTCATTGAAAAGGCCACCGAAGCGCCGCTGGGCGACCAGACCACCACGCTGAATCCCGTCCTCGATGATCGGCCGTACTTCGACCTGGCGTACCAGCTGCTGGGGATCTTCTTCTCCCTGCTGCCGGTGGCGCTGGTCCTGTTCCTGCTGACCGAACCGGGGAAGTCCGCGTTCCGCCGGATCGGTTTCACCTTTGCCCGGCCGCTTCGGGACTTCGGCCTGGGGGTTGCCCTGGCAGCGGTCATCGGTATCGGCACGCTTGGCGTCTACGCCGCAGGGCGGGCCCTGGGCATTACCACCGCACTGGTCCCGGCAGCCCTGGACACCTACTGGTGGACGCTGCCGGTGCTGATCCTCTCGGCCATGCGGCACGCCGTACTGGAGGAAGTCATTGTGGTCGGCTATCTGTTCCTGCGGCTGCGGCAGCTGGGCTGGGGGACGCCGGCGATCATCCTCACGAGCGCCCTGATCCGGGCCAGCTACCACCTGTACCAAGGGATCGGCCCCGGTATCGGGAACTTCCTGATGGGCCTGCTCTTTGGCTATGCCTACTACAAGACGCGCCGGGTGATGCCGCTGGTGATCGCGCACGCGCTGGTGGACATTGCCGGGTTTGTCGGGTTTGCGCTGTTCGGTTCCGCCATCGGGATCGGCGACTGAGCGGCGGGCATCCCAACCAAGAGGCACATAGGATGGCCCGGTGACACTGATGACCCCGTGGGGCGCAGCCCTGGACCCCGAATCCGTCCTGCCGGAATACCCCCGACCCCAGCTGGCCCGCGACAGCTACCTCAATCTCAACGGCTACTGGCAGTACGCCATCACCGGCGCGCATCGGGAGCAGGCGCCCGGGGACTGGGACGGACGCATCCTGGTGCCGTTCTCACCCGAGGCGCCGCTGTCCGGGGTGAACCGGCACCTCCAGCCGCAGCAGCTGCTCTGGTACCGGCGGACGGTGACACTGCCGGAGGGGTTCGCGGGGGAGCGGGTACTGCTGCACTTCGGTGCCGTGGACTCGAGCTGCCGGGTCACGGTCAACGGCATTCCCGTGGGCGGGCACGACGGCGGCTACCTGCCGTTCTCCCTGGACATCACCGACGCGCTGGCTGCGGGTCCGGCCGGCGATTTCCCCGGCGGCCAGCACGAAGTAGTAGTCCGGGTCCGGGACCTGAGCAACACAGGTTCCGCCAGCCGCGGCAAGCAGACCCTGGACCGGGGAGGCATCTGGTACACCGCACAGTCCGGGATCTGGCAGACGGTCTGGCTGGAAGCGGTGCCGCAGGCGAGCATTTCCCGGCTGGTTCTGGTGCCGGATCTTACCTCGGTCACTGCCACCGTCCTGGTCGACGATCTCCGCTCCGCCGCGGACAGCACTGACCTGCAGGCGGAAGTCACCGTGTCCGCGGGCGGGCAGCATGTGGCGGCCGCCGTCGTCGTTCCCGGAACCCCGGTGCGGATCCCGGTTCCGGATCCGCACCTCTGGTCCCCGGAGAACCCGTTCCTTTACGACGTCACCGTGCGGCTGCTTACGGACGGCAGGGAAACCGACCGCGTGCGCAGCTACACGGCGCTGCGGACCGTAGGCACGGGGCCCGACGACGCCGGGCACCTGCGGCTGCTGCTGAACGGGCGGCCGTATTTCCACGCGGGCCTGCTGGACCAGGGGTACTGGCCGGACGGGCTGTACACCGCGCCGTCGGACGAGGCCCTGGCCTCCGACATCCGTGCGGCGAAGGACCTGGGCTTCAACATGCTGCGCAAGCACATCAAGATCGAACCGCTGCGCTGGTACTACCATGCCGACCGGCTGGGCATCCTCGTGTGGCAGGACCTCGTCAACGGCGGCACGGCCTATAAGCACGCCGTGGTCACTGCTCCCGCGGTGGGTGCAGCGCACCGGTCCGACGACGACTACGCCGCGTTCGGGCGGGCCGACGAGCAGGGCAGGGAACAGTTCCTGGCCGAACTGCACGGCACGGTGGAACTGCTGGGCAACAGCCCGTCGATAGTGGTGTGGGTGCCGTTCAATGAAGGATGGGGCCAGTTCGATGCCAATGCCGTCGCCGACCTGCTTCGGAGCCTGGACCCGACCCGGACCATCGACCACGCCAGCGGCTGGCACGACCAGGGCGGGGGAGACCTCAAAAGCGTGCACGTGTACTTCGTGCCCTTCCGGCTGCGGAAGAGCTGGCTGGCCGGGTCCCGTGCAGTGGTGCTGTCCGAATACGGCGGGTACAGCCTGAGGGTCCCCGGGCACACCTTCAACGACAAGGCGTTCGGCTACCGGCGGTTCCGGTCCCGGCGTGCACTGGCCCGGGCCTACGAGCGGCTGCACCGGCGGCAGGTTGAACCTGCGGTTGCCGGCGGGCTGGCCGCCACCGTGTACACCCAGCTCACCGACGTCGAGGACGAGGTCAACGGACTGCTGACCTATGACCGCCGGGTGGTGAAGATCGACGCCGGCCTGGTGCGGGGACTCAACGCGGGGCTTCGCCGGGCTGCTGGGGGCTGAAGGTCCTGAGGGGTTTTGCTGCCGAGTTGCTTGGATCGATCCCTGCAGGTTGTCGGTATCCCTGAAGGTTGTCCGATTCCCTGCACCGCGCGGAGCTGGGATTGCCACAGACCGCAGGGATCCGGACAAATCGGAGGGAAATCAGCGGCGCCGGGAACGGGGGAGCCCAGCGCGGACCAAGCGTTGCACCAAGGACTCCGGGTGCTGTGCCTCTTTGGCGATATCTTCCCAAGACCAGCGAACGAAACTGACCCCTGTTTCACGGATGGCATCTTCGCGTCGTTTCTCCTGACGCAGTGTGTCCCACGAAGGGGCAAGGGCTGCATCGCCCCGACCGTATTTCACGGCGCCGTCAAACTCCCCAACGAGCCTCTGCTCTCGCCAATAAAAGTCGACCCGGAAGCGGCCAGCAGAGGTGTTGAATTGTTGCTGGAGCTCGGGCGGAAGAAAGCGCTGCCTGTGAATGGCGGCCCGGGAATAGGACTCGCCCGCCGACTCGGAGCGTGCATCGGCGAAGTCGATTACCTGTCGAGCACGCAGCCGCTTTACCTGACTGGGCAGGTTCCCGGCTGTTTCCCGCAGATGGTCCTTTCCAAGGGGAGGCAAACCACGAACAGGATCCGCCCGAAGCACGTGGTCCATGGCGGGAACCGCATGCTCGAAAGGGAGATAGGCAGCCATGTCCAAAACGGTCTGCGCCCGGGACGTCAGGGGCACCTCTTCCAAGGCAGTGAGCGGTTCCAACAACTGACGCTCAACCCAGTGGAGCCCACCACGGCGCTGGCCATGAATGGGAGGTGCGGCCAACAGCAGAACCTCAGCAGAGTTTCCAATGACGGGCAGCCCCCACATGACGGCAGCAGATTGCTGGATAAGGATACGCTGACCGTGCCCCTGTTCCACGGCTGCCCGGATTCGCACCCGTTGCTGTTCCCAGGGCGAAAGGTGCTGCCACTCTTCCGCCTGCACGTAGACCCCGGCACGGAGGCGGATCAGCTGACCGGACCGGCAACTCGAGGCTAAGGCACGGCGGTCGGTACCGTGGGCTTCAGCATCGGCTGTGAAAATGAGCTCCGGATCCATGGGCTCAAAGGTGGATGGGTAACCGCGGACCCGCGAGGGTATGCCTCCCTTTTGTGGACAAACCTCATTGTGGACAAACCTCGGACGCCTCGGCCTGGCACGGCCCTGCGGTTTGTAGCGAGCCCGCCGGTTTGTGGGGCCGGCGGGCACTGCAAAGCCCTGCGGTTTGTGACATTTCCTGCGCCGCGCGGTGTAGGGAATCGTACATACCGCAGGGATACGGACAGAGTGCAGGGACGTACCGCGGGGAACTGGACAGACCGCAGGGATACGGACGCACCGCTGGGACAAACCGCAGGAAACCCCCGAACGTGCAGGAAAACCCCAAACCGGCAGCAAAATCCCAGACCGGCAGAAGAAACCGCAGTGCTAGATCTCGACAGGACCGTTCGCAGTGTCGAAGGTGACGGACATGATGCCCGGTGTACCCGCCGGTGCAATCCACGTGACATCCACGTTCTCCAGCGGCTTCTCCACGGGATGGCCCAGCCAGTCGGTGACGCGTGCAGCGGAGCCGGCAATGGTCAGGGACTTCAGCTTCACCGATCCCGGCATCCCGGGAATGGCGTTGGAGGGGTGCAGCTCGTCGGTGCCGTCATCCCAGCGGAGCAGATAGGGCACCTGCGGATCGGCAATCAATCCGTTGATGCCGATCTGCCGCCAGGTCAGCTCCTGGCCGTCGGGGAACTTACGGTTGCCCGGCACGGAGGCCCGGCCGAGGCGTTCCTCGAAGGGGGAAAGATCGTCAACGGCAACACACCAGCCCATCCATCCGCCGCCGCATTCGGAGCGCTGGCGCACGGCCTGGCCGAACGGGGCCTTGTCCGACGCCGGGTGGTTCAGGACCTCCACCACCTCGACGTACTGGTTGTTGGCCAGGGGCAGGATCATATTGCGGGTACCGAATCGGGGGTGGACGCCACCCTTCACGTAATCGGCGCCGAGAGCAGCAGCAATCCTCTCGGTGGTGGCCAAAAGACCGTCGGATTCACAGGCATAAGAAACATGGTCCAAGCGCATGCGGCCCATTGTGGCACGTTGTGATACGCGTCTCGACCAAGGGAAGCCTAAGTGCGGAATGTTCCCTGCCGCAGCGCCGAATCAGGGCCCAAAAGCTCCGGTATTTCACGTTGCGTCATAGAGGTTGCGCGACGGCGGCATATCGGTTTCCATAGGTGCAGGTCATGAGTGCCAGCAGATAGCCCCGGCTTGCTGGCCGGCAACCCTCCAACCGCGGTGGGGTGCCCCGGGTGAAGACCTGGCCGTACGCCAAACGGGCGTCCGGCAAGCGCGGGTCCCACAGCCCCACCGTAATCAGGTGCACCATCCGGCGTACCCGGATGCACCCCGGCGGCGTTGTGCGGCCCCTGGTTTGAGGGAGCATCATGAGTGCAGATTGGTCATTTGAAACCCGCCAGATCCATGTAGGCCAGGAGCCCGACGCCGTCACCGGCGCACGTGCCCTGCCGATCTACCAGACCACGTCCTTCGTTTTTCCGAGTGCAGAGGCGGCCGCCAACCGGTTTGCCCTGGCCGAACTGGAACCGATCTACACCCGGATCGGCAACCCCACTCAGGAGGCGGTGGAAAACCGGATCGCCTCCCTTGAAGGCGGCGTCGGAGCCCTGCTGCTCGCGTCCGGGCAGGCGGCCGAAACCTTCGCGCTGCTGAACCTGGCGCAGGCCGGCGACCATGTGGTCGCCAGTCCCAGCCTTTACGGCGGCACCTACAACCTCCTGAAGCACACCCTGAAACGGTTCGGCATCGAGACCACCTTCGTGCAGGACCCGGACAACCTGGACCACTGGCGCGACGCCGTCCGGCCCAACACCAAGGCCTTCTTCGGCGAGGTGGTCTCCAACCCCCGGCAGGATGTCCTGGACCTGGAAGGCATCAGCGCCGTGGCCCACGAGGCGGGCGTACCGCTGATCGTGGACAACACGTTGTCGACGCCGTACCTCATCCGTCCGATTGAATGGGGAGCCGACATTGTGGTCCACTCGGCCACGAAGTACCTCGGCGGGCACGGGACTGCCATTGCCGGCGTCATCGTCGATTCGGGCAACTTCGATTTCGCCGCCGATCCGGAGAAGTTCCCCGGGTTCAATACCCCGGACGAAAGCTACAACGGGCTCGTCTACGCAAGGGACCTGGGCGTCAACGGAGCCCTCGGCGCGAACCTAGCCTTCATCCTCAAGGCGCGGGTGCAGCTGCTGCGGGACCTCGGGTCCGCGGTGTCGCCGTTCAACGCGTTCCTGATTGCCCAGGGGCTGGAAACGCTGAGCCTGCGGCTGGAGCGGCACGTAGCCAACGCCGTTGCCGTAGCGAACTGGCTGGAAGGGCACGACGACGTCGTGTCGGTTGCGTACGCGGGGCTGGAGTCCAGTCCGTGGTTTGAACGCGGCCGCAAATACGGCCCGCGCGGCACCGGCGCCATTGTCTCCTTCGAGATCGAGGGCGGCATCGACGCCGGCAAGCGTTTTGTGGACGGACTGGAGCTGCACTCACACGTGGCCAACGTCGGAGATGTCCGTTCCCTGGTGATCCACCCGGCGTCGACCACCCACAGCCAGCTGGGTGCCGAAGCGCAGCTGGCCGCCGGCGTCAGCCCGGGACTGGTCCGGCTCTCGGTGGGCATCGAGCACATCGATGACATCCTCGCGGACCTCGACGCGGGGTTCCGGGCCGCCAAGGGAGCGTAGCTTCCGTGCCCCGGCACCCGGCTCCGCAGCGCGAGTCGCTGCAGACGCCGCTGCAGCACCCCGCCGAAAAGGACGGGGTGCTGGAGTACGCCTCCATCGGCGGACTGGAACTGGAAACCGGCGGGTACCTGCCCGACGTCGTACTGGCCTACGAGACGTGGGGGCAGCTGGACCCGGACGCCGGCAACGCCGTGCTGATTCCGCATGCGCTGACCGGCAGCACCCACGTAGCCCGCGGGAGCAGCACCGAACCGGGCTGGTGGGAGGAGTTTGTGGGTCCGGGCCGGACCGTGGACACTAACCGGTACTTCGTGGTCTCGATCAACATGCTGGGCGGTTGCTACGGCTCCACCGGGCCTGCCTCGGCTGACCCGGACGGATTGCCCTGGGGATCACGGTTTCCCTTCGTCACCGTGAGGGATTCGGTCCGGGCGGAGGCGCGGCTGGCGGACCGGCTGGGCATCGCCAGATGGCATACCGTGCTGGGCGGTTCGCTCGGGGGAGCGCGGGCGCTGGAATGGGCGGTGACCGAGCCGGACCGGGTGCTGCACTGCGGGGTAATCGCGGCAACCGCAGCCAGCACTGCCGAGCAGATCGCGTTTGCCCAGGCGCAGCTGGCCGCTATCCGCCTGGATCCGGCTTTCAACGGAGGGGACTATTACAACGGCACACCTCCGCTGGCCGGCCTGGGACTGGCCCGCCGGATCGCGCACATTACCTACCGGTCCGAACCGGAACTGGAATACCGGTTCGGGCGCTCCCCGCAGGCTGCCGAAGACCCCTTCGGGGCGGCCTACCCGGCCGGAAGGGGCCGCTACTCCGTGGAGAGCTACCTGGATCACCAGGCCCGGAAGCTGGCCGACAGGTTTGATGCCAACAGCTATCTGGTGCTCACCGAAGCCCTGGTCAGCCACGACGTCGCCCGGGGCCGGGGAACCCTGCGTGCGGCGCTCGCAGGCACGACGGCGGACTTCTTCATTGCCGCGGTGGAATCGGACCGGCTTTACCTTCCCCAGCAGTCGGCGGATCTGGCAGCGGCCCTTCCCCGGGGAACGCAGGTGCATCTCATCCGGGCGCCCATCGGGCACGACGGTTTCCTGACCAGCGTCCGGGAGATTTCCGGTGCCTTGAAACGGGAGGTGTTCGGGTAGGCAGGCGGACAACAGGGGCCTACCCCTTGTCCGCCGCGGCAATTCGTGGGAGAACATTCCCCATGGCAGATCGGATCTCGCTTTCCGGCCGGGCGCAGTGCACCCCGGAGGTTCTCTGGCACGTGCTCGTGGATAACCGGGCGTCCTGGTGGCCGGACATGGACTTCGCTGCGCATCCGGGGGCGCCCCTGAGGGAACGGTGGAGCGAGGACGGAGTGGAGCACACAGCCACCGGCACGGTGCTGGCCGTCGCTCCCGGACGGCTGCTTTCCTTCCGCTGGACGGCGCCCGAATGGGGCGCCTACACCGTGGTCAGCTTCGAACTGACCGATGAGATAGACGCCACGGGCGTAGCGGTGACGGAAAGCGGCTTTGCGGCGCTCGACGCCGGAGCGGGCGCCGAACTCTCCGCAGCCCACCGGGAAGGGTGGGCGTTCCACCTGGCGAACCTGATTGAGCAGGCCGAAAAAACCGACCAGGCACAGGAGGCGGGCGGTTCCTGAAAAAACAGCTCTAGTCGGCTGACCCCTGCGGCATCCGCTGCCCGAACATCGGGCCGGCCTCGGGACGTTTGGCGGAGATCCCGTCGCCCGAGGACTGGTGCCGCACCCGGCGGACCACCCACGGGAACAGGAATTCGCGGGCCCAGACCATGTCTTCGGAGCGGGCCGTCCGCCAGTTCTTCGCGGGCAGCGGCTTGGTTTCCAGCGGCTGCAGTGAATGCGGCACCTGCAGGGTATCCAGCACCATGGCGGCAATGGTGTGGTGTCCCAGCGGAGAGAAATGCAGGCGGTCCGGAGCCCACATCTGCTGATCATTCAATTCGCGCAGTGCCCACATGTCGGCAATGATGACGCCGTGCCGGTTGGCTATGGTCCGCAGGTTTTCGTTGTAGATCGCCGCCCGGCCCCGGACGCCGCCCAGCACGGGGGTGCTCCCGAGGTCCGGGCCGGTGAACAGGACAACTCCGGCACCTGATCCGCGCAGCCGGGCAACGGCGCCGTCCATGCGTTCGGCCAGCCGGTCCGGATCGCCGCCGGGGCGGATCACGTCGTTGCCGCCTGCGCAGATGGTGACCAGATCCGGTTTCAGGGCAAGGGCCGGCTCGAGCTGCTCGTCGATGATCTGGTTCAGCAGCCGTCCCCGGATGGCGAGGTTCGCGTAGGCAAAGTCGGGCTGTCCCGAAGCCAGTTCCTCCGCCACCCGGTCCGCCCAGCCGCGGTTGCCGCCCGGACTGTCCGGATTGGGATCGCCGATGCCTTCGGTAAAGGAATCGCCCATGGCCACGAACCGGGACCAGAGGTGCAGCGGCCGCTGCTCCTGCCGGAAATCGGGGGCGGAAACGGCTTCGGGCAAAGAATTTGTACTCACCGGTCAATACTTGCAAACCGGCCCTCGGCTACGCGACCGTAGGTTGTAAATACCGGCATGCCAGAATAAAAGCATGACGAAATCCGCGTGGAATCCTGTTGTCCTCTGGCCCAAACCCGAAGCTGAAAGGGCGGGTACCCCGCTGCTGGTCCTCTTCCACGGATACCTGGCCAATGAAGAGGACCTGATGGGACTGGCCGATTACCTGCCCTCGGACTTCACCATCGCCTCGGTCCGGGCGCCGCAGGCCTCCGGGCCGGGCTACACCTGGTTCCCGCTGATGAGCGACGCCGATTACTCAGTGGACGCAGTGGTGGACTCCGTGGCGGACGTCGCCGCGTGGCTCGACACCGTTCGGGAAGGTCACACCAGCGTGAGCCTGCTGGGCTTTTCGATGGGGATGGCCGTGGCCACCACCCTGATGCGGCACCGTCCGCAGGACTTCGCCGCCGTCGTAGGGCTGTCCGGTTTTGTGGTCCCTGCGCAGGACAACCCGTTCTTCCACGACGACGAACTGCAGCCGGGCGGCATGCAGTTCTTCTGGGGCCGAGACCAGGCTGACCCGGTGATCGACGCGCCGCGGATCGAATACACCCACGCCTGGCTCAATGCCCACACCGCGCTGACCAAGATCCTTTACTCCAACATGGGCCACGGCATCAATATGCAGGAGCTGGGCCATGTGAAGGAGTTCCTGGTCCATACGGTGCTGCGCGCCAACACCCGCGCGAACTAGCCCTCGCGGGTAATCCGCACCGTCTCGCCGTTGACGGAGACCAGGTCGCCGGCATGAAGCTGGCGGCCGCGGCGCTCTTCAATGTCGCCGTTGACCTTAACCATGCCGTCTTCGATCAGCTGTTTGGCCTGGATACCGTCCTCGGCCAGATTGGCAAGCTTGAGCAGCTGGCCCAGGCGGATCATTTCGTCGCGGATGGGAAGGTCTTGGGCATCGGAAGAACTCATGCCTCCATTCTGCCCGACTTTCCCGCCGCGCCCACCGCGGCCGCCGCCGTCCGGCCCGCGCTGTTTCCAGTTGTAGGGTAGTCGGGTGCCAAATGCTGTGCGGATGTCCCCGCTGATCGGTCTGCCCCTGTCCCTGCTCGCCGGGGTTGCCATCCCGTCCCAGGCCCGCGTCAACGGCGCCCTGGGGGAACGGCTCGACGACGGCCTGGCCGCCGCGCTGGTCAGCTTCCTGGTCGGGCTGGTGGTTATGGTCGGCATCAGCCTTGCCCTGCCCCGCGGCCGCGC
Organism: Arthrobacter sp. zg-Y179; assembly: GCF_020907345.1. Taxonomy (NCBI): domain Bacteria; kingdom Bacillati; phylum Actinomycetota; class Actinomycetes; order Micrococcales; family Micrococcaceae; genus Arthrobacter; species Arthrobacter sp. zg-Y179. The sequence continues at coordinate 151,156 of NZ_JAJJOB010000014.1, read as the reverse complement.
CGGCGCCGGGCAGCTGATTCCCGCGCTGCGGGAACGGCGCTTCCCGCGCTACTACGTCCTGGCCGGCATGATCGGCGGCTACTTCGTGCTGTCCCAGACCCTGACCGTCGCCGTCCTGGGCGTGGCAGTGTTCACCGTCGCCGCCGTCGCCGGGCAGACCCTCACCGGGCTGGTGGTGGACCGGCTCGGCATCGGTCCGGCCGGCAAAAAGGCCCTGACCGTGATGCGCGTGGTGGGCGCGGTCCTGACCATTGCGGCCGTGGCCTGGGCCGTCAGCCCCAAGCTCGGCGCCGGGGGCGAGCCCTCCGAATGGCTCCTGCCGGTATTGCTGCCCCTGACCGCGGGCATGCTGATGAGTTTCCAGCAGGCCATGAACGGCACCACGGGCATGCATTACGGCACCCCCATCACCGCCACGCTGGTGAACTTCATTTCCGGCACCGTCCTGCTGGCCGTGATGTGGGGGATCAAGGTTGCGGTTTCAGGACCGGGCAACCCCCTGCCCGGCGAGTGGTGGCTGTACCTGGGCGGGCCGCTGGGATGCATCTTCATCGGCGTCGGCGCCCTGCTGGTGCGCAGCTTGGGCGTCCTGCTGACCAGCCTCGGGCTCATCGGCGGGCAGCTGATCGGCTCGCTGCTGCTGGACATTGTCTTCCCGGCGCCGGGCTCCGTGGTGGTGGCGGCAACCGTGCTCGGCACGTTGCTGACGCTGCTTGCCATCGTGCTGGCCACGCTGCCGTGGAACATGCCCGGCGGCGGCCCGTTCCGCCGTCGTCGTACCGGCCGGACAAACACCTGATCCCGCCCTGCGCTGAACCCGGAAAACGCCGCCAATGCGGCCCCGGTAGGTCAGCAGGGCATCGCCGCCTTAAGCTGGTAGTTGTAGCTTTGCCCGGGCGGCTCAGAATCGTGCACCCTTTTTGCGGTGGTGCGGATGCCCCAGGGACACCAGAAGAGGACCGCACCCAGCGGCCCTCTCGACACGAAAAGAACGGCGGTACCATTCCATGGCTTCGACCAAATCCAAGCTGGATCCCATCATCTCCCTGGCCAAGCGCCGGGGGTTCGTCTTCCAGTCGGGAGAGATTTACGGCGGGTCCCGGTCCGCATGGGATTACGGTCCCCTGGGTGTCGAACTCAAGGAAAACATCAAGAAGCAGTGGTGGCAGCACATGGTCCGCGGCCGCGACGACGTCGTCGGGCTGGATTCCGCCGTTATCCTTCCGCGCCAGGTCTGGGAAGCATCCGGACACGTTGAGGTGTTCTCGGATCCGCTGGTGGAGTGCCTGAGCTGCCACAAGCGCTACCGGGCCGACCACCTCGAAGAGGCCTACGAGGAAAAGAAGGGCCACGCCCCCGAAAACGGCCTGGCCGACATTGCCTGCGCCAACTGCGGCACCAAGGGCCAGTGGACCGAGCCGCAGGAATTCTCCGGACTGCTCAAGACCTTCCTCGGCCCCGTGGCCAATGAAGAAGGCATGCACTACCTGCGCCCCGAAACCGCGCAGGGCATCTTCGTGAACTTCAACAACGTGCTGACCACTTCGCGCAAGAAGCCGCCGTTCGGCATCGGCCAGATCGGCAAGAGCTTCCGCAACGAAATCACGCCGGGCAACTTCATCTTCCGCACCCGCGAGTTCGAGCAGATGGAAATGGAGTTCTTCGTCGAGCCGGGCACGGACGAGGAATGGCACAAGTACTGGATCGAAAACCGGTTCAACTGGTACACAGAACTGGGCATCAACCCGGAGAACCTGCGCCTCTTCGAGCACCCGCTGGAAAAGCTCAGCCACTACTCCAAGGGCACCACTGACGTGGAATACCGCTTCGGCTTCCAGGGCTCCGAGTGGGGCGAGCTCGAGGGCATTGCCAACCGCACCGACTTCGACCTCGGCACGCACTCCAAGCACTCCGGCACGGACCTGAGCTACTTCAACCAGGCCACGAACGAACGCTTCACCCCGTACGTGATCGAGCCCGCCGCCGGCCTGACCCGTTCCTTCATGGCGTTCCTCGTGGACTCCTACACCGAGGACGAGGCACCCAACGCGAAGGGAGGCGTCGACAAGCGCACCGTCCTGAAGCTGGATCCGCGCCTGGCACCGGTCAAGGCCGCCGTCCTGCCGCTGAGCCGCAACGAGGACCTTTCGCCCAAGGCCAAGGACCTCGCCGCACAGCTGCGCCGCAACTGGAACATCGACTTCGACGACGCCGGCGCCATTGGCCGCCGGTACCGCCGCCAGGACGAAATCGGCACCCCGTTCTGCATCACCGTCGACTTCGACACGCTCGAAGACCACGCCGTGACCGTGCGCGAACGCGACTCCATGGCGCAGGAACGCGTGAGCCTGGACAAGGTCGAGGGCTACCTGGCCGAACGGCTGATCGGCGCGTAATGGCTATTTCGTTCCGCGAATGGCGTGAAGATGACGATCTCAAGCTCAACCAGCTCTGGGGCGACCCGGAGAGTGCGCAGGCCGGACAGTTCCGTGCCGTGCTGCGTCCGTCCTCCAACGAGCCGTGGAGCCGCTGCATCGTGGCCGAAGACGACGGCATTCCGGTAGCCGCCGGCGTCGTTTACGAAACGAGCCTGCACCCGGACCGGCTGTGGGCCTACGTGGAGGTGGCCCGGGAAAACCGGCGCGCCGGCCTGGGCACCACCCTGCTGGACATGCTGCGCAAGGAAGCCGAGTCGGCGCCGTCGGGCGTAACCAAGCTGCGCGCGAAGGTGGAGCCGGGCACCCCGGCCGCCGCGTTCGCCGAAGCCGCCGGGCTCACCCCGATCCAGCGGTCCTGCGTAGTGCTGGTGGAACCGGGCAAGCTGAAGCTGCCCGTGTTCACCGACGACGGACCCCAGCTGGACGAGGCAGCCACCGGTTCGGTGGAACTGACCCAGTCAGTCACGCAGTTCTACAACGCCGTGCATGACTGGGACCGCGCCGACATGACCCTCGGCCGGGCCCAGCAGATGCTGCTCAACGACGCCACCGGAGCCTCCGGCGCCGTGGTGCTGCGGGATAAGCCGAAGAAGGACGGCGGAAAGATTGCCGCCTTCGCGGTGAGCTACACGCAGGAACGCACGGACGAACCCGCCGACGTGCTGGTCGGTTATGACACCACCCTGGACCTCGACGAAGCCCAGGCCGCGGTGGAGTCCCTGGTGGCCATGCTTGCGTACCAGTACCCGGTGCAGCTGGAAGTGGACGAGTCCATGACCGCAGTGGTCCGGGCCCTGGAACCGCTGATCAAGGCGGGCGTGGCCCGTCAGGTCGGCAGTGAAACGCTGATCCTCAGCGACTAGCCTTTCTAGGCAGAACGAAAAGAGGCGGCCCCGCGATATGCGGGGCCGCCTCTTTTGCGTCGTGTCCTTTGCCTCGTGGCTCAGGCCTGCAGCCGCCCGGACAGGGCGTACAGCACGGCTGCGGCCACGTCTTCCACGGAGCGTTCCGGATCGAACACCAGCCAGTCGAGCGCACCCATCAGGGTGGCACCGAAGACGCTGCCCGCAATCAGGGTCAGCCGGTCGGAACCGCCGTCGGGAAGGCCGTCGGGCCCGCCGGTCTGACGGATGGGCTCCACGAACTCGGCCAGCGCCTCCTGCCGCAGCAGGTGCAGGGAACGCTGCCAGGTGCGGTCGGTGCGCAGGATCTCCGCGGCCATGAGCTTGGCCAGGGCCCGGTTTTCGGACAGCAGTTCCAGCAGGGCGCGGACCATCGACTCGATGGCCTGCCAGCCGGTCAGGCCGCTGCGCGCATTCCGGAGGCACTCGGTCAGGGTGCCCACACCCTCCAGCAGGAGCTGCTCGAAGAGCTTGTCCTTGGAGGAGAAGTTGTAATAGAGGCTGCCTTTGGCCACCCCGGCCCGTTCGGCCACATCATCCATGGTGGTTCCGGAGATGCCGTTGGCGGCGGCCAGGTCCAATGCGGCGTCGAGTATGGCGCGCTTGGTGCCGGATTCGCGAGGCATGCGGCAATGAGTCCTTAGACGGAAGGGAAGTGCTGTCCCTTCGATCTTAGATGCCGCGGACCCGGGCAGGATTACGGTGCCGGTGCAGGTGCCTCCGGAGGCATCACGGGAGGTTCGAAGCTGAAGGTCATGCCCAGCAGCCAGACCAGCAGCAGCACCACCGGGAGATGGATGGTGAACTGAAGGAAGGTGAATCCCACCAGGTCCCGGGCGCGCAGTTTCAACACCGCCAGCAGCGGGAGCATAAAGAAGGGGTTCACCAGGTTCGGCAGGGCCTCGGCAATGTTGTAGATCTGCACGGTCCAGCCAAGGTTCATTTCGACGTCGGTGGCGGACTGCATCACGTAGGGCGCTTCCACCAGCCACTTCCCGCCGCCGGAAGGGACAAAGAGGCCGAGGATGGCGGTGTAGACGGCGATGACCACGGCAAAGCCGCCGCCGGAACCGATGCTGGTGAAGAACTCGGCCAGATGCTCGGAAACGGTCATGCCGCCGGACCCCTCGGCCTTGGTCAGGATGGCCGCCATGGCCGCATACAGGGGGAACTGCACCAGGATGCCGGCCGTCGCCGGAACGGCTTTGGTTACCGCCTGGAGGAAGTTGCGCGGGGTGCCGTGCAGCACCAGGCCCAGGATCAGGAACACCAGCAGATAGCCGTTCAGGCTCGAGATCACGGTCAGGAAGGGCTTGGTCAGGAACTGCGATACCAGCCAGCCGACGGTGAGCAGGCCGAGCAGTACCGGCAGGATGCGGCTGTACTCCAGCCACTCGCCGGGCCGTTCGCGCTGGGCCGCCGGTTCCGGGGAATCGTCCAGGTCCACGCCGAGGTCCCGCGCAGTGCGGATAGCAGCCCCGCGCGGAGCGGAGAAGTGGGCGATGACGGTGGTCAGCGCGATCAGGATAGCGCAGGTCAGGAGGGACTGCCAGGTGAAGATGGTTTTGCCGAAGTCGAGCACCCCGGTGATTTCCAACAGCGCGGGCGGCAGGGAGGCCGCCGTCGCCTGCAGCTGCGCGGCGGAGGAAGAGAGTCCCAGCGCCCACACGGCTCCCAGCCCCATAAACGCCGCGGCACCCAGGGCACGGTAATCCACCTGGAGGTCGCGCCGGCGGGCAATCGCCCGTGCCAGCAGACCGCCGAAGACCAAGCTGAGCCCCCAGTTCAGGAAGGACACGGACATGGACAGGAACGCAACAAAGCTCACGGCGGTGGCCGCTGTCTGCGGAACAAGCGCCAGCCGTGCAATCAGCCGTGCCACCGGCGGGGACGTAGCCACGGTGTAGCCGGTAAGCACCACCATCGCCATCTGCAGGGTAAAGGCCGTGAGGTCCCAGAAGCCGTTCCCGAAGGAGTCCACCACGGCCTGCGGCGAGGAACCGTTCAGCAGGGCCGCCAACGCGACCAGAACCACGCCGCCGAGGGCGAAGACATACGCGTCCGGGAACCACTTCTCCGTCCACCGGGCCATCACCTGGGCTACGCGGGCCAGCCCCTTCTCGGACGGTGCGGAGGTGCTTTTGGCAGCGGTGGTCATAGGGAACCTCGAATCTTCGGTTGCAGCGGCGAAACCGATTGATGCGGAAGTGAAAAGTGATGCAGGTCACCAGCACGCTAGGGGCGGCAGGGGAGCGGTGTCAATTCCCCGCGCCGGCGGCGTTTCACGGGCTAGGTGCCGGGAGGTATCGGATTTGCATCGGCTTGCGAGAATAGAGGGGTGACTGTTTTATCTCCGGAACTCAAGCTTGAGCTTCCCCCGCTGCAACTAGGCCCGATCACCGTGGACACCCCGGTGATCCTGGCACCCATGGCCGGCATCACCAACAAGGCCTTCCGCCGGCTCTGCCGTGAATACGGGGGAGGGCTGTACGTGACTGAGATGGTCACCTCCCGTGCCCTCGTGGAACGCTCGCCGGAATCCATGCGGATCATCAAGCACGACGACGACGAAAAGGTCCGTTCCGTCCAGCTCTACGGTGTGGACCCCAAGACCGTCGGTGCAGCCGTCCGCCTCCTGGTCGAGGAGGACCGCGCCGACCACATTGACCTGAACTTCGGCTGCCCGGTCCCCAAGGTCACCCGCAAGGGCGGCGGTTCGGCCCTGCCGTGGAAGCTGGACCTGTTCACCGCGATTGTGCAGACAGCGGTGAAGGAAGCCTCCCGGGGCAACGTGCCGCTGACCATCAAGATGCGCAAGGGCATTGACGAGGACCACCTGACCTTCCTTGACGCCGGGAAGATCGCCCGCGACTCCGGCGTGGCTGCCGTGACCCTGCACGGCCGTACGGCGTCGCAGTTCTACTCCGGCAAGGCCGACTGGTCCGCCATCGCGGAACTGCGCGAAGCCCTGCCGGACATGAACGTCCTGGGCAACGGCGACATCTGGTCCGCAGAGGACGCCATCCGCATGGTGCGCGAAACCGGTGTGGACGGCGTCGTCATCGGACGCGGCTGCCAGGGCCGCCCGTGGCTCTTCGGGGACCTGGAAGCCGCCTTCGAGGGGAGCACCGAGCGGCACCGGCCCGGATTGAAGCAGGTGTCCGACAGCGTGTACCGGCATGCCGAACTGCTGGTGGAGACCTTCGGCGACGAAGTGATTGCCCTGCGCGACATCCGCAAGCACATGGCGTGGTACTTCAAGGGCTACGTAGTCGGGGGAGACCTCCGCGCTAAACTGGCGACGGTACCGTCCCTGGCGGTCCTCCGTGAACTGCTTGACCAGCTGGACCCCGATGCTCCGTACCCCGGCACAGACGCCGAGGGGCCGCGCGGACGGGCCGGAACACCCAAAAAGACAGCGCTGCCGGAAGGCTGGCTGGACGGGCGGGAACTCAATGCCGCCCAGAAATCCATCATCTCCGCAGCTGAACTCGACGTATCAGGCGGCTAAAGCAACCCATGACCTTCCCGCAGGCAGTAGAAACCGCAGGCTATACCGAAGTTGACCTGGCCCGCTGGGTATCGGAACCGGCTAAAAACACCAACCGCACGCAGTTCGGCCGCGACCGTGCGCGGGTGCTGCATTCCTCCGCGCTGCGCCGGCTCGGTGCCAAAACCCAGGTGGTCGCCCCGGACACGGACGACTTCGTCCGTACCCGGCTGACGCACAGCCTCGAAGTGGCGCAGGTGGGCCGGGAACTGGGCAATGCGCTCGGCTGCGATCCCGACGTCGTCGACGCCGCGTGCCTGTCCCATGACCTGGGGCACCCGCCCTTCGGCCACAACGGCGAGACCGCGCTGAACGATATTGCTCATGCGATCGGCGGCTTCGAAGGCAACGCGCAGACGCTGCGGCTGCTGACCCGGCTGGAACCGAAGATCATTGCTCCCGACGGCACGCCCGCCGGGCTGAACCTGACCCGCGCCAGCCTGGACGCCGCCACCAAATACCCGTGGTCCATTGCCAACGCTCCGCTGGTGAACGGGCACCGCACCACGAAGTTCGGCGTGTACGAGGATGACCTGCCCGTCTTCACCTGGCTGCGCGACGGTGCCCCGGACGGCCGGTCCTGCCTTGAAGCGCAGGTGATGGACCTGGCGGACGACATCTCCTACTCGGTGCACGACGTCGAAGACGCGATTGTGGCCGGCCACGTCCAGCTCAAGTGGCTGGACAATCCCGACCAGCGTGCCCGCGTGGTCGGCTACACGCAGCAGTGGTACCTGCCCGGCGTCGAGGCCGCCGCCATTGATGCGGCCCTCGCCCGGCTGGAAGCCACCAATGTGTGGGTGCGCGAATCGGACGGCAGCCGCCGTGCGATGGCGGCGCTGAAGGACATGACCAGCCAGCTCATCGGCCGGTTCTGCAACAGCGCCCTCGAAGCGACGCGCGGCATCTACGGCACCGATCCGCTGACCCGGTACAACGCCGAAATGGTGGTCCCCGAGGACACCCAGCTGGAAATCGCCGTCATGAAGGGCCTGGCCACCACGTTCGTTATGACCACTGACCAGCGCCAGCCGCTGTACGAACGCCAGCGTGAAATCCTCACGGCCCTCGTCGCCCAGCTCTCCGCAACCGGGGATAAGCATCTGGACCCGATGTTCGCCGCCGATTGGCGGGACGCGGCCGACGACGGCGCCCGGCTCCGCGTCGTCGTCGACCAGGTGGCCTCGCTGACGGACGGTTCGGCACTCGCCCTCCACGAGCGGCTGGTAGGTCCGGTTCCGGCGCTCTGGTAGGGATTGCGGTCAGCTCTCTGGCGGTGGGGTGCTTGCCCCGTTAGCCTTTGGCGCGGGGTGGTCCAGCGTCCGGTGATTCACTATCGCCGGGCGGTCGGCCGAACACGCGTACCCGAGGACCGCCATGAGCACACAGCAGTCAACCCGTTCCCGTAAGCTACGTCGCGTCAGGAAAGAAAGCCGACGGTTCCACTCTCGGAGCCTCCTGGTTTTCCTGCTAGGCCTGGCGATGTTGCCGCTGGGGCTGCCCGCGCAGGCCGCCCTGGATCCCGGGCCTCTTCTTGGTGCGCCTCCTGCCAACAACTCGAACACTGACATCGTGATCACCTCGCTGGGTGCCGGGACAAGGGTGTCGGGAGGGCTGCCGCCCCTGGGGCAAACCTGGCCCATTGACGCGTATCCCGCCGGTGTTCCGGCCGGGTACCAGACGGAAAACGTCAACTTTGCCGGCATCATCAATACCCAGGACGCCAGCGGCACCACCACTGCCGAGATGTACTGCATCGACCTGCGCACCTCCACGAGAACGGGAATCGGCTACGAAAACGGCTCGTGGGATGAGTCCAACGTTCCCAACATCGGGTACGTCAACCGGATCCTGAACACCTACTATCCGAGTACCAACCTTCCGGCAGGCAACGTCAACAACAAGGCCGCCGCAGTGCAGGCTGCCATTTGGTTCTTTACGGACGGGTTTGTCCTCAATCGGCAGAGTTCTCTCTACTCGACCGTCGCCGGGATAGTGAACGACACCATCGACGCCGGTCCCCTGGAGGAGCCAGACCCTCCGGCGATCGCAATTACTCCGCCCACTACCGGAGCACCCGTGACCGGAGTGGCAGGGCCGCACACGGTGACGTCGGAAGCGGACGAAATCGAAGTAACGGTGGATGAGGGGTTCAGCCTCTACGCCGACGCCGACGGGACCGTTCCGTTGAACAGTCCGGTGCCCAGCGGAACGCAGATCTGGGTGCGCAGCGACACGGGCGCAACGGGACCGGCAAACCTTACGGCCAGGGCCGCGGTCACCGTACCCACAGGCAACGTCTATCTCTACGACGCGGCAACACCGGGGGTGGACAACGCCCAGAAGCTGATCCTGGCTGTCACGCGGGAACTCAGCTCCAATGCGACGGCAGCCGCAGCCTTCACCGAGGTGGGCTCCCTTACCGTCACGAAGACGATTGCCGGTCCGGCCGCCGGTAACCAAGGCGCCGTGGTCATTAATATCGACTGCGGCACCGGGAGCCAGTTCACTTTCACCATCGAGGCGGAAGCGACAGGTACGCCTTCGCAGACCTTCGACGACATTCCGGCAGGCTCCACCTGCACCGTCACCGAACCGACACCCGGAACCAATGACAGCGTCCAGGTCAGCACCATCCTGCCCGGCGCCGTCACCATCGTGTCCGGAACCACTGCGACGGCGGCGGTCACCGACACCTATACCTTTACGCCGGGAACGCTGGTAGTCACCAAAACCAACACCGGGGAGGCGGCCGGGGCCCAGGGCGAGGTGACGATCTCCGTGGTCTGCACCCTGGACGGGACCACCGTGCTGGACACCACGGTCACCATCCCCGCGGGAACCATTACTCCGGAGGCTGCCGAATTCCCCGACCTGGCTACCGGAACCAGCTGCACCGTGACGGAAACAGCCGATGGTTCAAGCGACGCAGTGGCCGTTACGGTGACCGGGGAAGGGACCGTAACGGTTCCGGCCGCAAGCAGCGTTACTGCCGCCCTGACCAATGACTACACCTTCACTACGGGCACCCTCGCTGTCCGAAAGGACATCGCCGGCCCCGGGGCGGGCAGACAGGGCGTTGTTACGCTGCAGGTAACCTGCACCGCTGCAGGCGCGACGGTCCTGAACACGACCGTGACCGTTGCGGCCGGCACCACGGAACCGACCACCGAGGAGTTTGAGGACCTGCCTGCGGGAGCCGCCTGCACGGTCACCGAGACCGCCAACGGCGCCACCACCGAGGTCAGTGTGGAAACCGTGGTTGATCCAGCGGGCGGAACTGTCACCGTCCCCGCGGGCGACGGCGTGGAGGTCACAGTGACGGATACGTACACCGTGAATCCCGGGGCCCTGATAGTTGACAAGGTGATTGCCGGCCCGGCAGCCCGGGAGCAGGGTCCCATCACGGTCGAGGTCGTCTGCACCGCCGACGGAGAAGAGGTGATCCGCGAGGACATCACCATTGAAGCAGGCGCCGGAGGAACCGTTCCCGGCACTGTCAGTGGAATCCCGGAAGGTGCGAGTTGCGCTGTCTCTGAACCCGCAACGGGTGAAACGCCTGCAGTGGGTGTCACCGTGGAGCTGCCTGAGGATGTGACCATAGCCGCCGGGCAAACGGAGGAAGCTACCGTCACCAATACCTACGCGGTGAACCCGGGCTCCCTGACCGTCACCAAGGTCATTGCCGGTGATGCGGCAGGAAACCAGGAGTCCGTGGAGGTCGCTGTCCTGTGCACCCTGGACGGGGTGACGGTGTTCGAGGAGACCTCGCAGGTTCCGGCCGGAACCACCGAAGACGTGGGCGCGGTGTTCTCGAATATCCCGGCAGGCGCCTCCTGCGCCATTACGGAACCGGTGACCGGGGCCACCGCCGCCGTCACCGTGGACACTGATGTGCCCGCCGACGTCGAAATACTCGCAGGCGATACCGTCGACACCACCGTGACGAATACCTATGCGTTTCTCCCGGGCACGCTTGCCGTCACCAAGGTCATTGCCGGTGAGGCTGCGGGGGAGCAGGGGGAGATTATCCTGCAGATCCGGTGCGGCCCGGACGGTTCGGTGCTGGATGAAACCGTGAGCATTCCCGCCGGCGCCACGGGGGACGTGACCGCTGAATTCGGCGGTCTGGCTGCGGGCAGTGAATGCACGGTGACGGAGACAGCCAGCGGGGCCACGTCTGCGGTGCAAGTGGTCTCGGCCCTTCCGGCTCCGGTCACCATCCCGGCCATGGGTACCGCCACGGCAGAGGTGTCCAACACGTTCAGCTTCGTAGCGGGTTCGGGTTCCGCGGATCGGCCGGCGCCGGCCGGGTACAAGCCGAGCCGGCCGTACCTGCCTGCTACCGGCTTGGAGGTATCCGCCGGTGCCTATCTGGCGCTGGGCGCAGGGCTGTGCCTGATCGGCGGCCTGGGGATCTTCCTCGGCCGGCGTCCTAAAGAGGAGAACTAAGGGAACCGGATATCGGAGGCGTTCGGTGCCCGCGGCTTCATTCGCGGACGCCGAGCGCCTCTTCCCCGCTTTGCCGGGGCTTCCCGGCCGGTTTGGCCGGGAAGAATAGACTGGATGCTATGGCCGGACTGATCAAGCGTGAAGACATCGATGAAGTGCGGCTGCGCACTGATATCAAGGCCGTGATCGACGGTTATGTGACCCTGAAATCGGCGGGTATCGGCTCCTTCAAGGGGCTGTGCCCCTTCCACGACGAGCGCTCGCCGTCCTTCCACGTCCGCCCGCAGGTGGGCACGTACCACTGCTTCGGCTGCGGTGAGAGCGGCGACGTCATCTCCTTCGTGCAGAAGATGGACCACGGCACCTTCTCCGAAACGGTGGAGAAACTCGCCGCCCGGCTCGGCTACGAACTGCACTACGAAGACGGCGGCACCGGACCCCGCCGCGAAGACGTGGGCAAGCGCCAGCGCCTGCTGGATGCGCACAAGGTGGCGGCGGAGTTCTTCCGCAGCCAGCTCGGCACCCAGGGCGCCGCCGCTGCCCGGAACTTCCTCCAGGAACGCGGCTTCGACCCGGCAGCAGCGGAGCACTTCGGGGTCGGCTACGCACCGCAGGGGTGGGATTCGCTGCTCAAGCACCTCACGTCCAAGGGCTTCACCCGCGAGGAACTGGCCGAAACCGGAATGTTCTCCACCGGTTCGGATGCTTCCCGGTTCTATGACCGCTTCCGGGGCCGGCTGATCTGGCCCATCCGCGACCTCACCGGTGCCGTGATCGGCTTCGGCGCGCGCAAGCTCTACGAAGACGACCAAGGCCCCAAGTACCTCAACACTCCCGAAACGCCGCTCTACAAGAAATCCCAGGTCCTCTACGGCATCGACCTGGCCAAACGGGACATTGCCAAAACCCGGCAGCTGGTGGTCGTGGAAGGCTACACCGACGTTATGGCATGCCATCTGGCCGGCATCACCACCGCCGTCGCCACCTGCGGCACCGCCTTCGGCACCGACCACATCAAGATCGCCCGCCGGCTGCTCTCCGACGACGGCACCGGGGGGGAGGTCATCTTCACCTTCGACGGCGATGCCGCGGGACAGAAGGCAGCACTGCGCGCCTTCGAAGAGGATCAGCGCTTCACCGCCCAGACCTACGTGGCAGTGGACCCCAACGGCATGGACCCGTGCGACATCCGCCAGACGCACGGCGACTCCGCCGTCGCCGAGCTGATCGCTTCCCGGCGTCCGCTCTTCGAGTTCGCTATCCGCTCCACGCTGCGCAAGTTCGATCTCAACACCGTGGAGGGCCGCGTTTCCGCGCTGCGCGCCGCGGCACCGGTGGTGGCGGACATTCGTGACCCGGCCATGCGTCCGGCCTATGCCCGGGAACTCGCCGGGTGGCTGGGCACCGACGTCGACGACGTCAGCCGGGCGGTCAATGCCGCAGCCAAGCGCGGAACAGCGGGGACCGGCGGAGACAATGCCGGACAGGCAGCACCGGCCGGACGGCGCCAGGAAGGGCAGCAGACCCGGCAGCAATACGGCCAGCGAGGCGGCCAGCAGGGCGGGGGCCAGCAGCAATACGGCCAGCAGCGAGGGGGCCAGCAGCAGTACGGCCGGCGCGATGAGCAATCCCCGCGGCAGTGGCAGGGGCAGCAGAACGAGCAGCAGCAGCCGGAGCCTTCATCCGGGTTCAGCCGTCCCAACCCGAGTGATCCCGCTGCCCGGATGGAACGGCAGGCGCTGGAAGTCGCCCTGCAGCAGCCGGGCATGCTCGACGCCGGACAGTGGGAACGCTTCAAGGCCGCCCGGTTCACGGTTCCGGCCTATGTTGCTGTCCACGACGCGATCCGTGCCGCGGGGGAAGCCGGAACCGCGCCGGCATCCTGGGTGGAACGGGTCCGCGAGGAACTGCCGGAGCCGCTGCGGGGTTTCGTCAGCGAGCTGGCCGTGACGCCGCTGCCGGCCCGGGATGCCGATGCGCTGGCACTGTACTGCCGGGACATTTTGAACCGGCTCTTTGAGCTGCAGGTGACGCACCTCAAGGCCGAAAAGCTGGGGCAGTTGCAGCGCCTGGACCCCAACGCCGATCCGGAACTGTTCCACCAGCTCAATCGTGAGCTCATGGAGCTGGAGATGCAGCGACGGGCACTGCGGGGAGACCAGTAACCGCCCGGACTCCTCCGGCAGGGTGCCGATTTCGTTTCGGCGCGGAATCTCTGTAAAGTAAAACCTGCCGCTTTCCCCCGTAGCTCAATTGGCAGAGCATTCGACTGTTAATCGAAGGGTTACTGGTTCGAGTCCAGTCGGGGGAGCAACTAAGAAGGCCCCTGATCTGCAGCTATGCGGATCGGGGGTCTTTTTTGTGCTGCCCGAGCTCACCAAGATTGGCACCGAGCCCGGCAGCGAGGACGTGCGCCTGGGCCAGCGGCATCCACCAGCAGGTCCAGGCCGCGGGCGGCCCGCCGTGCTCCGGATCCGGCTCTCCTGCGTCCCAGCGGGCGGCCGGATCCATGGAAGGGACTTCCATCGAGAAGAAGTGCCGGGCGGCAGTCTCATGGCGCATCGGCCGCAGGTCGTACCGGGACTCGCCGAGATATGCCGAGACCTTGCCGGGTAATCTGGTTTCCTCCTGCAGTTCGCGGACTGCAGCATCGGCCGGCTCTTCACCGGGCCGGATAGTTCCCGCCGGGACCTGTACACCCGTGACTTCCAAGGGCACTCCCTTATGGGTGAAAACCAGCAGATGGTCCTGCTGTACCGCATAGCAGACGACTTTCCGGACCTGTTTGACCATGCGCAACTGTCTCACGTCCTCCGTATCCGCAGCCCAACAGCGCGCGGAGCGGCCTTGGTTCGGAAGCACCGGGAACTTCCTGTATAGTTGAGGACGCCGCTTTCCCCCGTAGCTCAATTGGCAGAGCATTCGACTGTTAATCGAAGGGTTACTGGTTCGAGTCCAGTCGGGGGAGCCAGCAAAGGGTCTGTGACCGGGTTTTCCCGTGTCGCAGGCCCTTTTTCGTGCGAACTCCAGCGGTCCTCCCGCAGTTTGTCGGGATACCTGCACTTTGTCCGGTTTCCTGCGATGCGCGGTGCAGCGATCTGCACAAAACGCAGGGATCCGGACAAAGCGCGGGGAAGCACGCTGGCCGGACCTCGCGCGGCGCCACCCCGCCGTTCCAGCCGCAGCGGCGGCCGCTTCCGGGTAGCCGCCTCTGCCCGCGCCGGAGCCGGAAACCTGTGAGGTGAGCGACACCGGGCTGGTTCTTCCCGCCCGGTTCCGATTCCCCGGCGGGACGGCCAGCCCCGCGCCCGGGCCGCAATTCAAGGGCCGGGACCTCGACTTGGTGCGGATGGTTGTCCAGCCTTTCTGCTCCTGGAGGCGCACTCCGGCTACCGTGCATGAACAAGCATGCTTAGTGTTATGCGTAGGCTTAAGTGTTTTGACACCAGTCACGTGTACGCAGCTAGTTTGAGTAGAAAACGAGGAACGGTCGATGGGCGCGACGCAGCCAGGACCTAACAAAGGCGGATCCGAACGGGTGGCCCACCCCGGCAAGGTGATTGGTGTCACCGTTGCCGCAGCGGTGGGCGGATTGCTCTTCGGGTTCGATACCGCAGTGATCAACGGTGCGGTGGATGCCATCGGCGAGGAATTCACGCTCAGCCCGGGCATCCTGGGCTTTACCGTGGCCATCACGCTGCTCGGCTGTGCTGCCGGTGCATGGTTTGCCGGCCAGCTGGCGGACAAGCTGGGCCGGAAACTGGTTATGGTCGGTGCCGCGGTGCTGTTTGCGGCCAACTCCGTGGGATCGGCACTGGCCTTCTCTGAGTGGGACCTCATGCTCTGGCGGCTGGTCGGCGGCCTGGCCATCGGTACCGCGTCCGTCATCGCCCCCGGTTACATTGCCGAAGTTGCACCCGCAAAATGGCGCGGTGCGCTGGGTTCAGTCCAGCAGCTGGCAATCACGATCGGTATCTTTGCCGCCCTGCTCTCCGACGCCTTCCTGGCGAACACCGCAGGCAGCGCGCTCGGTGAACTGTGGTGGGGCCTCCCGGCCTGGCGCTGGATGCTGCTGGTCGGCGTCGTCCCCGCCATCGTCTACGGTGTCCTGGCACTCACCATTCCGGAATCCCCGCAGTACCTGGTCCGGAAGAACCGCGACGCGGAAGCCGCCAAGGTGCTCACCACCATCTCAGGCGTGACGGATACGGACCGCAAGATTGCCGACATCCGCGACAGCTTCAAGAGCCCGCAGCCGACGTTCCGGGACCTGCGCGGTCCCAAGTTCGGGCTCCAGCCCATCCTGTGGGTCGGTATGGCCATTGCCGCATTCCAGCAGCTGGTCGGCATCAATGCGATCTTCTACTACTCCACCACTCTGTGGCGGTCCGTGGGCTTCAGCGAAAGCGATTCCTTTACGACGTCGGTGATCACCTCGATCGTGAACGTCGTGATGACGCTGGTTGCCATCGCCTTCGTGGACCGCATCGGCCGCCGCAAGCTGCTGATGATCGGCTCGGCCGGTATGTTCGTGGGCCTGCTGGCAGCCACGGTTTCGTTCTTCCAGGCCGTGGACGTAGACGGCGAAGTCTCCCTCCCCGGTATCTGGGGTCCGGTTGCCCTGGTGGGCGCGAACCTGTTCGTGGTCTTCTTTGCGGCGACCTGGGGGCCGGTCATGTGGGTCACCCTGGGCGAGGTCTTCCCGAATAACATCCGGTCCCTGGCCCTGGGCCTGGGCGCGATGGTCAACTGGATCTTCAATTTCATTGTTACCCTTGCCTTCCCGTGGGTCAGCGATAACTTCGGGGTCTGGATCATGTACGCCATCTTTACCGCGTTCGCGGTGCTGTCCTTCTGGTTCGTGAAGACCAAACTTCCCGAGCTGTCCGGCCGCGAACTCGAGGACCGCGAGGGCCTCGAAACGTCCTGACGCGCAGCTGGTGCGGATGGGCAAACTGATAACACTGAGGAGAATGGTAATTTGGGGTTATGGCAACGGTGAATACTGAACAGGGGACGGAGGCTGGGCGCATGAACCGCTCCGCTAGCACTCGGACACAGCGAACGGCGGGGAGCTCGTCGCTGGTTGGGCTGGCGAAAGTCATGGCCCGCCTGACGCCGCGTCAGCTGAATGACGAGTTCGCCCTCGCCACAGCCGAAATGAAGCAAAAGGGCATCAAGGCCGGCATTGCTGCCGCGTTTATGGTGGTGGCGCTGCTTATGGTCGCCGCGCTGGCCATTTCGCTGCTGGTAGCCGGCATCCTGGCACTGTCGCTGGTTCTGCCGGGCTGGCTGGCCGCCCTGCTGGTCGCCGCACTGTTCCTGGTGATCGCAGGCATCGCCGGATTCATCGGCTACAGCCGCTTCAAGAAGACCCTCCCGCTGCTTCCGGAGGAAGCCATCCGCGGCATCCGCTACGACGTCGGCGTGCTGAAGGAAGGCCGCAGCTTCGATCCGGACACGCTGGACAAGCCCAAGGAACCGAAGGAAAAGAAGGACAAGAAGGCCGAGAAGGACGAGAAGCCTGAAGGTCCGAAGCAGCCCACTCCGGAGGAACTGCGCACCCGTGCGCGGCAGCGCCGCGAGCACCTCGCTGCGGTCCGTGACGGGCTCGGCGAGAAGGTGGACGTCAAGGCCCGCATCCAGGAGCTCAAGTCCCGCCGTGCCGCTGCAGCCCGCGGCAAGGAAGACAGCACCGCCGGTCCCTCCACGGCCGACGACGTGCTGGCCATGATCAAGGAACGCTGGCAGCCGCTTTCGGTAATGGCTGCCTCCCTGCTGGCACTGCTGCTCATGTCCCGTCGGCTCGCGCGAAAGTAAGCTGTACTCGTACATCTTTGACGAGGGGAACGGACCGTGATCAGATTTATCGGTGCCGGAACGCGTCCCGATACGGAAATAACCGTATTGGAACGGTTCTGGACTTTACCGAATCTGGTCACGGTCCTTCGCTTTCTCGGTATCCCCCTGTTTGTGCTGTTCATCAGCCAGGACCGGTATGGGAGTGCGTTCCTCACCTTGGTGGCAGTGGGCTGCACGGACTGGATCGACGGCTATCTTGCCCGCAGGCTGAACCAGGTCTCCGCTGCCGGCCAGTGGCTGGATCCGGTCGCCGACAGGCTCGCACTGATCATTGTGGCCGCCACCTTTGTGGCAGACGGCATCGCACCGGTCTGGTTGATCCTGAGCATCGCCATCCCCGACGCCGTCCTGATCGCCAACTCCCTCCTGCTGTTCCGGGGAAACCCCGACCTGCCGGTGAGTATCGTCGGGAAAATCCGCACCGCGTTGCTTCTGCTGGGTGCACCCCTGCTGCTGCTGGACCGGGTGGAGGGATTTGACCATCACTGGCTCGCTGTTTCCGGTTCCGCCGTGCTGGCACTGGGCTGCATCGGCCACATCGTGGCAGCCGCCGGATACCTTGTCGCAGCGTGGCGCAAATACCTGCACCAGCGCGGGCTGGTCCCGGCCGGAACCGGAACCGGTCATGCACCCTAGGACGGAGTCCGTTACCGCGGACCGCACGGCAGCTCCTGGACCGGGCCGATGGTAGGTATCGCGGTAGCCTGCGCCCTGGCCAGCGCCTTCTTCCTTGCCTTCGGTGCCCAGCGCCAAGGCAGTGCAGTCAAGGCGGACACGGGCGGACTGGGGCTGAACTCCTCCCAGATCAGCCGTCTGCTGCGCAACCCGCGCTGGCTTTTCGGTCTCTTACTGCTGGGGACCGGCATGGCCCTGAACGTGGCCGCACTGTCGATGGCGCCGCTGACGGTGGTGCAGCCGATCGGTTCCATCGCGCTGGTCATTACGACCGTAGTGAATTCACGGGACCAGGGCCTGCACATGAACCGGATTACGGTTGCGGCGATTACCGCGTGTGTGGCCGGCAGCATGCTCTTCGTGTCGCTGGCCATCATGGTCACCCGGTCGGAGCAGGTGGTGGAGCCGCGTCAGGAAGTGACAATTGTCCTCATTCTCGCCGTCGTCGTGATCTTCTTCGGTGGCCTGAACGTGTTCTTCGGGAAACGGCTCCGGGCTATTGCGCACATCCTCGGTGCCGGCATCCTGTTCGGCTTTGTTGCAGTCCTGACCAAGGTGATTGCCGGGGACCTGCTCAACCCGAACGGCCGGTTCCTGCTGAACGTGCCCTGGTACACCATCGTGGCGATCGCCGCTGCCGGTGCCCTCGGTTCCTGGTTCGTGCAGAACGCCTATTCCAGCGGCCCGCCGGACCTGGTGATTGCGGGGCTGACGGTAATCGACCCCATGGTGGGAATCGCCATCGGCATTGGAGTCCTGCACGAATTGCGGCCGGATGTTCCGGCCGTGGCCGCGGTGGCCATGTCCGTGGCGGCCTTGATTGCTATTGTTGGGGTCGTTGCCCTCTCGAGGTATCACCCTGACGTTATCCAGCGTCGGAACGAAGAGCGGAGGCGGCAAAAGCCCGTTTCAAAAAATCCGAAAGCAGGACCTACAACGTGACCGACGCCCCGGTAGACAAACCGCTGACTGTCCTCATCGCTTGTGACACGTATCCTCCACACCTGAACGGCGCCGCGCAGTTCGGCTACCGGCTGGCCCGCGGGATGCACGGGCGTGGGCACAACGTCCACGTACTTGCTCCCAATGATGTCAACGGCGGCAGCCGCAGCGACCTAGAGGGGGAGTGGCCGGTCCACCGGCTCCGTTCCCACGGGGTCCCTACCCACGAATACTGGCGGATCTGCCTGCCTTGGGAGATCAAAAAGGAAATCGCGCTGCTGTTCGATCGGGTGCAGCCCGACGTCGTGCACATCCAGTGCCACTACATGGTGGGGGAGTACACGCTCTACGAGGCCCGTAAGCGCGGTATCCGCGTCATTGCGACCAACCACTTCATGCCGGCGAACCTGGATCCGTTCCTGCCTTTCCCCAAGTGGGTGAAGCGGATCGTCGCGACCAACTCCTGGAAGGACATGGGCAAGGTGATGGGCCAGGCGCAGGTGGTCACCACGCCGACGCCGCTGGCTGCCGAGGCGATGTACCGCCACGCCTTCCTGCATGACGTGATGCCGCTGTCCAATGGCATCGACGCGTCGGTTTACGAGTTGCATGACGGAGAGCAGATTCCCCCGCACGAAGCTCCCACCGTTCTTTTCGTCGGCCGGCTGGCTGAAGAGAAGCACGTGGACGTGCTGATCGACGCCGTAGCGAAGACTCCGGCCCACCTCGGGGTGCGGGCGGAGATCATCGGCGGCGGCGAGGTCCGGACCGCGCTGGAAGCCCAGGTCCAGCGGCTGGGGCTGCAGGGCCGGGTGGTCTTCCGCGGGTTGGTCTCCGACGAAGAGCTGCGGGAGGCGTACCTCAAAGCCGACCTGTTCTGCATGCCGGGTACCGCGGAGCTGCAGTCGCTGGTGACGCTGGAAGCTATGTCGGCGTCGAAGCCCGTGCTGCTGGCCGATGCGATGGCGTTGCCGCACCTCGTGGACAAGGGACGCAACGGCTACCTGTTTACGCCGGGTGACAGCTCAGAGCTGGCCGGGCGCATCACCGAAATCCTGGAACTGCCCGCCGACGAGCGGGAGAAAATGGGCCGGACCAGCCGCGAGATGGTGGACCGGCACAGCCTGGAAGCCACGCTGTCCACCTTTGAAGATCTCTACCGCGGGGATCCGGGGAAACGCGTCAACGCGGGCTGATTGGTTGTCCAGTCCCCGGACCCACTAGGATGGCATCGTTGCCTCTTGGGCACCCGGGGGCTGTAGCTCAGCTGGTCAGAGCAGCGGACTCATAATCCGTGGGTCGTGGGTTCAAGCCCCACCAGCCCTACCCTGTGATGAGTCGTGGACATCGTTCCGTCGCGACATAAGTAACACCCCGGTCTTCGGACCGGGGTGTTTTCTTTTGCCTGGCAATACCGGCGAAGCGCTTTAGCCGCCGGGTGGGCATCGGTTGTACAGCTGACGGGGCTACGGGGCCCGGATAGGCCCGTTATCTGTACTACGAGTGGGTCAGAGCCGCAGCACGCCGTCGGAGACAATTTTCCGCAGACGTTGTGATCGTTGTTACTGGTGGGTAACATGGGCTCAGCCGGTTCCCGGATGGGCACCAGCGGATCACCGATGATCAGCAGCTAAGGACATTTTTCCATGGGAATTATCGACGTCGACAACCTTCCGTACCCGGACGGCGACTTCTACGCATTCGAGGACCTGCTCACCGACAAGGAGCGCGACCGCCTGCACGAGATCCGTGCCTGGCTTGCCGCCGAGGTCAAGCCGCATGCCGCTGATTGGTGGAACGCCGGGGAATTCCCGCACCACATGATCCCCAAGATTGCCGAACTGGACGTTATGAGCCCGGTTTACCGACAGGGCTACTCCAACCTTTTCGCCGGCCTCTGCCATGCAGAGATGACGCGCGCGGACACGTCCTTCGCCACCTTCATGGGTGTCCACGACGGTCTCTTCACCGGATCCATCGAGGCCCTGGCCTCCGAGGAGCAGAAGGCAGCCTGGCTGCCGGACATCTACGCCATGAAGAAGATCGGCGCCTTCGGCCTGACGGAACCGCTGGGCGGATCCGACGTTGCCGGCGGCACCCGCACTACCGCCCGCCGCGAGGGGGACAACTGGATCCTCAACGGCGAAAAGCGCTGGATCGGCAATGCGACGTTCTCCGACTGGGTAGTTATTTACGCCCGCGACCTTGAGGACAACCAGGTTAAGGGTTTCCTGGTGGACACCAAGACCCCCGGCTACACGGCTACGAAGATTGAAAACAAGATCGCCCTGCGTACGGTCCAGAACGCGGACATTGTCCTCGACAACGTGGTGGTGAGCGATGACTTCCACCTCAAGGGCGCAAACAGCTTCCGCGACACCAACAAGGTCCTGAAGGTCACCCGTCTGGCCGTGGCGTGGCAGGCCGTGGGACAGCAGATGGCTGCCTTCGACGTCGCCCGCAAGTACGCGGTTGAGCGCAAGCAGTTCGGCAAGCCGCTGGCATCCTTCCAGCTGGTGCAGGAACAGCTGGTGAAGATCCTGGGCAACACCGTCGCCTCGCTGGGCATGATGGTCCGTCTGGCGCAGCTCGAAGACCTTGGGCAGGCCAAGGACGAACAGTCTGCCCTCGCCAAGGCCTTCACCACTGCCCGTATGCGCGAGTCCGTTGCACTGGGCCGCAGCATCCTGGGCGGAAATGGCATTGTCACCGACTACGGCATGGCTAAGATCTTCGCTGACGCGGAGGCCATCTACTCGTACGAAGGCACGTACGAGATCAATACCCTGGTTACCGGCCGGGCGATCACCGGAGTGGCTGCGTTCGTATAGCCCCTTTCGGAATCAACGTCCGCTAGACCAGTAAAGAACCCCGGCCGGATCCTGCAAAGGGTCCGGCCGGGACGTTTAACCGGGACGTTTAACCGGGACGTTTACCGGGAGGTCCTCGGCCCCAGCGGAAGGAGCACCGAAGGCCGGCGGTCGGACACATAAGCGAGCGGGTCCACGTACTCCCCGTTCAGGCGGACGCCCCAATGCATGCACCCGGGACCGCAGTGTGATCCCGGTCGGACGGACCCCACCGCCGTTCCCTTGGACACGACGGTGCCCACCGGCACGGAAGCCTCGACCGGTTCGAAACTGCTCTTCAAGCCACCCCCGTGGTCAATGGTCAGGACCGGCCGGTCCACCACCCGGCGGGCAAAAATCACGCGTCCGTCGGCAGGAGCCAGGACGGCGGAGCCTTCGGCGGCGGCGACGTCGATACCCCGGTGCCCTGCCAGCCACTGCCGTGCCGGGGGATCGAATGGCCGGAGGAGGGCCGGCGCCGGAGCCAGTGGCCACGTCCAGGGAGGGGAATAGGCAGGGGCAGGGGCCGTGGCAGTGGCAGTGCGAGCAGCAGTGGCAGCAGACAGCGGGCCGACTGCCGCAGCCCCGGGGACAAAGACTGCCAATACCGCCGCGAGCAGCAGGGCATGTGTTCGCTTCATGGAGCAACAGTGCATCCGCACAGGCTTCCGTTGCTGTTTCCCCCGAGCGCACTGTGGGATTGCGGGGACCGGAAGCCGGGTGGGGAGGGAAGGTTGACGCCGGATGGCAGGGGTCCGGCGCTGTAGTACACTTGACGGAGCAGCTTGCTGTGCCATGGGACCTGCCCGGACGTTTCAGTCCAGGTCCGGTCCCGGGTTTCTCCGGCCGGATTCAGTCCACCGGTTCAGCCCACAGGTACGGAAGCTGACTACGCGTATCCCAATTATCCCCGTCACCGGGGGTGCGTCTCCAACGGTCCGGCAAACGCCGGCAGGGGAAGCACGCCGCGGCTCCTACAGGGCAGCGGCTGATGGATACCAGGAGCTTCGCCCGCCCGGGTGTACAGCTAAAACCGTCAATTGGCAGTAGGACCAGTGCGCCGTGCGCACGGCTGCTGCCGGAAGGAGTGACGACATGCCCGTCGTTACCATGCGCCAGCTGCTCGACAGCGGCGTTCACTTTGGTCACCAGACCCGCCGTTGGAACCCGAAGATGAAGCGCTTCATCTTCACCGAGCGCAACGGCATCTACATCATTGACCTGCAGCAGTCGCTGTCCTACATCGACCGTGCGTTCGAGTTCGTCAAGGCCACTGTGGCCCACGGCGGAACCGTCCTGTTCGTCGGTACCAAGAAGCAGGCACAGGAAGCTATCGCAGAGCAGGCCACCCGTGTTGGCCAGCCCTACGTCAACCAGCGCTGGCTCGGTGGCATGCTCACCAACTTCCAGACTGTCGCCAAGCGGATCCAGCGCATGAAGGAACTCGAAGAGATCAACTTCGAGGACGTCGCCGCTTCCGGTCACACCAAGAAGGAGCTGCTGCTCCTTCGTCGTGAACTGACGAAGCTGGAAACCAACCTCGGCGGTATCCGCAACCTGACCAAGGCTCCGTCCCTGCTCTGGATTGTTGACACGCAGAAGGAACACCTCGCCATTGACGAGGCCAAGAAGCTGAACATCCCCGTTGTTGCCATCCTCGACAGCAACTGCGATCCGGACGACGTCGACTTCCCGATCCCGGGCAACGACGACGCCATCCGCTCCGTGAACCTGCTGACCCGCGTCATTGCCGACGCCGTGGCCGAGGGCCTGATCGTCCGCCACAACAAGTCCGGCAACACGGAAGCCCCGGCCGAGCCGTTGGCCGAGTGGGAGCGCGAGCTCCTCGAAGGTGCTGCTGAGACCCCGGCCGCTGACGCCGCTGCTGAAGCTCCCGCTGCCGAAGCTGCTCCGGCCGCCGAAGCTCCCGCCGCTGACGTTGACGCCATCGTCGACGCCCCGGCAGCTGAAGTAACCGAGAAGTAAAGAACGTATTTCCTTAGTCCGGGGGAATTCATCCCCTGGACATGGGTTGTGGTGCGGCTGGCCGGTTTACCGGCCAGCCGCACTGGCAGAACCGCACCAATACTTATTACGGGAGGACTGGAGTCCAAATGGCGAACTACACTGCTGCTGATATCAAGGCACTGCGCGAGCGCACCGGCGCAGGCATGATGGATGTAAAGAAGGCTCTGGACGAGGCTAACGGCGATGCCGACAAGGCCATGGAGCTTATCCGCATCAAGGGCCTGAAGGGCGCGACCAAGCGTGAAGGCCGTTCCACCGCTGAAGGCCTGGTTGCCGCCAAGGTCATCGACGGCACGGTTGGCGTCATGATCGAGCTCAACTGCGAGACCGACTTCGTTGCCAAGTCCCCGAAGTTCATCGAACTGGCGGACAAGGTCCTGGCCACTGCGGTTGAATCTGCTGCTGCCGACGCCGAAACCCTCCTCGCCTACAACGTCGACGGCAAGCCGCTGTCCGAGGTTGTTGTCGAAGAAGGCGCCATCCTGGGCGAGAAGGTTGTTGTCCGCCGCGTGGCACGCATCGAAGGCAAGACTGTTGATGCGTACCTGCACAAGACCTCCAAGGATCTTCCGGCACAGGTCGGCGTGCTGTTCGCCGTTGACGGCGAGGGCGCAGAAGCCGCTACCGCCGCCCACGACGTGGCCGTGCACACCGCTGCATATGCTCCGACCTACCTGACCCGTGACGAAGTTCCGGCTGAGACGGTTGAGAACGAACGCCGCATCGCTGACGAGACTGCACGCGCCGAGGGCAAGCCCGAGGGCGCACTGCCGAAGATCGTTGAAGGCCGCCTGACCGGTTTCTTCAAGGAAATCGTCCTGGTGGACCAGCCGTTCGCCAAGGATGCCAAGAAGACCGTGGGCAAGGTTCTCGAAGAAGCCGGTGTTGCACCGGCCGGCTTCGCCCGCTTCCGTGTAGGCGCCTAATTATTTAGGTAACAACGGTTTCGACGGAAACGTCATCATGACAGAGGGGGTGGTCACCACGGGTGACCACCCCTTTTGCCTGTCCAGAACAGCTCACTAGTCTTAAAGCAGCACCAGCACCTATGCCCGGGAGGCACAATGGCCCACGTATTGAAAGAAACCGATTCCCCGCGACGACGCGTCCTGCTGAAGCTCTCGGGAGAGGTGTTCGGCGGCGGCAAGCTCGGTGTGGACCCGGATACCGTGCGGGCAGTGGCCAAGCAGATCGCTGCAACCGTGGGCGAGGTTGAGGTGGCCATCGTCGTCGGCGGCGGCAACTTTTTCCGCGGCGCGGAGCTGTCCACCAGCGGCATGGACCGCTCCCGTGCGGACTACATGGGCATGCTCGGCACCGTGATGAACTGCCTCGCGCTGCAGGACTTCCTGGAGCAGGCCGGCGTCGAGACCCGTGTGCAGAGCGCCATCACTATGGGACAGGTGGCCGAGGCCTACATTCCGCGGCGCGCCATCCGGCACCTGGAAAAGGGCCGTGTGGTCATCTTCGGTGCCGGCGCAGGCCTGCCGTACTTCTCCACTGACACGGTGGCCGCCCAGCGTGCGCTGGAAGTCCACGCAGACGAGGTGCTGATGGCCAAGAGCGGAGTGGACGGCGTCTACACCGCGGATCCGAACAAGGATTCCACTGCAGTACGGCTGGAGACCCTGACGTACGACGACGCCCTGCGCCAGGACATCCGCGTCATGGACCAGACGGCCATGACCATGTGCAAGGACAATGACCTGAACATGGTTGTCTTCGGCATGGAGGGTGAAGGCAACGTAACCCGCGCCCTCCGAGGCGAGAAGATCGGCACCATCGTTTCGAACTAGCGTTTGGCAGCTGGTCCCTGCGGGACCTGGAACGGCGGCAACGAAATCCCCTCGGCCGCAGGCGGCCTCCGGAATTTAAAGCCGCCTTCCTCCAGGTCCCTCCGGGACCGGACCGCAGGCTCACGGTCTGCGGTGTTCGGAACTTCACCTTGCGGCGACGCCGGGTAGGCATAGGGGTGCGGGCTCGCAGGCTCGGTGCAGGGAACCCGCACCCTTTTGCGCCGAAAGGGTTTCCCTACACCTCGCAGGCTCGGTGCAGGGAACCCGCACCCTTTTGGCTTAGGATGATATTAGAGTCCGGCCACTAAGCCGACAGCGCTTGGTGGACACTGTTTTATGAGGAGAGACCGTGATCGAAGACACCTTGAAAGAGGCCGCCGACAAGATGGACAAGGCGGTGGAAGTTGCTAAGGAGGACTTCTCCTCCGTCCGCACAGGCCGCGCCAACCCGGCGCTGTTCAACCGGGTACTGGTGGACTACTACGGTTCCCCGACGCAGCTGCAGCAGCTGGCATCCTTCGCCACTCCTGACGCCCGCACACTGCTCATCACCCCCTACGATGTCAGCGCCCTGCGCGCCATCGAACGGGCGCTGAGCGATTCCGAGGTCGGCGCCAACCCGTCGAACGACGGCAAGGTCATCCGGGTCATCATGCCGGAGCTGACACAGGACCGCCGTAAGGAATACGTCAAGATCGTCCGCGGCAAGGCCGAGGACGCAAAGGTTTCCGTCCGCAACATCCGCCGCAAGGCCAAGGACGGCATCGACCGCCTGGTCAAGGACAGCGAGGTGGGCGAGGACGACGGCGCCCGTGCCGAAAAGGATCTCGATGCACTGACCAAGGCGCATACGGATTCCATCGACGAGCTCCTTAAGCGCAAGGAAGCCGAGCTTCTCGAGGTCTGATGAGTGACGCCCAGCCTCCAACCCGGGCTGGCGGTTCACCGTCCGTCGAGACAGTTCCGGCAGCAGCAAAGGCCAAGGACATGAGCGCAGCTGATCCAGGACAGGTCGGCGGCCGCGCCGCCCGGGGCCGCCGCACTGCCGAGAAACCCGTAAAGGTCTCGCGCGCGGGACGCAACCTGCCTGCTGCCATCGCCGTTGGTGTGATCCTGCTCGGCTCACTGCTCAGCGGGCTGCTCTTTTTCCCGTTCGCCATCGTCATCATTGCAGTAGGTTTCGCTGCTGTCGGTGTCTGGGAAGTGAACCGTGCGCTCGAGGTGCGCGGCATGAAAGTTCCGCAGGTACCGGTGCTGGTCGGTTCCGTTGCGCTGCCGTTCGCGGCGTTCTTCGGCGGCACGGAAGCATTGGCGTTCGCGATGGTCGCCACGGCGGTGGCCATCCTCCTGTGGCGGAGCATCGACACCGCTGCCGAAGCAATCCAGAGCATTCTCGCGGGAATCTTCGTGGTTCTCTGGGTGCCGTTCCTGTTGAGCTTTGCGCTCTTGCTGCTGCGCGAACCCGACGGGCAGGTCCGCGTTGCCGTACTGCTCCTGCTCGTGGTCTCCAACGACACCTTCGGGTACCTGGTAGGTGCCTTCTTCGGCAAGCACCCGATGGCACCCAAGATCAGTCCGAAAAAGTCGTGGGAAGGCTTTGGCGGCTCTGCCGCCGGAGCGGCCATCGTGGGCGTCGGCGCCGCAGTCCTGTTCCTGGACCAGCCCTGGTGGTTCGGCGTGGTGCTTGCAGTGGCGACAGTGGCCGCGGCCACCGCCGGCGACTTCTCCGAGTCGATGGTCAAGCGGGAACTGGGTGTGAAGGATATGTCCAACCTCCTGCCGGGACACGGCGGAGTAATGGACCGGCTGGACTCCGTGGTCTTCGCCTCCCCGGTGGTGTTCCTGTTGTCGGTGCTGCTTTCAACTGCTTCCTAGCAGGAGCAACCGTAACGGTCCGGCAACGGCCGGTGTGCCGGATCACGTCCGAGCCGCGGGCATCGTAAGATGTTTCAGAGTTTTCAGACGATGCCCGGCAGAGCCCTGTAGGGACAACCGGTTCCAGCGGCAATCACTCCGCGGGGAAAAACCACAGAGGAACAATTTATTCATGGACGATGTGCGGCAGGCCAGTGCCCCTTTCGAACGCGTGGGACGACGGGACTACGGCTACAACATCCGCCAGGTCGATGAGTTCCTGACCAAAGCCAGGAACTACTACAACTCGGATTCCACCTCGGCTAATCCGGTGACCAGTGCGGACGTCCGGTCCATGGCTTTCGACCCGGCGAAGGGCGGTTACGAACCGCAGGCGGTGGACGCCGCACTGGACCGGCTGGAGGACGTTTTCGCCCAGCGGGAACGGGACCGCCTGATTGCCGACCGTGGCGAAGAAGCCTGGCTGCTGCAGATCGGGCGGATGTCCGCGGTCCTGAGGGCACGCCTGCACCGTAAGCCGGGGGAGCGGTTCCGCCGTCCCGGCAAGAAACGCGTCACCAGCTACAACGTCGAGGACGTCGACGCGCTGTGCAACGAACTGCTCGGATACTTTGAACACGACCGGCCCCTCAGCGTGGACGTGGTGCGCCGCGCCGTCTTCCGTGAGGCCAAGGGTGAGCAGGGGTACGAGGAAAGCCAGGTGGATGCCTTCCTCGACCGCGTGGTCGAACTGATGGCGTCCATCGACTAAAGCCGGCCTAGCTCGCCCCTGTACCGGTTCCCGGTCGGGGCCGGTCCAGTGGTTCCGGCGTGTGCAGCTGCGCCATGAACTTCGCCGCCCCGTTCGGCGCGGATTCTGCAGTCAGCCGGGATACCACCACCATCACGGCAAACGCTGCGGGAACCGTCCAGGCGGCCGGCTGTTCGATCCAGGCGGGAATGCCGGCACCTGCCCGCGGCAGGACGGCCGCGGCGGCCATCGCCCCGCCGCACAGCACCCCGCCGGTCAACATCCCGGCGCCGGCTCCGGCGGCCGTCAGGCGCCGCCACCAGATTCCCAGCACTAACAGCGGACACAGGGTGGAAGCGGTGAACGCGAACACCATTCCAATGCTCCCGGCGAGGGCAGACGACTCGGTGAGCAGTGCAACCGCCAGCGGTACGACGGCGGCCAGCACCGCCGAGACACGGAATCCGGACACACTTCCGCGGAAGAATTCCTGGCTGATCACGCCCGCCAATGAGACCGTCAATCCGCTGCTGGTGGAGAGGAACGCGGCGAAGGCACCGGCCGTTACCAGTGCAGCCAGGAGGTCCCCGGCGGCGCCGTCGAACACCCGGCCCGGGAGTAGGAGCACCACCGAGTCTGCTGCTCCGCCGCCGGCCAGATCCGGAGCATAGATCCTGCCCAGCACTCCGTATGTGATCGGAAAGATGTAGAACAGGGACAGCAGGCCTAGGACAATCAGCGTGGTCCGCCGGGCTGAAGGCCCGTCGGGGTTGGTGTAGAAGCGGACCAGCACGTGCGGCAGGCCCAGCGTGCCGCAGAGCAGCGCGATGCTCAGCGAAATGTTGCGGTACAGCGGGGCATGGGTCTCCGGATTAAGTGCCTCCGCCAGGAGCTGGGTGCCGCCGTCACCGGGCGGGCCGTCACCGGCGAGGCGGAAGAGGATAAACAGCACAGGTACGGCTATCGCCACCAGCTTCAGCCAGTACTGGAAAGCCTGGACAAAGGTGATGGAACGCATCCCTCCGGTGACCACGCTCAGGCAGACGACGCCGGTCACCACCAGGCAGCCGATCCATGCGGGCAGCCCGGTGGTGATGCGCATGGTGAGGGCGGCGCCGTGCAGCTGCGGGACGATGTAGAGCCAGCCGATGGCGATCACCAACAGGCTGGTCAGCCGCCGCACCGGAAGGGATTCCAACCGGGCGGAGGCGAAGTCCGGAACGGTGTACGCCCCGGACCGGCGCAGCGGAGCCGCCACGAAGAGCAGGAGCATCAGGTAGCCGCCGGTATAGCCGATGGGGAACCACAGCGCGTCCACGCCGGAGGCGACAATCAGCCCGGCCACGCCCAGGAAACTCGCTGCGGAGAGGTATTCGCCTCCAATGGCCGAGGCATTCCACCAGGGTTTCACCGTCCGGGAGGCCACGTAGAAGTCACTCGTGGTCCGCGAGACCCGCAGGCCGTAGAAACCGATCAGCAGAGTCGCTGCGGACACCAGCGTGAGTGCCGTGTAGCCGACGCCCGGGCTCATGCCCGCCGCTACATCCCAGTCCACCGGCTACCGCCCGTCCACCAGGTCGCGGTAGCGGGTTTCGTTCCGCTGGGCACTGAGCACGTAGAGCAGTCCGCAGCCGATGACGAGCGGGTAAACGCCCACGCCGAGCAGGATCCACGGCGCGGGCACCCCGAGGATCGAGAGCTCGGCTATCACCGGCAGAAAGGCCAGCAGCACCGGCACGCTGAGCAGGATCAGCAGGAATCCGCCGCCCACCACCAGTGCCAGCCGGAGCTGGCTGCGGATCAGCGAGCCGATGATCAACTCGCCCACCTCGGACTGTTCGTCCAATTCGCGGGAAACGGGGAACGGAGCTGCCCCCGTGCCGGGCGAGGTCACCCGGACCCGCTGGGGGACCGGGGCGGAACCCGGCGCGGCGTCCCCGCTCATGCCGTGGGCCGAACCCGGCCGGCGTCGAGCGTGTTGCGCACGGCAGGCAGGTGCCGCCGGCTGACCGGAAGGTCCACCTCGCCCAGCTGCACGCTTGCCCGCCCTCCGCTCAGCCGCACCTGCCGGATATGGTTCCGCGCCACCAGATAGGACCGGTGGATGCGGACAAACCCGGCGTCCGCCCACTGCTCTTCCAGATCCGCGAGGGGAACCCGGATCAGGTAGCTGGCCTCGGCCGTATGCAGCCGGGCATAGTCGCCCTGCGCCTGGACATAGCGGATGTCGCCGCGGGGGATGATCCTCGTCGTCGCGCCCTGGACCACGGTGACGACGTCGGCGTCCTCCGCCTCGGTATCGGCTGCGAGTTCGCAGATCCGGCGCACCGACTCGGACAACCGCTCCGGCCGCACCGGCTTGAGCAGGTAATCCAGGGCCGCAAGGTCAAAGGCCCGCAGTGCCTGGTCCTCGTCCGCGGTCACGAAGACGACGGCGGGCGGGCGCTCCCTGCGGCTGAGGGCCTTGGCGATTTCCAGCCCCGAGAGACCCGGCATATGGATGTCGAGGAAGACGGCGTCGACATCGCGGGCCTCGATCTCCTGCAGCGCCTGGGCGCCGCTGGCGGCCCGGTACACCGTACCGACCCGGGCATCCTGTCCCAGAAGATAGGCGAGTTCCTCGACGGCGGGGGCTTCGTCGTCGGCAACTACGACGGTGAGCGGCCGGAGGGGTTTGCGCATGGACACCAGATTACGCGTTCGTCGGACGGTTCTCCGGCTGCGACTTGGGCACACGCATGGTGATCAGGGTGCCGGCGCCGGGAGCAGTGTCAATCACGAGGCCGTGGCTGTCGCCGTACACCTGCCGCAGCCGCACATCGACGTTGCGCAGACCCACATGGTCACCGTCCGCATGCCCGGCCAAAACGGAGCGCAGGTACTCGGGGTCCATGCCCACCCCGTTGTCCTCGATGGTGATCACCGCGTCCGCTCCGGCGTCGACGGCTGCAATGGTGATCCGCCCCTGCCCGTCCTTGGTTTCCAGGCCGTGGCGGACGGAGTTCTCCACCAGCGGCTGCAGGGACAGGAAGGGGATGACGGTTCCCAGCACCTCCGGGGCGATCTGCAGGGCCACCTTGAGCCGTTCACCGAAGCGCGCACGTTCGAGCAACAGGTACCGGTCCACGGATTCCAGTTCCTGGGCGATGGTGGTGAAGTTGCCGTGCCGGCGGAAGGAATATCGGGTGAAATCGGCGAACTCGACCACCAGCTCCCGGGCACGGGCCGGATCCGTATTGATATAGGAAGCGATGGCGTTCAGGGAGTTGTAGATGAAGTGCGGGCTGATCTGCGCCCGAAGCGCCCGCACTTCGGCCTCCATCAACTGCGCCCGGGAGGCATCCAGTTCCGCCAGTTCCACCTGTGTGGCGAGCCAGGCCGCCACTTCATTGGCCGCCCGGACCAACCCGGCCCGGACCGTCGGGGCGAACACCGCTACCGTGCCCACCGTCTGGCCGTTGACCGCAAGCGGGGAGACCAGCAGCTCACCGCCGCCAAGGCCCAAGGCCCGCAGCGCCGCGCCCCGGAAGGCCCGGGTCCGGCCGGATTCCAGGACCAGTGCGGCGGCGGACAACAGCCGCTGGCGCCGGAACGGCGTGTCGTTCACGGAACCGTCCCAGGCCAGGACCGCCGAGGCATCGGTGATCACCAGGGTGTCGCAGTCCAGCAGGTCGCGCAGGTGCCGGCTGGCCTTGCGGGCCCCGGCGGGGGACAGGCCCGCACGGAGATGCGCCGAGGCGAGCGACGCCGTATGCAGGGTCGCGTAGGTGGCCTGCTCGGCGTCGGACCCGAGGTCCCGCTGGGAGCGGCTGAGGCGGAAGCCAAGCGCGCCCACGGCCGCGATGGTCAGGACGGCGACGGCGCAGACCAGGGCTATATCGACGGCGGGACTGAGCATGCACCAACCCTAGCGGCCCGGCGGTGATCCCGGCCGTTCAACGCCGTCGAGCGCCGTCGAGCGCCGTTCACCGCACGGAACCAACCGTTCACCGACGGTTTGGTGCGGCAGGCGTACACCTGTGCAGGGACTATAGGAAAGTGATGAGCGTCACAGCTTGCACAGCGTCGTGTCCTGACCTCCATAGGTGGATGCAGCGCGCGGAGCGGGCTCCCAACAGAGGAGGAACAATGGCTGAAGAGCAGCCGGTTTCACACGCTGCGCACCCGGAACAGGTGGATTTCCGGGAGGTCCAGAGCTCGCCTGAGTTCCAGGAACTGCGCAAGCGCCAGCGAAGCTTTATTTTCCCCATGGCCGTGGTTTTCCTGGTCTGGTATTTCGCGTACGTCCTTCTGGCCGACTACGCCCACGGATTCATGTCCACCCCGGTGATCGGCAACATCAACGTCGGCCTGATCCTTGGCCTGCTGCAGTTCGTCAGCACGTTCGGCATCACCATGGCGTACGTCAGCTACGCCAACCGCAAGATGGATCCCATTGCGGCGGACCTCCGGCGCGACCTTGAGGCCCATGGAGTAAGCCGTCCGGAGGAGACCAAGTGAACACCCTGCACATTTCCGCCGCCACTGATGTCACGGCCGAGTCCATTAAGGACACCGGTCTGCTCAACATGATCATCTTCGGTGTCTTCGTGGCAGTCACCCTCGTGGTGGTGCTGCGCGCGAGCCGCAACAACAAGACGGCAGCCGACTACTACGCCGCCGGCCGGTCCTTCACGGGGCCGCAGAACGGCACCGCCATTGCCGGCGACTACCTGTCCGCGGCCTCGTTCCTCGGCATTGTCGGGGCCATCGCCGTCAACGGCTATGACGGGTTCCTGTACTCCATCGGCTTCCTCGTCGCCTGGCTGGTGGCCCTGCTGCTGGTTGCTGAAATGCTCCGCAACACCGGCAAGTTCACCATGGCCGACGTGCTCTCCTTCCGGCTCAAGCAGCGTCCGGTCCGGATTGCGGCAGCCATCACCACCCTGGCCGTCTGCTTCTTCTACCTCCTGGCGCAGATGGCCGGCGCAGGCGGACTGGTCTCCCTGCTGATGGGCATCGACAGCAAGATCGGGCAGTCCCTGGTGATTACCGTCGTCGGCGCGCTGATGATCATCTACGTATTGATCGGCGGCATGAAGGGCACCACCTGGGTGCAGATCATCAAAGCCTTCCTGCTGATTGCCGGCGCAGCCATCATGACCGTCTGGGTCCTGGCCCTGCACAACTTCAACCTCTCGGACCTGCTGGGGGCAGCCGTCGAGACCACCGGCAACCCCGCCATCCTCGATCCGGGGCTGCAGTACGGCAAGTCGGACACCTCCAAGCTGGACTTCGTCTCCCTCGGACTGGCGCTGGTGCTGGGCACCGCCGCCCTGCCGCACGTGCTGATGCGCTTCTACACGGTGCCCACCGCCAAGGAAGCCCGGCGGTCCGTTGTATGGGCCATCTGGCTGATCGGCATCTTCTACCTGTTCACCCTGGTCCTGGGCTACGGCGCCGCGGCGCTGATCGGCTCGGAGGCCATCAAGGGCGCTCCCGGCGGAGTGAACTCGGCTGCACCCCTGCTGGCGTTTGCGCTGGGCGGGCCGGTGCTGCTGGGACTGATATCCGCCGTCGCCTTCGCCACCATCCTGGCGGTGGTTGCCGGCCTGACCATCACGGCAGCGGCCTCCTTCGCCCACGACATCTACGCCAATGTCATCCGCAAGGGACAGGTGGACGCAGACGGAGAGGTCAAGGTAGCCCGCACCACGGTGGTGGTTATCGGCATCATCTCGATCCTGGGCGGTATCGGTGCCCAGGGGCAGAACGTCGCCTTCCTGGTGGCCCTGGCCTTCGCAGTGGCGGCCAGCGCCAACCTGCCGACCATCGTCTACTCGCTCTACTGGCGGAAGTTCTCTACCCAGGGCGCGCTGTGGAGCATGTACGGCGGCCTCGGCTCCGCGATTGTGCTCATTGCCTTCTCGCCGGTTGTCTCCGGTGCGGAAACTTCAATGATCGCCAGCGCGGACTTTGACTGGTTCCCGCTGAACAACCCGGGAATCGTGTCCATCCCGCTGGCCTTCTTCCTGGGCTGGCTGGGCACCGTACTGGATAAGAACACCGAATCCGCCATCAAGCAGGCGGAGATGGAAGTCCGGTCCCTGACCGGCGTCGGCGCCGAGAAGGCCGTCGACCACTAGGGGGCAACAGCCTCAGCAAAGGCAGGTTCCGCTCAGGCGGGGCCTGCCTTTGTTGTGGCCGGGGAGTGCTCCCGCTGTTCGGGGCCCGACGACGGCGGCTGCGGCAGTTCAGCGCCGCGGCGCAGCAGGGGAGCGGCCCGCAGGGGAATGAGTTCACCCATCGCCAGGTTGGTGTCGCAGCGCTGGACGCCTTCAACGGCGAGGATCTGCTTGTTGATGCGGAACAGATCTTCGGCGTCCGCCGCTACGACGCGAAGCAGGATGTCGGCATCTCCGGTGAGGCCGTGGGCTTCGATAACCTCGGGCAGCCCGGCCAGGTCCTCGGTAATCCGCGCCAGGCTCGGCTGATGGACATGGACATGCACAAACGCCATCAGGGGGTATCCGAGTGCGGCAGTGCTGATCCGGCGTTCAAACGGCAGGAACGCTCCTTTGCGTTCCAATCCGGCCAGCCGGGCCTGGACCGTATTCCGGGAGAGGCCGAGGACTGCAGCCAGGGCCACGGCCGTACGGGTTGAATCCTCCGCCAGGGCAAGGAGGAGGCGTAGGTCGGTGGTGTCGAGGGGCTGCATAGTGCGCAACGCTAGCACGGCGTTTTAGTCGTTTATAGGGCAGGATGCTCGGTCTTTGCGGGAATGGTTGTGCCGGGTGCTAAGTGTGAGTAGGGTCACATTTACCCGGGCAACGGAGCCCGGCGTCGGTTTGGCCCCGCCACCCCAGAGGCCCAAACACGGAAGGATGCGTATCCAAGTGTCCCTGCATACCCCGGTGCGGCACCCGGAAAACTCCGGCAGCTCACCCACCGACCCGTACGTACAGCTCGTCACCCCCGACGGCGTCCGCACCCCAGACCCCCTGTATGACCGCTGGATCGAGGATATCGACGGCGCCCGGTTGCAGGAGCTCTACATCGACATGGCGGTCATCCGCCGAATCGACACCGAAGCCACCGCCCTGCAGCGGCAGGGCGAGCTGGGGCTGTGGCCTCCGCTGCTCGGCCAGGAAGCCGCCCAGATCGGCTCCGTGCGGTCCCTGCGCTCCTCCGACTTCGTTTTCCCCAGCTACCGGGAGAACGGCGTGGCCTACTGCCGCGGCGTGGAGGTAGGTGACCTGATGCGGGTCTGGCGCGGCAACGCCGGTGCCGGTTGGGATCCGTATCAAGTGAACATGGCGCCCACCCAGGTCATCATCGGTGCCCAGGCCCTGCACGCTGCCGGTTACGCCATGGGGATCACCCGCGACGGGACCGACGACGCCGTCATCAGCTACTTCGGCGACGGCGCCACCAGCCAGGGGGACGTCAGCGAGGCGATGGTCTTTGCCTCGAGCTTCAACTCCCCGGTGGTTTTCTTCTGCTCAAACAACCAGTGGGCCATCTCCGAACCCGTGACGCTGCAGGCACAGGTCCCCATCGCCAACCGGGCCCCGGGCTTCGGCATCCCGTCCATCCGGGTGGACGGCAACGACGTACTTGGGGTGATGGCCGCAACCCGGGAAGCACTGGACCGGGCCCGCTCCGGCAACGGGCCGACCTTCATTGAAGCGGTCACCTACCGGATGGGGCCGCACACCACGGCCGACGATCCCACGCGCTACCGGGACCAGGCCGAACTGGACCAGTGGCGGCGAAAGGATCCGCTGTCCCGGCTGCAGGCGCTGCTGGCTTCCATGGACCTGTTCAGCGACGAGTTCGCCGCCGAAGCGGGCCGCCGGGCCGACGACGTGGCCGCCGAGCTGCGCGCGGCATGCCTCGGGATGCCGGATCCGCTCCCCGCGGATGTTTTTGCCCATGTCTATTCCGAGCCCCACTCCTGGCTGGACCGCCAGCAGGAGCAGTACTCGCGCTATCTCAGCGGTTTCGCTGGCGAGGAGAACCGCTAATGACCAGCATGACTTTCGGGCGGGCCATCAATGCCGGCCTGCGCCGGGCGATGGAACAGGATCCCCGCGTCCTTATTATGGGCGAGGACGTCGGCAAACTCGGCGGTGTCTTCCGGATCACCGACGGCCTGCAGAAGGACTTCGGTCCGCTGCGGGTAGTCGACACCCCGCTCGCCGAATCCGGCATCATGGGCACGGCCGTGGGACTGGCGTTCCGCGGCTACCGCCCCGTGGTGGAGATCCAGTTCGACGGCTTCATCTACCCGGCGTTCGACCAGATTGTTTCCCAGGTGGCGAAGATGCACTACCGGACCCGCGGAGCAGTGAAGTTGCCGCTGACCATCCGGGTGCCGTTCGGCGGCGGCATCGGATCGCCCGAACACCATTCCGAATCACCGGAGGCTTATTTCACCCATACCTCCGGGCTGCGCGTCATCAGCGTGTCCAACCCGCAGGACGCATACACGATGATCCAGCAGGCCATCGCTTCCGACGACCCGGTGCTCTACTTTGAGCCGAAACGGCGCTACCACGTCAAGGGTGAGGTGGACGAAGCAGCGGCGCCCCAGCTGTCCATGGGCTCCGCGCGGGTCCTGAACGAGGGCAGCGACGTGACACTGGTGGCCTACGGCCCGCTTGTCCCCACCGCCCGTGACGCCGCCGTGGCGGCCTCGGACGAGGGCGTCTCGGTGGAGGTCATCGACCTGCGTTCGCTCGCGCCGATCGACTTCACCACCGTGGAGGCCTCCGTCCGCAAGACCGGGCGGTTGGTGATCACGCACGAGGCCGCCCAGTCCGGCGGCCTGGGCGCGGAAATCGCGGCAAGCATCACCGAGCGGTGCTTCGAATACCTCGAGCATGCGCCCGTGCGGGTCACGGGCTTTGACATCCCGTACCCGGCCTCCCGGCTCGAGTCCCACCACCTGCCGGACCTCGACCGCATCCTCGATGGAGTGGACTGCGCCATGGACCGGCCCAGTTCCCTGGCCGCCGTCGCTTCCGGATCGGCGGCGAGCTGATGCTGCGCGAATTCCGCCTCCCGGATCTGGGGGAGGGGCTTACCGAGTCCGAGATCCTGAACTGGCACGTCAGCGTGGGCGACACCGTACAGCTGAACCAGGTGATTGCCGATGTGGAGACCGCCAAGGCAGTCGTTGAGCTGCCGTCCCCGTATGCCGGGATAGTGGCGCACCTGCACGAGCAGGCCGGAATGGTGGTCGAGGTTGGATCCCCGATCGTCTCATTCGAGGTGGCGGTGCCGGCGGGTGCCGAGGCAGGCGAGGCCGGCGAGCCGGTGCAGGCCAAGCGGGAGCCGAACCTGGTGGGGTACGGCGCGGTGCCGGACGCCACCGGCCGCCCCGCCCGACGCCGCCGCGGGCAGGCTCCTGCCCCGGGTACCGTCCCTGCCGCGGCCCCTGCTGTTGTGCCTGCAGAGTCCCTATCTGTGCCTGTGCCTGTGCCTGTGCCTGCAGCTGCTCCGGTGCGGGAGCGTCCGCGATCCACCCCGCCGGTCCGCAAGCTGGCACGGGATATGGGAGTGGATCTCACCCAGGTGCAGGGGTCGGGTCCGGGCGGGCTCGTGGTGCGTACCGACGTCGTCCGCGCTGCTTCACCGGAGGCCGAAACGACGCAAACGTCCGTACCCGACGCCGCCGCTGCCGTGCCCGCCCCGCCGGCACCTGCAGGGCGGGAGGAACGGACAGCGATCTCCGGCATGCGGAAGCATACTGCGGCCGCCATGGTGGCCAGCGCCTTCACTGCTCCCCACGCCACGGTCTTCCTCACGGTGGATGTCACTCCCACCATGGAGCTGCTGGAACGGCTCCGGCAGCAGCCGGCCTTCAACGGCTTGAAGCTGTCACCGCTGACGCTGGCGGCCAAGGCGGTCTGCCTGGGACTGAGGCGGTTCCCGTCGCTGAATTCGCGGTGGGATG
Source organism: Arthrobacter sp. zg-Y179 (assembly GCF_020907345.1). Classification (NCBI taxonomy): domain Bacteria; kingdom Bacillati; phylum Actinomycetota; class Actinomycetes; order Micrococcales; family Micrococcaceae; genus Arthrobacter; species Arthrobacter sp. zg-Y179. The sequence goes on along the minus strand of NZ_JAJJOB010000014.1, from coordinate 113,117 downwards.
AGCAGACAAAGGAAATCGTCCGCTACAACTACGTGAACCTCGGCATTGCCGCGGCCACGCCGCGCGGGCTGATGGTTCCCAATATCAAGGACGCCCAGGCGCTGAGCCTGCATGGCCTGGCAGCTGCGGTGACATCCCTGGCGCAGACCGCACGGGAGGGCAGGACGCAGCCGGCGGACCTGGCGGGCGGGACCATCTCCATCTCCAACGTGGGAGTGTTCGGCGTCGACGCCGGGACTCCCATCCTGAATCCGGGAGAGGCAGGCATCCTGGCGCTGGGGGCGGTCCGCCGGCAGCCGTGGGAGTACAACGGAGAGATTGCCCTGCGCTCGGTGATGACGCTGAGCCTTTCGTTTGACCACCGGCTTGTCGACGGGGAGCAGGGGGCCGGGTTCCTGAGCGAAGTGGGAGCCGTTCTGGCCGAGCCCGCACTGGCACTGGCCATGGCCTAGAAGCATAAAGGGCCGCCCCGGAGATTTCCGGGACGGCCCTTGATGAGTGCTGCCGCAGCCAGGGCCGGCGTCGGAGACAGCTTCGGTGCCCGCTTCGGTGCCCGGAACGGCGGCAACGAAATCCCTTGCTCGCAGAGCTCGCGGGGATATTAAAGCCGCCTTATCCGGGCGCCTACGTCGGACCCGCGTGGCGGTGCCCGGGGCGGACTCTGCCCGGCCGTTCCTTCGTTGTGTCCAGATCCCTCCGGATTGTCAGGATCCCTGCGCAGCGCGGCGTAGGGTTTGCCACAAACCGTAGGGATTCCGACAATCCGAAGGGAATCCGGGCCCGGTGCCGTGCAGGCACGCGCTTCCCGGTCCGGCGTGGCAAGAAAAGCGTGGGAGCTAGCGAAGCTCGAGCTCGAGTTCCTTGACCACGGCGCCGCGGGCATTGGCGAAGCCCTGCGTTTCACCGATGACGGTGAAGCCGTATTTCTCCAGGATGCGGATGGAGCTGACATTGTCCGCTACAGCACGTGCCCGGATCGGGCGTTCGGCGAATTCCTCAAGGAACAATCCCACTGCAGCGGTGGTGAGGCCCTGCCCCCAGTGCGCCTTGTCGATCCAGTAGCTGATCTCGGGAATGTCGCCGTCCCGGTAGGCGAGGATGCTGCCCACTACTTCGCCGTCGGCCACAATGGTGCGCACGGTAACGGTCGGATCGTTCAGGATGCTCTGCCAATGGTGGTCAAAGACGCCGCGGTCCGCCGGGTTCTTGGCGCTGAACGCGGCCATATGGTTGGCACTCGGATCCAGCTGGTGGGAGAAAAACTCCTCCAGGTCGGCGGGAACTACGGCACGAAGCTCAATCACGGCAGGTCTTTCTGCTCGGGGGTGGAGTTCTGCCTGCCGGGAGAGCCGGCAGGCCTGACAGCTATTGGGCGTTCAAGGCCGCCCACGCCATTCTATCGAGCAGCGTACGCAGCCTTGCCGTCTCGCGGGCACTGATCCGGCCGCGGACGGTATGGGAGGTGGAATTGATCAGGCCGAAGACACCCTGCGCCCGGTGCCGCAGCAACGGGAGATCGGAGCCGGGGTGCAGCGCGGAAAGCGCATCCACCCAGACCTCGACGTACTGGCGCTGCAGGGAGCGTACGCGCCGCTCGTCGCTTTCCGGCAGGCTGCCCAGATCCCGGTCCTGGACCCGGATCACGTCCGCCTGGCGCAACGCGAAATCAACCTGGAATTCCACCAGGCCGCGCAGGGCGATTTCGGGTGTCGCAGACTCGGCGACCACCGCCTTCCCGCCCTCCAGCAGGTCTTCGCTGACGCCGATCAAGAGGGCGGAGAGCACCGCCGGTTTGCCGCTGAAATGCCGGTAGACCGCCGGTCCGCTGACCCCTGCGGCGGCCCCGAGCTCCTCAATGGAGACACCGTTGTAGCCGCGTTCGGCAAACAGGGATGCGGCGGCGTCGAGCATTACTGCCCGACGGGAGGCCTTTGCCTGGCTGCGCCCGGTCATTCGGGCCTCTGCTGTTGCTTCGTCTTTTGCTACGTCCATTCCCACCCCTTCTGATTGGACTGCGCATTTATTCCTATTGTGGTGGACAGGTGAGTTAATAACCAATAACCTGACTTGGGTTAGGGGTTATTAACTCAGCATGCTGCCGGGTTTTTGCTCGCAACTGTTGCAGAAAGACGTCAATGGAGACTCTGAAATCCGGGCTGGATACGGCTTCGGCCGCGTTTGCCGCCAATGCCGCGGCGCAGCAGGCGCTGGTACATGAACTGCGCGGACGGCTGGCGGACGCCGCCGCCGGCGGACCGCTGCGGTCCCGCGAGCGGCACACCGCACGTGGAAAACTGTTGCCCCGCGACCGGGTCATCCGCCTCCTGGACGAGGGCAGCCCCTTCCTTGAGGTGGCGCCGCTGGCCGCTGCGGACATGTACGACGGCGAGTGCCCCGGTGCGGGACTGATCGCCGGCATCGGCCTGGTGCAGGGCCGGCAGGTGATGGTCCTGTCCAATGACGCCACGGTCAAGGGCGGAACGTACTATCCGATGACGGTCAAAAAGCACCTGCGGGCACAGGAAATCGCCCTGGAAAACCGGCTGCCGTGTATTTACCTGGTGGACTCCGGCGGGGCTTTCCTTCCCCGGCAGGACGAGGTTTTTCCCGACCGGGAACATTTCGGCCGGATTTTCTTCAATCAGGCGCAGATGTCCGCGCGGAAAATCCCCCAGATTGCCGCCGTGCTGGGCTCCTGCACCGCCGGCGGCGCTTATGTCCCGGCGATGAGCGACGAAACCGTCATCGTGCGCAACCAGGGGACCATCTTCCTGGGCGGTCCGCCGCTGGTGAAGGCCGCCATCGGCGAGATCGTCACCGCGGAAGAACTCGGCGGCGGAGACGTGCACTCGCGCACCAGCGGCGTCACCGACCATCTGGCCGAAAACGACGCACACGCCCTGGAGATAGTGCGCAGCATCGTGGAGACCTTCCCGCAGCAGGAACCGGTGTGGGACATCGCCGAGTCCCGGCCGCCCGCCGAGGACCCCGCGGAAATCTACGGCACCGTTCCCACCGACCTGCAGACCCCCTATGACGTACGCGAACTGATCGCCCGGCTGGTGGACGCCAGCGAGTTCCACGAGTTCAAAAAGGAGTACGGCACCACCCTCGTCACCGGTTTCGCCCGGCTGCACGGCCACCGGATCGGCATTGTCGCCAACAACGGCGTGCTCTTCAGCGAATCCGCGCTCAAGGGAGCCCACTTCATTGAGCTGTGCGACCAGCGCGGCATCCCCCTGGTGTTCCTGCAGAACATCTCCGGGTTCATGGTCGGCCGGGACTACGAAGCCGGCGGAATCGCCAAGAACGGTGCCAAGATGGTCACCGCGGTGGCCACCTGCCGGGTCCCCAAACTGACGGTGGTGGTGGGCGGTTCCTTCGGTGCCGGCAACTACTCCATGTGCGGCCGGGCGTACTCGCCGCGCTTTATGTGGATGTGGCCGGCCGCCCGGATTTCCGTCATGGGCGGAGCCCAGGCTTCGTCTGTACTGGCCACCGTCAAGCGGGACCAGCTCGAGGGCCGCGGCGAGGAATGGCCGGCGGAGGACGAGGAAGCCTTCAAAGCACCGATCCGCGAAACCTACGAAACCCAGGGCAGCCCGTATTACTCCACGGCACGGCTGTGGGACGACGGCATCATTGACCCACTCGACACCCGCACCGTCCTGGGCCTGGCCCTGGACGTCTGCGCCAACGCACCCCTGCCGGAGACCTCCTTCGGCCTGTTCCGGATGTGAGCGACTATGACCCCGCAGCCCTATAACGCCGCACCGCTTTTCGACACCGTCCTGGTCGCCAACCGCGGCGAAATCGCCTGCCGTGTGATCCGCACCCTGAAGACCCTGGGGATCCGTTCCGTGGCCGTCTACAGCGACGACGACGCCGGTGCCCGCCATGTGCGCGAAGCCGACCTCGCGGTCCGGCTCGGTCCGGCGCCGGCCCGGCAGAGCTACCTGTCCGTGGACGCCGTGCTCGCCGCCTGCCGCAGCACCGGCGCGCAGGCGGTCCATCCCGGCTACGGTTTCCTGAGCGAAAACGCGGACTTCGCCTCTGCCCTGGCCGACGCCGGAATCACCTTCATCGGTCCGCCGGTCCGGTCCCTGGAGTTGATGGGCGACAAGATCCGCGCCAAGAACCATGTGCAGGCACACGGCGTGCCGGTGGTGCCCGGGATCGCCGAACCGGGCCTGGACGATGCCCGGCTGCTGACGGCTGCGGCCGACGTCGGCTATCCCATCCTGATCAAACCGTCCGCCGGCGGCGGCGGTAAAGGCATGCAGGCCGTACAGAATCCCGGGGACCTGCCGGCGGCACTGCAGACGGCCCGGCGGGTGGCTGCCTCGGCCTTCGGCGACGACACCCTGTTCCTGGAACGCCTGGTCTCTTCACCCCGCCACATCGAGGTGCAGATCCTCGCGGACACTCACGGGAACGTGGTCCATCTGGGGGAGCGGGAATGCTCCCTGCAGCGGCGGCACCAGAAAGTCATCGAGGAAGCACCCTCCGTGCTGCTGGACGCGGCCACCCGGGAACGCATCGGCGAGGCGGCCTGCAATGCCGCCCGCTCCGTGGACTACACCGGCGCGGGAACCGTGGAGTTCCTGGTCTCCGACGCCGCCCCCGACGAGTTCTTCTTTATGGAAATGAACACCCGCCTGCAGGTGGAACATCCGGTGACCGAAATGGTCACGGGCGTGGACCTCGTGGCCGAGCAGGTCCGCATTGCCGCCGGCCATCCGCTGTCCCTCAAGCAGGAAGACGTCACCCTCACGGGGCATGCGGTGGAAGCCCGGATCTACGCGGAGGACCCGGAACGGGACTTCCTGCCGACGTCGGGCTCGGTGCAGTGGCTGCGCGAACCCGTGGGCGACGGCGTCCGAGTGGATTCCTCCCTGCTGCCCGGACTGGCCGTGTCCTCCAGCTATGACCCGATGCTGGCCAAGGTCATCGCCTGGGGGCCGGACCGTGCCGCCGCACTGAACCGGCTGGACACGGCGCTCGCGGGTACCGCAGTGCTGGGCATCGGCACCAACGTGGAATACCTCCGCCTGCTGCTGGCCGATCCCGATGTCCGTGCCGGGCGGCTGGACACCACCCTGATCGAGCGGCGCCTTCCCGGACTGAAGTTCCGGAGCCCGCAGCTCCCCGAGTTCGCCGCTGCCGCCCTGCTGTACGCGCAGGACCTGGCGGACACGGCGTCGGATTCACCGTGGCGGCGGGCGGACGGCTGGCGGATCGCCGGAAGCGGCGCAGGCAGCGGGGGCGGGAACGGCAACCCCGGGGGCACGCCCCTGCACCTGGTCTTTGCCGCCCCCGTACCCGGCGGTGACGACGTCGAAGTGGGTGTTACCGGCACCGCACGGGACGCAACGGTGCGGATCGGCGGGACAACGCACATCGCCGGCCTGCTGGCGGGCAGCGATACCCGCGAAGGGGGACGCGTGAGCGTTTCCCTGGACGGGGTCCTGCACACCTTCACCGTTGCCGCCGAACCGGAAACCGGGGCGTTCTGGCTGGCCGGAGGAACGGCCGGAGAGCTGTTCACGGTCCGGCTGCGTCTGCGCAGCCGGCGTGAGCAACTGGACCGGCACATGGCGGCGGCCGGACGCGTTGCCGGCGAAGCGGACCCGGTGGTGCGCTCCCCGATGCCGGGCACCGTCGTGGCAGTGGCCGTGGCAGACGGAGACCGGGTGCCCGCCGGGGCGCCGCTGCTCAGCGTCGAAGCCATGAAGATGGAACACCAGCTCCGGGCACCCATGGCCGGCATCGTTTCCCTCAGCTTGAAGCCCGGAGACCTGGTGAAGGCCGACCAGGTCCTGGCCACACTCACGCCGGAAACGGACTCCGGCACCGACGCCGCAACAGACCCGCACAACGAACAAGGAGCAGACCATGCCCGACTTTGAACTCAGCGAGGAATACCAGGACCTCTCCGACACGGTGCGCGACTTCGCTGACGAAGTCATCGCCCCGGTGTCCGCCCAGCACGACGCGGAGCACAGCTTCCCGTACAAGGTCATCGCCCAGATGGGGGAGATGGGACTGTTCGGGCTGCCCTTCCCGGAGGAATACGGCGGCATGGGCGGGGACTACTTCGCCCTGGCCCTCGCGCTGGAGCAGATCGCCCGGGTGGACCAGTCCGTGGCCATCACGCTGGAAGCCGGGGTCTCGCTCGGTGCCATGCCCGTGTACCGATTCGGCAATGAAGAGCAGAAACAGCAGTGGCTGCCCCTGCTCGCCAGCGGCGAGGCGCTCGCAGGGTTCGGCCTCACCGAACGCGAGGCAGGCTCCGACGCCGGCGGCACCAAGACCACCGCCCGGCTCGAGGACGGGCAGTGGGTGATCAACGGCAGCAAGGAGTTCATCACCAACTCCGGCACCGACATCACCCGCCTGGTGACTGTCACGGCCGTGACGGACACCGTCACCGAGCCGGACGGCTCCGTCCGGAAGCTCATTTCCACCATCCTCGTGCCGACCGAAACCCCCGGCTTCACGGCCGAAAAGCCGTACAACAAGGTGGGCTGGAATGCCTCGGACACGCACCCGCTGACCCTCACCGACGTCCGGGTGCCGGAGGCGAACCTGCTGGGTGCCCGGGGGCGGGGCTTCGCCAACTTCCTGCAGATCCTGGACGAGGGCCGCATCGCCATCGCGGCGCTTGCCACCGGTGCCGCCCAGGGCTGCGTGGATGAATCCCTGCGGTACGCCAAGGAACGCGAGGCGTTCGGTGCGGCCATCGGTACCTACCAGTCGATCTCCTTCAAGATCGCGCGCATGCAGGCCCGGGCGCACACGGCCCGCCTTGCCTACTACGACGCCGCCGCACGCATGCTCGCCGGACGTCCGTTCAAGACGCAGGCTGCGATCGCCAAGATGGTTGCCGGAGAAGCCGCCATGGACAACGCACGCGACGCCACCCAGATCTTCGGCGGCTACGGTTTCATCAACGAGTTCCCGGTGGCGCGGCATTACCGCGATTCCAAGATCCTGGAAATCGGGGAGGGAACTACTGAGGTGCAGTTGATGCTGATTGCCCGCAGTATGGGCCTGTAACAACCGACGGTGACTTTGCCAACTGAGAACGAACGGACACAGCCATGATCAACAAGGTGTACCCCGGTGCGGCCGAGGCCGTCGCCGATATTCCGGACGGCGCTTCCCTGGCCGTGGGCGGCTTCGGCCTCTGCGGCATTCCGGTGGCGTTGATCGACGCCCTGCATGACGCGGGCACTACGGACCTGGAAACCGTCAGCAACAACTGCGGAGTGGACGACTGGGGGCTGGGCCGGCTGCTCGCCGACCACCGGATCCGACGCACCGTCAGCTCCTATGTCGGGGAGAACAAGGAATTTGCCCGCCAGTTCCTCGCCGGAGAACTGGAAGTGGTGCTGACCCCGCAGGGCACCCTCGCCGAGAAGCTGCGCGCCGGCGGCGCGGGCATCCCGGCGTTCTACACCCCGGCCGGGGTAGGCACGCAGGTGTCCGAGGGCGGGCTGCCGCAGAAGTACGACGCCGAGGGCGGCGTGGCGCTGGCCTCCGACCCGAAGGAGGTCCGCAGCTTTCACGGCGCGGACTATGTGCTGGAGGAGTCACTGACCCCCGACTTCGCCCTGGTCCATGCAGCGAAGGGAGACCGGCACGGAAACCTGGTCTTCCATGCCACGGCCATGAACTTCAACCCGCTCTGCGCCATGGCCGGGCGCATCACCATCGCCGAGGTCGAAGAGCTGGTGGAACCGGGGGAGCTGGACCCCGAACACATCCACGTCCCGGGAATCTTCGTGCAGCGGGTGGTCCTGGCACCCGATACAGAGAAACGCATAGAGAAGCGGACGGTCACGGCCGGCACCGGCAGCACCAACGGAAGCAAGGAGTCCTGAGATGGCACTGACCCGGCAGAAACTGGCCGCCCGGGTAGCCCGCGAGCTGCACGACGGCGAATACGTGAACCTCGGCATCGGCATGCCCACGCTGATTCCGAACTACATCCCCGAAGGCGTGGAAGTGGTGCTGCACTCCGAGAACGGAATCCTCGGCGTCGGCCCGTACCCCACCGAAGACCAGCTGGACCCGGACCTGATCAATGCCGGGAAGGAAACCGTCACCGTGAACAGCGGTGCGTCCTTCTTTGATTCCGGCGCCTCCTTCGGCATGGTGCGCGGCGGGCACGTGGACGTCGCCGTCCTGGGCGCCATGGAAGTGGCCGCAAACGGCGACCTGGCCAACTGGATGGTGCCCGGAAAGATGGTCAAGGGCATGGGCGGAGCAATGGACCTGGTGTTCGGTGCCAAGCGCGTGATCGTCATGATGGAGCACCTGGACCGGGCGGGACGGCCCAAGATCGTGCGCGAATGCTCCCTGCCGCTGACCGGAAAGGGCTGCGTGGACCTGATCGTCACCGACCTGGCCGTGATCGAGGTGGGACCGGAGGGGCTGATCCTGCGCGAGACCGCCCCCGGCGTCAGCGTCGAGGAAGTGGTTGCGGGCACGGATGCCCCGTTGGAGGTTTCCCTTGACGTATGAGGAGCCCGACGCCGGCACCGAGGACCTCGCAATGGCACCGCGGGTCATTGAGCAGCGCGGCCTCTGGTACGAGGAGTTCGAGCCGGGGGCCGTTTACCGTCACCGGCCCGGCCGCACCGTCACCGAGGCGGACAACGTCCTGTTCACCACCCTGACCATGAACACCCAGGGCCTGCACCTGGATGCCGCCTACAGTGAGGTCCAGCCGTTTGGACAGCGGCTGGTGAACTCGATGTTCACCCTGGCCACGATGGTGGGCCAGTCGGTGGCGCAGCTGACGCAGGGCACGCTGGTGGCGCAGCTGGGACTGGGGGAGATCAGCTTCCCGCACCCGCTCTTCCACGGCGACACCCTTTATACCGAAACCGAAGTCGCGGACAAGCGGCTCTCCTCTTCCCGGCCCGGGCAGGGGATCGTCACGCTGACCCACACCGGCAGGAACCAAAACGGTGACATTGTGGGGCGGTGCACCCGGACCGCCCTGATGTGGACGGAGGAGGGCTACGCCGCGCGGGAGGCGGGCGCCGGCACGCGATAGGTTGGATCGGCAAGCACAACCGGAAAGACCTAGGAGTACAGCGATGACCACCTTCCCCATGGGACCAGCACTGCTTTTCTGCCCGGGGGACCGGCCGGAACGCTTCGGTAAGGCTGCCGAGCGGGCGGACGCCGTCATCCTGGACCTCGAGGACGCCGTCGCTCCCCGCGACAAGGAAGCGGCCCGGAAGAACCTCATTGCCGCGGAACTGGACCCCGAACGCACCATTGTCCGGGTCAATCCCCTCGGGACGGAGGACTTCGACAAAGACCTGGCCGCGTTGAAGCAGACCCCGTACCGCACCGTGATGCTGGCCAAGACGGAGGACGGACCCGCCGTCGCCCGGGCGCTCGCCGGCTTCACCGTCGTCGCACTGCTGGAAACCGCTCTCGGCGTGGTCCGGGCCGCGGACATTGCCGCTGCCGAAAATGTGGCCGCCCTGATGTGGGGCGCCGAGGACCTGCTGGCGTCGCTCGGCGGGGAATCCAGCCGCCACCAGGACGGCACCTACCGCAGCGTCGCCGTGCAGGCCCGCTCCACGGTCCTGCTTGCCGCCGGTGCCTTCGGCAAGGGGGCCATCGACTCGATCTACGGCAACATCCCGGATACCGAGGGGCTGGAGGTCGAAGCGCGCGACGCCGTCGCTTCCGGTTTCGCCGCCAAGGCCTGCATCCATCCCGGCCAGGTCGCCGCCGTGCGCGCCGCCTACGCCCCGGACCCCGCGGACGTCACCTACGCCGAGCAGGTCCTGGCCGAGGCCGGGAACCACGGGGGAGTGTTTAACTTCCGCGGACAGATGATCGACGGTCCGCTGCTGAAGCAGGCCGAGCAGACGCTGCGCCGCGCGCAGGGCTAATTTTCCGGACAGGGATTGTTGCGGACGGGGAATCATCCGAAGGTGACGGCCGCTACTCTTTCATCATGCGCATAGTCATAGCGGGAGCCCACGGAAGAATCGCACGCGAACTGGGACGCCTCATGGCGGCGGACGGACACGATGTTGCCGGCCTGATCCGCAACCCGGACCAAGCAGCGGACCTGGAGGCGGACGGCGTCGCGCCGGTGGTGCTGGACCTGGAGAACAGCACCCTGGAGGACGTTGTGCAGGTCCTCACCGGTGCGGAGGCGGCCGTCTTTGCCGCCGGTGCCGGACCCGGAAGCGGAGCGGCCCGCAAGGACACCGTGGACCGCGCCGCCGCCGTACTGCTCGCCGACGCCGCCGAGCAGGCAGGAGCCGGCCGGTTCCTCCAGATCTCCTCCGGCGGCCTGGACGCCGTGCGGGGCGGTGCCCGCCCGGAGTCGATGGACGAGGTGATGTACGCCTACCTGGTGGCCAAGCTCGCCGCCGAAGAAGACCTGATGGCGCGCAGCCAGCTGGACTGGACAATCGTCCGGCCGGGCATCCTGACCAACGACGCCCCGGTTGGCCTGGTGGAACTCGCCCCCGAGGTGGACCGCGAGTCCGTCCCGCGCGCCGACGTCGCCGCCGTCCTCGCCGAGCTGCTCAAGACCGGCAACGGCGTCCACCAGGCGCTGGGCCTGGTCTCCGGGACCACGCCCATTCCCGACGCCGTGCAGGCACTGCAGCCGGCCCGCTAGTTCCAGATGCTGCGTTGCCTGGTTCCGCGCGACCTGGTTCCGTCGGCGGGCGACCTGGTTCCGCGCGACCTGGTTCCGTCGGCGGGCGACGATGCCGAAGATCAGCGGGCTGCGGGATACTGGAGGCATGCAGCCTTCCGACTCGATCTCCTCCGACTCCGACTACGTCCGTTCCCGCCGGCCCGGTTCGGACCATCTGCCGCGGCGAATAGTCCTGCTCGGCTCCACCGGGTCGATTGGAACGCAGGCCATCGACGTGGCGGACGGTGCACCGGAGCGGTTCCGCATTGTGGCGCTGGCCGCCGGCGGATCCAACCTGGAGCTCCTGGCCCGGCAAGCCGTGCACACCCGGGCGGAGGCCGTAGGCTGCGCCGCCGTCGACCTCCCCACCCTGCACCGGCACATCTCTGACGCCGCAGCGGCCGCCGGCATCACGGGATATTCACCTGAACTGTTTGTCGGTAAGTCCGCGGCGACCGCTATCGCGGCCTGGACCGAAGCCGACGTTGTGCTCAACGGCATCACCGGGTCGATCGGACTGGAACCCACGTTGGCGGCCCTGGCTGCCGGACACCTGCTGGCCCTGGCGAACAAGGAATCCCTGATCGTGGGCGGGGAACTGGTCAAGCGTGCCGCTGCTCCCGGGCAGCTGGTTCCGGTGGACTCCGAGCATTCGGCCCTCGCGCAGGCCCTGCGCTCGGGCACCCACGCTGAAGTGGACCGGCTGGTGGTGACGGCCTCGGGCGGTCCGTTCCGCGGCCGCAAGCGTGCCGAACTGGCGGACGTCACGCCGGAACAGGCCCTGGCGCACCCGACCTGGAACATGGGACGGGTGATCACCACCAACTCGGCCAGCATGGTCAACAAGGCCTTGGAAGTCATCGAGGCGCACCTGTTGTTCGATATCCCGCTGGACCGGATCGACGTCGTCGTCCATCCGCAGTCCATGGTGCATTCCATGGTGCAGTTTGTAGACGGGTCCACCATTGCCCAGGTATCGCCGCCGGATATGCGGCTGCCGATCGCGCTGGGCATGGGCTGGCCGCACCGGGTGCCCGGCGCCGCCCGGCCCTGCGACTGGACCCAGGCCACGGAATGGACCTTCGAACCCCTGGATGAGGAGGCCTTCCCCGCCGTGGCGCTGGCCAAGCAGGCCGCCGCTGCCGGGGGCACGCGCATGGCCGTCTACAACGCCGCCAACGAGGAAGCCGTGGATGCTTTCCACGACGGATTGATCGGGTTCACAGACATCGTTGATACGATCGCCGCCGTACTTGAGGAAGCTCCGGAATCGGGGCCGCTCACCCTTGAGTCGCTGCTGGCGGCCGAGGAGTGGGCACGTGCCGCTGCGCGGAAGCGTTGTGGAAGATGACAAGACCCGCAGTTGAACTGAAGGAAGCCCGTTGACCATTCTGCTTTTCATCCTTGGCGTGCTGTTCGTGGCGGTCGGGATTGCTGCCTCCATCGCCCTGCACGAGGTAGGCCACCTGCTGCCGGCCAAGGCCTTCAAGGTGCGGGTCACCCAGTACATGATCGGGTTCGGACCCACCGTCTTCTCCCGGACCCGCGGCGAAACCGAATACGGCGTCAAGGCCCTGCCCCTGGGTGGTTATGTTTCCATGGTCGGAATGTTCCCGCCCAACAAGGAGCACGACGGCGAGGTGCGGCGTTCCAGCACCGGCATGTTCCAGCAGCTCGCCACCGAAGCGCGCCAGGCCGAGACCGACCGCCTGGTCGAGGGGGACGAGAACCGGGTCTTCTATAAGCTTCCCGTGTACAAGCGGATCATCATCATGCTCGGCGGGCCGTTCATGAACCTGCTGATCGGCGTCGTGCTTTTTGCCGTCCTGCTGATGGGTTTCGGCACCGCCCAGACCACCACCACGCTGGCTGAGGTCAACAAATGCGTGATCACTGCCGAGCAGCAGGCCGCCACGGGCCAGACCGACTGCACGGAATCCGATCCTGCCGCACCCGCCTACGAGGCCGGTCTGCTTCCCGGAGACACCATCACGAAGTTCGACGGCCGGGACGTTACGTCCTGGGCAGAGCTGACGGGCTGGATCCGTGAGGCTGCCGGCAAGACGGTTCCGTTGACCTTCGAGCGTGACGGTGTCGAGACCTCCACCAGCATCACGCCGCTGCTCACCGAACGCCCGGTGCTGGGCGAGGACGGCGCCGCCAAGACCGACGACGCCGGCAACTACCTCACGGAGGAAGTGGGCTTCATCGGAGTCGGCGCGGAGCAGGAACTGGTGAACCAGCCGGCCACGGCTGTGCTGCCTGCGGTGGGGGACAACCTGGTCAACATCGCCGGCGTGGTGGTCAACCTTCCCCAGCGCCTGGTGGACGTTGCCCAGGCAGCGTTCTCCTCCGAACCCCGGGACCCGAACGGACCCATGAGCGTGGTGGGCGTCGGCCGCATTGCCGGCGAGATTTCCTCGCAGGAAGTCATTCCGCTGTCGGACCGGGTGGCCACACTTATTGGACTGGTTGCCAGCGTCAACCTGGCGTTGTTTGTCTTCAACCTTATTCCGCTGCTGCCCCTGGACGGCGGCCACGTTGCCGGTGCCCTGTGGGAGGGACTGCGGCGCCGCGTGGCGAAGCTGTTCCGCCGCCCGGACCCGGGCCCCTTCGACATGGCGAAGCTGCTTCCGCTGACATACGCCGTGGCGGTGCTGCTGATGGGGATGGGCGCCCTGCTGATCTATGCGGACATCGTGAAGCCGGTCAGCCTGTTCAACTAGGTTTGCCGGTTGCCGGTTGCCGGTTGCCGGTTGCCGGTTGCCGTTCCGGCGCCCGGAACGGCGGCAACGAAATCCCTTGCTCGCAGAGCTCGCCGGGATATTAAAGCCGCCTTATCCGGGCCCCTGCACGGTCATTCACCTCGGCTAGCCCGGCTACCGGGGCTGCGTGCGTCCCCTGCGGCCCTTCTAACCAGGGTGTCTGCGCGGCCGTTGTCCTGGAGACCCGTCTACCCGGGTGTCTGCGCGGCCGTTGTCCGTTCCGGCGCAGGGCAGGGATGTTGCCGGCAATTTCCTCGGGTTTGTCCAGATCCCTGCAGTTTGTCCGGATCCCTGCGTCGCGCGGCGCAGGGAATGCGACAAACCGCAGGGTTTTTCCGGAACTGCAGGTGGCTGACCCACCCGTCCATGGCACGGCGGAAGGTTTCAGGCTGCAGACCCCGGGCGGATTCCCTCCGTTTTGGGAAAAGCCTGCCGGTTTGGGAAATCCCTGCCACTGCGCAGCGGCAGGGATTTCCCAAACCGGCAGCAGTATCCCAAACCGGCAGCAGAATCAGTGCAGCCGGCCGATACGGGGGAACCCGGCGTGGATCATGCGACGCACAAGGCTCTCAGGATGCTGAGGCGGACGGCCTATGTCGCTCTATGACCATCGGACAAATCCTCCACGCCGTGCTGGTGTCCTGCCGCAAACCGGAACGGCTCCTGTCCTGCCTGGCCCGGGCAGGACGTGCCGGCGTAGGCCTTCGGGCTTCCAGCCCCGAGCGCCGCAGAGGATCCCACGGTCTGGGACGGATGAACGCTCCCGAGGTCACATCCGCCGCACCTGCACCATCGGGTGGGATGCTGTGTCCGCGCCGGGTGCTTTCAAATGGGGAAACCGCAGAGGATCCCACGGTCTGGGACGGATGAGCGCTCCCGGGGTCACATCCGCCACACCTGCACCACCGGGTGGGACGCTGTGTCCGCGTCAGGGGTTTCAACCGCTCCGGTGGCACAGTTGCAAAGGAAAATGAGCCCAAATATGGTTGCAATCTGACTTGCACACGCTTACGGTTGCAAGATGTTCGTCCTCACAATAGACCAGCGCAACAGCCAGGGCAGCCGAGACAAGGTGCCGCAGCTCTTGGCTGCCCTCGCGGACCTGCCGATGCTGCTGCCCTTCGAGCGGTCGGTCGGCGACGAAGTCCAAGGCGTCTGCGAGTCGGCACAGACCGCTACCGATGCCGTTCTCCGGGTCCTGCGGGACGGGGACTGGTACGTGGGTGTCGGCGTCGGCCGCGTCCATGAACCCCTGCCGCTCAGTCCCCGCGAAGCAGGGGGGCCGGCTTTTGTCGCTGCCCGGCGGGCGGTGGACCGGGCCAAGAAAAGCGGCGACCGGCCATCCGTTGCGGTGGAGGGATCGGCGGGCGCCCCCGAAGCAGAGGCAGTCCTGGTCCTGCTCGGCCGCCTGATCGCCGAACGCACGGACGCCGAATGGCGGATCCTGCAACACGTGGACCCCGCAAAATGGGGTTCGCAGACTGCTGCAGCCCGTAAGCTCGGCATCAGTTCCCAGGCAGTGAGCAAGGCAGTCCGGCGGGGCGGCTGGCAGGAGGAGTGGGCTGCACGGCCTGCAGCGGCGGTATTGCTGGAGCGTGCCGATGACCTCGCAGGCGGAACGGGATCAGCTCAACGAAGGACGGATAAATGACGATTGTGTGGGTAGTGACCGGTCTCCTGGCCGCCGCGCTGCTCGGCTGGCCCGTGACCGCCGGCGTGCTGCGCCTGGCCAGCGCGGTCCAGAGCCCGCCGCCTCCGCCACCGACCGCCGTCCTCCGCGGCGGTCTGGCCATCGGCATGCTGGAACGCCTCGCGGTGGCCGCAGCGGTCCTCGCCGACGAGCCGGTGGCGATCGCCTACGTCGTGGCAGTGAAGGGGCTCGGACGGTACGCCGAGCTCAAGGAGACCCCGGCGGCGGCGGAGCGCTTCATCATCGGCACCCTGGCCTCCATGCTGTGGGCCGTGGCAGTAGCCGTTCCCGTCCGGTTGCTCCTGCTGTAACCGGTCGCTGCGGTACCGCCTTTCTGCAGCAGTCCGGGCATCCCGTAGGCTTGGGGATATGAGTATTTTTGCAGTTGAGTATGTCTACGACGCCGATTCGGCCCAGCTCCGCGACCAGCACCGTCCCGCACACCGCCAGTGGCTGCAGCAGCTTGTGGATGAGGGACATGTCCTGTCTGCGGGCGCGTTCGTGGACGGCGCCGGAGCGCTGCTTTTGGTTGTTGCAGAGGATGAAGCCGGCCTGCTTACCCTGCTGAAGCAGGATCCGTTCGCCGTCGTCGGCGCCATTTCCGGCATGAAGACCACTGCCTGGAAACCCGCACTCGGCGCGTTCTCCGACCTCGCGTAGCCCGGACGTTCTAAGCCCACAGTGATATTCGCCCGCCCCCAGCAGTCTCTGTCCGGGGCGGGGTGATAATAGGAAGGGCGCGTTTCATTAGCGCGCGCTTCACAGCCTAATACCTGCCGTTTCGGCACATGGAGGACGTTTTGACCTCGGTCAACCTTGGAATGCCAGCTGCACCGCCGCCCACGCTTGCGCCCCGCCGCAAGACCCGCCAGATCAAAGTGGGCTCCGTTGGAGTTGGCTCGGACTCGCCGATCAGCGTTCAGTCCATGACCACCACCCCCACCACGGACATCAACGCAACCCTGCAGCAGATCGCCGAACTGACGGCCTCCGGCTGTGACATTGTGCGTGTCGCCTGCCCCAGCGCCGACGATGCTGCGGCACTGCCGATCATCGCGAAGAAGTCCCAGATCCCCGTGATTGCCGACATCCACTTCCAGCCGAAGTATGTCTTTGCCGCGATCGACGCCGGCTGCGCAGCGGTGCGCGTGAACCCGGGAAACATCCGAAAGTTTGACGACCAGGTCAAGCAGATCGCCAATGAGGCGAAGGCCGCCGGCGTCTCCATCCGCATCGGTGTCAACGCCGGTTCCCTGGACCCGCGGCTGCTGGCCAAGTACGGCAAGGCAACCCCGGAGGCGCTGGTTGAATCCGCCGTCTGGGAAGCATCCCTCTTCGAGGAACACGACTTCCACGACTTCAAGATCTCCGTGAAGCACAATGACCCGGTGGTCATGGTGCGCGCGTACGAGCTGCTGGCCGAACGCGGCGACTGGCCGCTGCACCTGGGCGTGACCGAAGCCGGTCCGGCCTTCCAGGGCACCATCAAGTCCGCCACCGCTTTCGGCGCGTTGCTGTCCAAGGGCATCGGCGACACCATCCGCGTGTCCCTCTCCGCTCCTCCGGTAGAGGAGATCAAGGTTGGAAACCAGATCCTGCAGTCGCTGAACCTGCGGCCCCGCAAGCTTGAAATTGTTTCCTGCCCGTCCTGCGGCCGCGCCCAGGTGGACGTCTACACGCTGGCCGAGCAGGTCACGGCAGGCCTCGAAGGCATGACCATCCCGCTGCGCGTTGCCGTCATGGGTTGCGTAGTAAACGGACCCGGTGAAGCGCGCGAAGCGGACCTGGGTGTAGCCTCCGGTAACGGCAAGGGCCAGATCTTTGTCAAGGGTGAAGTCATCAAGACCGTCCCCGAAGACCAGATTGTGGAGACCCTCATCGAAGAAGCGATGAGGATCGCAGAAGATATGGGAGAACCCGATGGCGAGGATGCTGGGACGGGTGGCCCCATGGTTACCGTCAGCTAAGTCCGATATCCGCAGCGCCTCCTCGAGCGCGGCGCTGCGGATCCTGCGCGACGACGACACCGTTGCACTGTGGGATCTGGCCGCCGCTGACCCGGTGGCCAACATTTTTATGCTTTCCCATCTGGAGACGGCCCGGACGGCAGCACCCACCTCTGCAGGCGGACGGATTGTGGGAGTGTTCGACGGCGGCACGCTGATCGGTGCGTGCTGGTCCGGTGTGAACGTGGTGCCCGTTGCCCTGGACGCCGATACCGGCCCGGAGGTCGGACAGTATCTGGCCAAGTCGCGGAACCGGTTTTCGTCCATTTTCGGTCCCTCCGAGGCGGTGCTCTCCCTCTGGTCCGAGCTCCGGAACGTTTCCCCCAAGCCGTTCGACGTCCGTCCGGAGCAGCCCCTGCTGCAGATTGCCGAGCCCTCCGGCGTCGTTGCGGCGCCGGGGCTGCGTCCTGCACGCCTTGACGAGCTCGATGTGCTGCTGCCCGCCTGCACGGCCATGTTCGAGGAGGAAGTGGGGTACTCCCCGGTGGCCAACGGAGACCGGCACTACCGGCAGCGGGTCAAGGGGCTGATTGAACGCCGTCAGTCGCTGGTGGACTTCGACGCCGCCGGGCGGGTCGTGTTCAAGGCCGAGCTCGGTACGGTCTCCAAGCAGGCCGTACAGGTGCAGGGCGTCTGGATGAATCCGGAATACCGTGGACAGGGGCTGAGCCGGTCCTACATGTCCGCCGTCGTTGACGCCGCGCTGGACGTTGCCCCGGTTGTCAGCCTGTACGTGAACTCCTATAACGCCCCCGCGCGGGCCACCTATGAGGCCGTCGGCTTCGACCAGGTGGGTACCTTCGCCACCATCCTGTTCTAACCTGCCCCCGCCCCTGCCCCGGCCCTGCCCCCGCCCGGCTTGGTCGGTGCGGTGTCCCGGATGCCGTAGGCTCTGGGCACGCACTCAGGCACGGGGGAGCAGGTGCAATACGCCTGGCAGTATGCCTGCCACCCGTCCCGTTGCGAAGGCGCGGGCAGGAACCCTGTCCGCCGACGACGACGTTGGGGGATCAGCAAAATGGTAGCTTTCACCGCAAAGACAATCGCAGTCCGGAATGCCGGATCCCGGTGGGCAGGAGCCGCAGGCGCCGGTCTGGCACTGGCCTTGGTCCTGACTGGCTGCGGAGGAGGCGATGAGCCTGCTGCCCGGGACGGCGGAGCGGCCGCCACCGAAACCGGGAAACCGTCGCCGTCGAGGCCCGCCAAACCCGCCAAGTCGGCGGAGCCGTCCCCGTCAGCCACGTCCCCTGCGTCCAAACGGGCCGGCGGAACCGGTGGTGGTGCACTCAGCGGTGCGGAGCTGGCGGCCGTCCTGAGCGAGGTGAACACCGATCTGGACATCGGCGGCACGGTGCTGGAAGAGGCACAGCTGAAGCAGAACACGGCCCAGAGCGTGGAGGCCATGAAGAGTGTCGAGTACAGCCCCTGCAACCCGACCGAAGGCACCGATCCGACGAAGGCTCTCCGCGAGGCCAGTATGGGTGCCTTGGCTATCGAGGGCAACGCCCCGGGCATGCCGGACACCATCTCCGTCATTAGCTGGTCCAGTGAAGAGGCCGTTGCGGAAGAATCCAAGATGAGTAAGCGGCAGCTCGCGTCCTGCCCCGAGTACAGCCTGACCGCCAACGGGCGGACAGTTTCCCTGGCTGGTGAATCGCTTGACATGCCTACCGTCGGCGACGCGTCGCAGGCATACGTCACCCGCCAGAGTATCGACGGCGTCACGCAGACCTCGGTGGTACTGACCGCCTGGGCCGGCACGAACTCGGTCCAGATCACCCTCCACGAGGCCGACCCCCAGGAAAGCATCCGCTACGTTGCTCCGATCCTCGAAGAGGTATTGGACCGTGTGGAGGGCTAGCCCCGATTTAGGGTGAGCCGGATCACGTGGTTAGGATTCTCAGTGAACTTCCTATCCGGAAGTCTTGGCACCAATGTCGGCAGCAAAACAAAGATGTGCTGCCGGATTGCGGCCGGAGAAACATCAAATTGGGGGAAAATTGAAGAAAACCATTAAGGCCGGCGCCCTGCTCGTGGCCGGCGTCTTTGTACTTTCGGGCTGCGGCAGCTCCGACGGCGATTCGGGATCCGCGTCGGCTGAGTCCTCGCCCACCCCCACGCTGGCAGTCGGCCAGGACCAGTATTCGGCGGATGAGCTGGAAGACGCCTTGGTGGCCGTCACGGAGGACGGCGTCCTGACAGGCAACGTCGAAAACGATGAGATGCTGCGGCCTCAGTTCGAGGAAGCGTCCTACACGGACATCACCATCAAGCCCGAACAGTGCGCCGCGCTGCTTTCGTCCACGTTCGACAGGAAAATCCAGGAAGGCAACCTCGCCTTTGGCGGCGTCAACGACTCGGATGTGCTGACGCTGGTCAGCTATGCAGACGCATCGGTCCTTGAAAAGCAGGTCGATGGCAGCGAAACGGCACCCGCCGACTGTGCGGAAATCCAGATGGCCAACGGGGAAGCGCAGCTCGCCGCTGCTTTGGAGAAGATTGAGGCCTCAACCGAGGCGCCTACCACCCAGGCATACCGGACGACGATCGACCGCAGCGGCTCCGAGGGAATGGCTATCCATGTCATCGGGATCTCGGGCACAGTCCAAATCAGCGCCACCCTGTTCGACCCGGCCGACGAGGCCACCGCCATCGCTGACGCGGAGGAAGCCATCAACGCGGTGTACGCGGAGCTGGAAAAGAAGTAACCGGCGCCTCACCGGCGCCTCACCCGATTCCGGCGGGGCCGCACCTGCACTGCAGGTCCGGCCCCGCCGTCGTCGTACGCCTGTCCGGCAACGAGAGCCGGGCGCGTTAGATTAGTAGGGCATACATTCTTGAGAGATGCAGCCGTATGGCTGCAGAAACGGATTCCCAGCGTGGTCCTTCGACTTTCCACCCTTTTCCTGCGCACCCTGCGCGAAGACCCGGCCGACGCCGACGTCGCCAGCCACCGGCTTCTGGTCCGTGCCGGCTACATCCGCCGGGCAGCGCCGGGCATCTACTCCTGGCTGCCGCTGGGCCTGCGGGTGCTGGGCAAGGTCGAGAACATCATCCGTGAGGAAATGGCCGCCATCGGCGCCCAGGAAGTGCACTTCCCGGCGCTGCTGCCGCGCGAGCCGTACGAGACCTCCAACCGCTGGACGGAATACGGCGACAACCTGTTCCGGCTGCAGGACCGCAAGGGCGCGGACTACCTGCTGGCACCGACCCATGAGGAAATGTTCACCCTCCTGGTCAAGGACCTCTACAACTCCTACAAGGACCTCCCGGTGTCCCTGTTCCAGATCCAGACCAAGTACCGCGACGAGGCACGGCCGCGCGCCGGCCTGCTCCGCGGCCGCGAGTTCATCATGAAGGACTCCTACTCCTTCGACATGGACGACGAGGGCCTGGACGCCAGCTACCAGGCACACCGCGAGGCCTACCTGCGGATCTTCGAGCGCCTCGGCTTGGAAATCGTCGTCGTCTCGGCTGTCTCCGGCGCCATGGGCGGGTCCAAGAGCGAGGAGTTCCTGCACCCGATGGCCGTGGGTGAAGACACCTATGTGCGCTCGGCCGGCGGCTACGCTGCCAACGTCGAAGCGGTCACTACCGTGGTGCCCGCGGACATCGACTACACCGGCGCGCCGGAAGCCCGCGTGGTGGACACTCCCGACACCCCCACCATTGAAACCCTCGTGAACGACGTCAACGCCCGCTTCCCGAGGGAAACAGGCGAATGGACTGCTGCGGACACCCTGAAGAACGTGGTCCTGGCCGTCACCCTGCCCACCGGGGAACGCCGCATTGTGGTTGTCGGTGTTCCTGGCGACCGCGCCGTCGACCTCAAGCGCATTGAAGCCAACATCAGCTCCCACGTGGGAATGGGCGGCGAGCTGGCCGTCGACGCCGCCACGGACGAAGACCTTAAGAAGCACCCCGGCCTGGTCAAGGGCTACATCGGTCCGGGCCTCAGCACGGCCGAGCCGATCCTGGGCACAGAATCCGCCACCGGCCTGCTTTACCTCGTGGATCCCCGCGTGGTCACCGGCACCAGCTGGATCACCGGCGCCAACGAGGCCGGCAAGCACGTCATCGGCCTGGTCGCCGGCCGCGATTTCACCTGGGACGGCACCATTGAGGCCGTTGAGGTGCGCGAAGGCGACGAGGCTCCGGACGGCTCGGGCCCGCTCGAAGCGGCCCGCGGCATCGAAATGGGCCACATCTTCCAGCTCGGCCGCAAGTACGCCGACGCCCTGGGCCTGAAGGTCCTGGACCGCAACGGCAAGCTCGCTACCGTGACCATGGGTTCCTACGGCGTCGGCGTAACCCGTGCGGTGGCCGCCCTCGCCGAATCACACCACGACGACAAGGGGATCATCTGGCCCCGCTCGGTGGCGCCCGCCGACGTGCATGTGGTCGCCACGGGCCGCGGCTCCGAAATTTTCGACGCCGCCGCACAGCTCTCCGAAGAGCTCGAGGCTGCGGGACTGGAAGTCATCTATGACGACCGCCCCAAGGTGTCCCCGGGCGTGAAGTTCGGCGACGCCGAACTGATCGGCGTCCCGACCATCCTGGTGGTTGGCCGCGGGCTGGCGGACGGCGTAGTGGAAATCAAGGACCGTGCCACGGGCAACGCCGAGAACGTGCCTGTTGCTGAAGCGGTGGAGTACGTGCGCCGCGCCGCAGCGCAGTAGCCCTTCGTGGTCTCCGGTCTCGAGGAAGTCACGCTTGCCACCATCGCGCTTGTGGTGGTGGCAGGCCTGGCCGCTGGCTGGGTGGATGCAGTGGTGGGCGGCGGCGGGCTGATCCAGCTTCCCGCGCTCCTCCTCGTACCGGGGATCAGCCCGGTCCAGGCCCTGGCGACCAACAAGATGGGCTCCATTTTCGGCACTACCACCAGTGCCGTGACCTATTATCGGCGCGCCCATCCGGACCTGCGCACGGCGCTGCCGATGGCCGGCATCGCCTTGGCCGGGAGCTTCGGCGGGGCCATCCTGGCAGCCTCGCTTCCGTCGTCGGTCTTCAAGCCCATCATCGTGGTGGCCCTCGTCGCGGTGGCGGTGTTCACCGCAACCAAGCCCACCGTGGGCGAGCTGACGAAACTGCGCCACACCGGTCGCCGGCACTACGGAACCGCGGCCGGTATCGGCCTGGTGATCGGCTTCTACGACGGGCTGATCGGCCCGGGGACCGGCTCATTCCTGATCATTGCCATGGTCACGCTGCTCGGCTACAACTTCCTCGCAGCCAGCGCCAAGGCCAAGATCGTGAACATGGCAACCAACCTCGGCGCCCTGGCGTTTTTCCTGCCAAACGGATCGCTGCTCTGGGGGCTGGGGCTGGTGCTCGGCTTCGCGAATATGATCGGCGGCTATCTCGGCGCGCGGATGGCGGTAAAGCAGGGCAGCAAATTCATCCGGATAGTTTTCCTGGTGGTCGTCGCCGCCCTGATCGTCAAGCTCGGCCACGACGTCTGGGTGGAGAACATCCGCGGCTAGGCCGCCGGCAGCTCCTGTACCGGCGGAATGCCCGGATGCCGCCGGCCGGTCAGCGCCGATGCCACCCAGACGGACCGCTGCGCGTCGCCGTGCTGCCCTTCGCGCACGTAATCCAGCGCGTTGGTCACCTCACGCAGGACGCTCCAGTCGAGGGCCGCGTTCCGGTCCAGGCCGGCGGCGGTGCACAGCCCGTCCAGCCGGGCCAGCAGTGCGGCTTCCGGCGCCGAGGCATCCAGGTCATGCAGGCGGTTCCACAGCATCGGAGCCACGGCGTACTCGGCCTCGCCGAAGACCGCCTGCGGGTCGATGGCCGCGTAGTCGCCGGGTTGTCCGGGGCGGGCCAAAATGTTGGCATAGTGCAGGTCAGTGTGGACCAGGACGTCCCGTCCGGAGCGCCTTCCCACCGCGCCGCGGGTCTGGCAGACCTCCAGCGCGGCCTCCAGCAGCCAGCGTTCAAACGGACGCCCCAGGGCGTCCCACTCGGCGGGCAGCTCGTCCGAGAGCTGTTCGGCGTGCTCGGCCAGGGAAGGGACGGCCGCCCAGTGGGGTGAATCGGATTCCGGCAGGCTGAGCCGGCGCACGAGTGTTCCCCAGATTCGTACGGCAGCGTCCATGTCCACGGATAGCAGCGTGCGGTCGGGGTCCAGGCGTTCCAGGACCAGGCAGGTTCCGGTCGCGTCCCGGTCCAGCAGCCGTACGGCCCCTTTCCCGTCCCACAGGGCCAGGGCAGCAGGCTCGGTGGCTGCCTCCGGATGCGGAAACGGGAACTTCAGCACAGCGGGGCTGCCGTTGGCGGAACGCACGGGCAGCACCAGTGCTCCGTGCCCGTGCCAGGGTGCGGCACCGGGCGGATCCGGAGTGAACCGGAAAGCAGCAAGGCTGGTCTCCACCAGTTCGGGCAGGCCCGCCAGCCAGGTACGGCCGTCCCGGGTGCCAAGGTAGCGCCGGCGCAGGGCGTCAGGTACGACGACGGCGGGTGCCATGCAGTTCTCCTAGCAGGTTGCGGCTACGGTTGCGGCGGGGGGGGCGGCGGCTGCCGAACGGGGGACTGCGGGCCGGGCAGTCAGTTCCACGGCAGATCCTCCGGGACAGCGTCCAGACCGGGAGTTGCGGGGACGGTTTCCGCCTGCAGATACAGTTCCTCTGAAACGGCGGCGAGCCGGCCGATCGCCCAGCCGCGGAGGTCTCCTTCGCTCAACGCCACGAGGTCAGCGTAGACCGCCGGGAACTGCTGTTCCAGTGCGGGCAGGGCGTCGGCGGGATTCCGCAGGAAACCTGCATCCAGGCGGTAGGCGGCCACCGGAGGAACCGCCGGCAGGCATAGATCGGGCAGGTAGGCCACAGCGTCCGTGCCCCGGGACTCGTGTGCGGCCATGCGCGCCTGCCACTGCTCACTGCGGGTGGCTGCGGAGGGATCCTGCGCCAAGGCGACCTCATAGGCGTAGGCGGTCCCGAATTCCGCGTCAATGGCCGCCTTCAAGGCAGCGGCTGCATTGGGGGCCGCGGAACCGGCGGCTGCGCTGCCGGAGGGAGTTCCTGCTGCCGTGTCGGCGGTCTTTTCTCCGGTGCCGGCATCCGGACAGTTGGACAACCTCTTATCCGCTGCCGGCTCGTCGGCCGCTTCGCTTTCGGCAGCCGGATCTCCGGCGTGCGGACCGTTGGTCTCCGGCAAGTCCAGTCCGTAAAGGCCGGCGGTACGAGCGGCCCAGACCTGCTGCGCGGCCCCGGCCGCGGCCAGCAGGCGCGCCGTGCCGGCGTCCGCCCGCCATGCGGACTGCAGGTTGGCCTGTGCAGATGCCGCCAGTGCCTGTACGTAGGGCTCGAGGTCCTTGGCGTCCGGCACATCGGGAGCTCCGGGGGCTCCGGGGGAGCGTGCCCCGTCCTCTGTGCCGGATACATCCAGCGGTTCCTCGAAGCTGTCCCGGGCCGCGGAGGGGTCGCGCCCGGTGCTGGTCAGCAGCGCAGCCTGATCGCGCAGTCCCTCGGCCTGCGCGAGGAGCTCGGCTGCTTCGGGGTTCTTTCCCGCCGCGGCCAGCACGCCCGCCTCCGCGGATAGGCTCCGCGCGCTGTTCCGTGCCTCGGTCAGGGCAATCTGTGAAAAGGAACGGGTGCGCTCCGTTGCGTCCCCGGTACCGGCCACCAGGCCGAAGCTGAGGACCACGGCTCCCAGTGCGAGGAACAACACAAGACGCCCCACACCGGCCCCCCAGCGGGTGAACCGGCGGGCAGTCGCGGGCTCGGGTCCGGGGTTTTCCAAGGGTGCATCCACAACAGTCGATGATGTCACGAACGCGCTCTCATCTGCATCGATGCCTCAAGGGCACAGGAATGTCGGTAGTCTAGGACTACAACAACATCTAGTGGGAGGCAGCTATGGCGGTTCGGCCCAACCCCAAAAAAGACACGTCGTCGGATTACCGCAGGAATGCGATGCGTGCAGAAGTAGCCGCGGAGACGCAGCGGCTCAAGAATTACCTGGCCCCCACGGTAGAGATGCAGGATCTGTTCCTCGAGGACATCGAGATCAAACTGGCCGGTGCCCACCGCACCGTCCACGTGATCGTGGACCTTCCCGAGGACCAGCCCGGAGGCGTCAGCCTTGACCGGATTTCGTCCGCAGCCCAAGTGATTTCCGAAGCCATGGACAATGATCCGGGCGATGACGGACGCCCCTACAACCTCGAGGTTTCATCCCCGGGGGTTTCCCGTCCCCTCACCGAGCCGCGCCACTGGCGCCGCAACGTAGGACGGATGGTGTCCGTTTCCGTTGAGCGCGGGGACGACGTGATGGGACGGCTTATCTCCGTCGAAGACGACGGCATTACGTTGATACCGGAACTCCCGGTCAAGAAAGGGATGAAGGCCAAACAGGGGGACCCGGTCCGCCTGGCATTCGCCGACATCCGCAAGGGGCGCGTTGAAGTTGAATTCGCCCACCTTGAAGACGACCCGGCAGGCGAGGACGCCCCGGATGATGAAACCACAGCTGAGGAGGCCTAGATGGAAATAGATATGAGTGCGCTGAGGCTGCTGGAACGCGAGCGGGAGATCCCCCTGGATCTGCTGGTGCCGACCATTGAGCAGGCTCTGCTGGTTGCCTACCACAAGACCAACGGCGCCCAGGAGCAGGCGCGGGCGGAACTGGACCGGAAGACCGGTCACGTCACGATCTGGGCTGCTGAGCTCGACGACGACGGAACGGCGGTGGGGGAGTTCGACGACACTCCCGCCGGCTTCGGCCGGATCGCCGCCAGCACGGCCCGGCAGATCATCCTGCAGCGGCTGCGCGACGTCGAGGATGACAACATCCTGGGCGAGTTCAAGGGCCGTGAAGGCGAACTGGTCTCCGGCCAGATCCAGCAGGGCAACAACCCGCACATGATCCAGGTGAACCTGGGTTCGGTGGAGGCGCTGCTGCCCCCGCCCGAGCAGGTCCCGGGGGAGAAGTACCTCCACGGTTCCCGCCTGCGCGCTTTCGTTGTGGACGTGCGCCGCGGTTTCAAGGGCCCGTCCATCACGCTCTCCCGCTCCCACCCCGGCCTGGTCCGCAAGCTTTTCGAACTGGAAGTTCCGGAAATTGCCGACGGCAGCGTCGAAATCGTGGCACTGGCGCGGGAAGCCGGACACCGTTCCAAGATTGCCGTCAAGGCCAATGTTCCCGGCATCAATGCCAAGGGTGCCTGCATCGGCGAGATGGGCTCCCGCGTACGTGCGGTCATGAACGAACTGCATGACGAGAAGATCGACATTGTCGACTTCAGCGAGGACCCGGCGACGTTCATCGCCAACTCCCTCTCGCCGTCGCGCGTGAACTCCGTGACCATCACGGACGAGGACCTGAGGTCCGCACGCGTGGTGGTTCCCGACTACCAGCTCTCCCTGGCGATCGGCAAGGAAGGCCAGAATGCCCGCCTTGCGGCCAAGCTGACCGGCTGGCGGATCGATATCGTTTCCGACGCGAAGGCCTCCTAGGCTCCGGTGCCGGAAGCGAATGCAGCGCCGGACAAGAAAGGCGCTAGAATGTATAAGGCCGGGTCACCCTCCGCGTCCCATTCATCGGCAGCCGCTTCCGGCGCTGCCGCGGGAAATCGGGTATCCAGGCACGTTCCCTTGCGGACGTGCATAGGGTGCAGGAAAAAGGATGACCAAGCTGTTCTGCTGCGGTTGGTTCGTGTCAGCATGGAAGGCGGCAACGCCGTCCGTGTCGATGAGGACCGCCGAATGCCTGGAAGGGGTGCCTGGTTGCACCCCGACACGGCATGCCTGAGATTGGCAGTGAAACGTTCAGGATTTCCGCGGGCCTTCAGGGGTTCCGTGGGAATATCGGACGTGGAACGTTGGTTCAAGGCCCTTGAGGACGTTCCGACCGGGAACGGACTCAAAACCGTCCAACCTGAAAGCGGGTCAGAAATCTGATGGAAACCCGATGAGTACCCAGCGATGAGTACTTTGTTGTGCTCTGTGATGGGCCCCGCTGCAACTGCAGTGGAAGCCCGCAGTAAATAGACGGTTCGTACCTGGCTCGGTGCGGACCGAGACAGGAGAAATGTGGCCAAGGTCCGCGTACACGAGCTTGCTAAAGAGCTCGGCATTACCTCGAAGGATGCAGTTGCAAAACTGCAGGAACTGGGCGAATTCGTCCGTTCCGCCTCATCAACTATTGAGGCCCCGGTAGTCAAGAAACTTCGAGGCGCCTTCCCGGCGTCTGAAAACAAGGCTGCTGCTTCCCCGGCAGCCCCCGCCAAGGCTGACGCTTCCGCGTCCAAGCCTTCGGCCCCGTCCCCGAAGCCCGGCTCCGCGAAGCCTGCCCCGGCAGCTCCCGCAGCCGAGCAGCCCGCCGCTCCGGCACCGGCCGCTCCCGCTGAGGCTGCTCCGGCACCCGCAGCACCGGCTGCACCCGCAGCTGAGGCACCCGCAGCACCGGCTCCGGCCGCGGAACCTGCTGCACCCGAAGCCGGCAAGGACGACGCCGCCAAGGCACCGGCCTCTTCGGCACCTCGTCCCGGCGCACCGCGTCCGGGCGCTGGTGGACCCCGCCCCGGTAACAACCCGTTTGCACCCTCCCAGGGCATGCCGCGTCCGCGTGGCCGCGGCGACGGCGAACGTGGTGCCGGCGCACCGCGTCCGGGTAACAACCCCTTCGCTACCTCGCAGGGCATGCCGCGTCCGGGTGGACGCCGCGATGAGGCCGAACGCTCCGGTACGCCGGGTGCCGCAGGCCCCCGTCCCGCAGCCGGTGCAGGTGGACCCCGTCCCGGCGCACCGCGTCCGGGTGCACCGCGTCCCGGTGCTCCCCGTCCCGGCGCACCGCGTCCGGGTACTCCCCGTCCGGCAGGAGCGGGCGCCGGCGGCGCACGCCCCACACCGGGCATGATGCCCAACCGCACCGAGCGTCCGGCAGCTCCGGGACGTCCGGGTGCAGCAGGACCGCGCCGCGGACCGGGCGGAGCCCCGGGTACCGGCGGCGGCGGCGCACCTGTTGGCGGCGGCTTCGGTAAGGGCGGCCGCGGACGCGGCGGCACTGCCGGTGCTTTCGGCAAGGGCGGCGCAGGACGCGGCAAGCAGCGCAAGTCGAAGCGCGCGAAGCGGCAGGAACTGGAGCAGATGTCAGCTCCGTCGCTGGGTGGCGTTTCGGTACCCCGCGGCGACGGCAACACTGTTGTCCGGCTGCGCCGCGGCGCGTCCATCACGGACTTCGCTGACAAGATCGAGGCAAACCCGGCAGCACTGGTGACCGTACTGTTCCACCTCGGTGAAATGGCAACGGCCACGCAGTCCCTGGATGAAGGCACCTTCGACATCCTGGGCGCTGAACTGGGCTACAAGATCCAGGTTGTCTCGCCCGAAGACGAAGAGCGCGAACTGCTGAGCACGTTCGACATCGACTTCGAGGCAGAGCTGGAAGCCGAAGGCGACGACGAGCTTGAGGCACGTCCTCCGGTAGTCACCGTCATGGGTCACGTTGACCACGGTAAGACCCGCCTGCTGGACGCCATCCGCAACTCGAACGTTGTGGAAGGCGAACACGGCGGTATCACCCAGCACATCGGTGCCTACCAGATCGCCTTCGATCACGAGGGCATCGAGCGGGCCGTCACCTTCATCGATACTCCGGGCCACGAGGCGTTCACCGCCATGCGTGCCCGTGGTGCGAAGGTCACCGACATTGCAGTCCTGGTTGTCGCAGCCGACGACGGCGTTATGCCGCAGACGGTGGAAGCACTCAACCACGCACAGGCAGCCAACGTGCCGATCGTGGTCGCAGTGAACAAGATCGACAAGGAAGGCGCCAACCCGGAGAAGGTCCGCGGCCAGCTGACCGAATACGGACTGGTTCCCGAAGAATACGGTGGCGACACCATGTTCGTGGAGGTCTCTGCCCGCCAGAACCTCAACATCGACGCCCTGCTCGAGGCCGTTCTGCTTACCGCAGATGCTGCCCTGGACATGCGCGCCAACCCGAACAAGGACGCCCGCGGTATCGCGATCGAAGCCAACCTGGACAAGGGCCGCGGTGCAGTAGCAACTGTCCTGGTCCAGTCCGGAACGCTGAAGGTCGGCGACACCATCGTGGCGGGTACGGCCCACGGCCGTGTCCGTGCCATGTTCGACGAGAACGGCGACAACGTCACCGAAGCCGGACCCTCGCGTCCGGTCCAGGTGCTCGGCCTGTCCAACGTTCCCCGCGCCGGCGACACGTTCTTCGTTACCGACGACGAGCGCACCGCCCGCCAGATCGCTGAAAAGCGTGAGGCTGCGGACCGTAACGCCGCCCTGGCGAAGCGCCGCAAGCGCATCAGCCTCGAGGACTTCGACCAGGCAGTTGCTGACGGCAAGGTCGACACCCTTAACCTCATCCTCAAGGGTGACGTTTCCGGTGCAGTCGAAGCCCTGGAAGACTCGCTGCTCAAGATCGACGTCGGCGAAGGCGTGCAGCTGCGCGTCATCCACCGCGGCGTCGGTGCCATCACGCAGAACGACGTCAACCTGGCGACGGTGGACAACGCCGTCATCATCGGCTTCAACGTCAAGCCGGCCGAGCGCGTTGCCGACCTGGCAGAGCGTGAAGGCGTGGACATGCGCTTCTACTCCGTCATCTACGCAGCAATCGATGACATTGAGCTCGCACTCAAGGGCATGCTCAAGCCCGAGTACGAGGAAGTCCAGCTCGGCACCGCCGAGGTCCGCGAAGTCTTCCGTTCCTCCAAGTTCGGAAACATTGCCGGCTCGATCGTCCGCTCCGGTGTTATCCGACGCAACGCCAAGGCACGGGTCACCCGCGACGGCAAGCTCATCGGTGAAAACCTCACCGTGGACTCGCTCAAGCGGTTCAAGGACGACGCCACCGAGGTCCGGACGGACTTCGAATGTGGTATCGGCCTGGGCTCGTTCAACGACCTGCGCGAAGGCGACATCATCGAGACCTTCGAGATGCGCGAGAAGCCGCGCGTCTAATCCGCGGCCGCAGGCCGCCGGGTCTCCCGGCGGCCTGCGGGTACTTGTTTCCAGTCTTAGTAAGGAGAGGTAATGGCAGATCCAGCACGCGCTGCGAAACTCGCTGACCGTATCAAGGTAGTAGTTGCCCAGGCGCTCGAGCGGCGGATCAAGGATCCCCGGCTGGGATTCGTGACCATCACCGATGCACGGGTCACCAATGATCTGCAGCACGCCACTTTGTACTACACGGTCTTCGGCGACGAGGAACAGCAGGCAGACACCAAGGCAGCCCTGGAATCCGCACGCGGAATCCTGCGCGCCGAGGTGGGCAAGAACATCACAGTCCGGCTGACGCCGACGCTCGAATTCGTTGCCGACGAGATCCCGGTCAACGCCGGCCACCTCGAGGAACTGATCCGGGAAGCCAAGAAGCGCGACGCCGAACTGGCAGCGCTCAAGGAAGGCGCCAGCTACGCAGGCGACGCCGATCCGTACCGCAAGGACGAAGAGGACTTCGACGAAGACCTCGAATCCGATGCGCCGGTCGACTCGGACGCGAAGTAGGTCCTAGACCCTGAAAAGGGAGCGGTTCCGTTTGACGGAGCCGCTCCCTTTTTGCTGCCCTCCGGCCCGAGGCCCTCGCGCGGTGCCAAGGACCTCAGGCAGGCCCGGGAGGCGCCGGCAGCCGGCTTACGCCTTCCAGCAGCTCCGCGCGGTCCCCGCACAGCGCAATCCGGATCCAGCCCTCGCCGATGGATCCGAACGCAGTGCCCGGGGCCACGGCGACGCCGTGCTCGGAAAGGAAGCGGATGGTCCAGGCCCGGACGTTTCCTCCCGTCGCGTGGGAGACGTCCGCCCAGAGGTAGAAGGCCCCCTGCGCCTCGAGATAGGGGATGCCCTTTTCGGCAAGGACGGAGCAGGCAGCATCCCGGTTGGCCCGGTAATGCGCGGACGCCGTGTCCACGTAGTCCTGTGGTCCGGTGAGTGCGGCCAGGGCCGCATACTGCGACGGGGAGGCCACACAGGACACGATGGACTCCATGACCGTGCTCAGGACCGGTTCCAGCCCCTCCGGCAGCACCAGCGCGCCGATGCGCAGCCCGGTCAGGCCGTAGGTCTTGGACAAGGTGAGGGAAGTGATCACACGTTCCCCGGCGTCGCCGTCGAACGCCAGGGGGCTCACATGCGGCACATCGAATGTGAAGGCCTCGTAGCACTCGTCCGAAAGGATCCATAGGTCGTGCCGCCGTGCCAGCTCCACCAGGGAACGGGTCAGTTCGCCGCTGAACACGGCGCCCAGGGGATTGGACGGGGAGTTCAGCAGCAGCACCCGGGTGCGCGGCGTCAGCAGGGCTTCGATGTCTTCGATCCTCGGCTGGAACCCGTACTCCGGATACAGCGGGTACTCCACCGGCACCGCGTGCAGGAGTTCGGCGGTCATCGCGAACGTCGGATACCCGGGGTTCGGCACCAGGACTTCGTCTCCGGCGTCCAGGAGCAGGCTCATGGCCAGATGCAGGCCCTGCTGCGCCCCCGCCGTGACGAAAACCCGCTCCGGGGTGATCTCCTTCCCGCAGGCGGCACCCGCATGCCGGGCGAAGGCGGAGCGCAGGGGAGCGATGCCCGCATTCGGGGTGTAACCGGTTTCGTCCCGGTCAAGCGTGGCCCGGGCGGCGTCGAGGATATGCCCGGGGGTGGGGAAGCCGGGCTCGCCGATACTCAGGACAATCGCGTCCGGCGTGGCCCAGGCGGCCTGGGTGATTTCACGGATCTGGTTGGCCGGGACTTTCCGGACGTGGGGTGAGAGCTGTGCCATATCCGAATGCTATCGCCGCCAGGGGGCGGCTGCGGTGCGGAACGGACGGCGCGCACCGCAACATATACTGAAAGGCGTGAATTCAGGGCAGGTCCGTTCAGGACTGATTATTGTGGACAAGCCGCAGGGATGGACGAGCCACGACGTGGTCGGACGCCTGCGGAGGCTGGCAGGCACCCGGAAGGTCGGGCACGCAGGCACCCTGGATCCGATGGCCACCGGCGTGCTGGTGGTGGGCATCAACAAAGCCACCCGCCTGCTGACCTACATTGTCGGCACCACCAAGACCTACGAGGCCACCATCCGGCTCGGCCAGGCGACCGTCACGGACGACGCCGAGGGTGAAGTCACGACGGAAACCATTGCCGCCGCCGTGACGGACGAGGAAATCCGGGCTGCGGTGGCGAACCTGACCGGCGACATCCAGCAGGTCCCCAGCAGCGTCAGCGCGATCAAGGTCAACGGCGAACGTTCCTACGCGAAGGTCCGCGCCGGCGGGGAAGTGAACCTGCCCGCGCGGCCGGTTACCGTCTCCCGGTTCGAGGTCCACGACATCCGGCGCGAGAACGGCGGGCGGCTGCGCGACGTCGACGTCACCGTCGACTGCTCCTCCGGCACCTACATCCGCGCCCTGGCCCGCGACCTCGGTGCCGCACTCGGCGTCGGCGGGCACCTGACCGCCCTGCGCCGCACCTGCGTGGGACCGTTCAGCCTGGAGCAGGCCTCCACCCTCGAGGAACTGGCCGAGGACCTGCGGGTCCTGGACCTCGACGACGCCGCCGCCGACCTTTTCCCGGTCCGCAGCCTGTCCGCGGCCGAAGCCGAGGACCTCTCGCACGGCCGCCGGATCGGCGCCACCGGCAACGGACAGCCGGGACCGGTCGCGGCCATCGATCCGGACGGCCGGGTGGTGGGACTGCTCGAGGACAAGGGCGAGCAGGCAAAGGCGCTGCTGGTCTTCACACCCGGAAACGAGAAGGCGTAAATGGATCCGCTGTTCCTTGTCGGTTCCCTCGTCTGCCTGGTGTCCGTGGTGCTGTGCATCGGTGCCGCCGTCCTGAAGCAGGGACCGAACGACCTCACCATCGTGTCTGCGGCCGCCGTCGAACTCTTCCTGCTGGTCTACGGTGCCGCTTCCCTGATCCGCCTCGCCGGAGGGGAGGGCATCGCCGGAGAAGCCTGGGAGTTCTGGGGGTATCTGCTGACCGCGCTGGTCATTCCGGTCGGGGCGGTCTGGTGGTCGCTTCTGGACCGGAGCCGCTGGAGCAACATCGTGCTTTCCGCCGTGGGAATCACCGTATTTGTCATGCTGTTCCGGATGGAACAGATCTGGGACGGAGCAACACTTCTATGAACCGCAGTACTAACCCCGACGACGCCGAATCGGCGGACCGGTCCGCTCCCGAGGCCCGCAATGCAGGGCCCGGCCGGCTGCTGGTAGCCGTTTACGCGATTTTCGCCTTGGCGGCGTCGGCCCGCGCTGCGTTCCAGATCCTCACTAAGTTCGAGCATGCGCCGGTGGCCTACCTGCTGTCCGCCTTCGCCGCCGTGGTCTACATCGTGGCCACCGTCGGCCTGGCCCGCTCCGGCGCCACCGCTTACCGGATCTCCGTGGCGGCCGTGGGAGTGGAAATGGCCGGTGTGCTCGCTGTCGGAATCTTCGGGCTGATCGACCCCGCCGCGCTGCCCGACGACACGGTCTGGTCCGGCTTCGGCAGCGGGTACGGGTACGTGCCGTTGATCCTGCCGATCGTCGGGTTGTGGTGGCTTTACCGGCACCGCGCAGACGCGCGCCGCTGAAATAAGCATGCTTACCTGTTTCGCGCGGGTGCGTGAGACGATGGCAGGAACAACTTCAGTTCCAACTCCGTCAAAGGGGGAGCCATGAGCAACGCAGCGCCGACACCGGGCGACAGGAACAGCCCTTCGGGCACGGACGGGCCGGGAAGCCAGGCACCGAAGGCGCCGGGGACATCGACGCCGGGGACCTCGGCGCCGGGCACGACGAATTCCTCGACCCGCCGGACGCAGTCCGGCAAGCAATCCGCCGGCAAGCCCGGCAGGGCAGCAAAGCAGCCGAAGGCGGCCAAGCCCTTCAAGAGCAGTGACGACTGGGGCGTCTTCCGCGCCGTCGTCATCGGTGTGGGCATCCTGGTGGCCGGCTTCGGCCTCTACAACCTCATTACCGGCACGGCAGGCCTGCCGGAGGCAGCCGGGGGAGAGGTCAATCCCACCCTGGAAAGCCAGTACCGGTTCTTCGCCGCCATGATGGTGGGCGTAGGTGCGGCATTCGTGGCCATTGCCGTGAAGTTCCAGTGGGCGAACATGCTCTGGCTCGTCTGCCTGATGGTGTTCCTGGGCGGCATCGGCCGTGTGCTTTCCTGGGCCTTCTCCGGAACCCCGCACTTCACGTTCATTGTGTTGATGATCGTTGAGCTGGCCTTCCCGCCGGCGCTGCTGGTCTGGCACCGTTTCATCGCCAAGACATCCGACCTGCGCCGCGAGTACAGCCAGCAGGCCGGGGGAGATACCGGGATTGCGGGCGGTTCCCGGTAAGCGGCGCAGATCGGACATAATGGATAGGTCCCGGCGCGGCGATAGCCGCCCGGAAACCTGGACCAGCCGTTCGACCGGCGCTGGAAAATGCTGCTAAGGAGCCTGCGTGTACTACTGGAATGACCTGGCGGAAATACCTGCCGACATTGGTCCGACAGTAATCACCATCGGCAACTTCGACGGCGTGCATCTGGGCCACCAGCATGTGCTCAACCGCCTGGTCAAGGTGGCGCGCGCCCAGGATGCAGCCGCCGTCGCCATCTCCTTTGATCCCCACCCTGCGCAGGTTCACCGGCCCCAGAGCGCGCCGGAACTGATCATGGGCCTCGTGGACCGGGTGCAGGCGCTGGCCGACACCGGGCTGGACGGCCTGCTGATGATGCATTACACGCTGGAGCTGGCTTCCCTGACCGCAGAGGAATTTGTCCGCACGGTCCTGGTTGAGGCACTCCACGTCAAGACAGTCGTCATCGGCCACGACGTCCGCTTCGGACGGGGCAACGCCGGAGACCTGGACACCATGCGTGAACTCGGCCGCGAGCTCGGGTTCGCCGTGGAAGCGGTGGAGGATTTCGGCGCACTCCCGGACGGCCCGGACTCCGGCCGGCGCTGTTCCTCCACCTGGATCCGCGAGGCACTGCGGGAAGGTGATGTCCGCACCGCTGCCCGCCTGCTCGGACGGACCCACCGGATGCGCGGCGAAGTGGTGCACGGGGCGGCACGCGGCCGCGAACTGGGTTTCCCCACCGCCAACCTCGCCCCGGAGTCTTCAGGCCTCATCCCCGCCGACGGCATCTACGCCGGCTGGCTGGTGGACGAGGCCGGCGCCCGTTGGCCCGCCGCCGTGTCTGTGGGCTCCAACCCCACCTTCGAGGGCGTGAGCCGCCAGGTGGAAGCACATGTCATCGACCGGCCGGCCGAAGAGATCGAGGACTTCAACCTGTACGGCCAGCACGTGGTGGTGGAATTCGTGGACCGGCTCCGGGGCATGGTGGCGTACACCGGCCCCGAGGCGCTGGTGGCCCAGATGCGCCTCGACGTCGAACGCACCCGTGAGGTCCTTTCGACAGAAAGCGGCACGGGCAGGTAAACTGGTTTCAAATTCGGCTGCGGTCCGTGGCGGCTGAATTTCTTTATGTTCCGGGGCTGACGCCCCAGGACAGAAAGATTCCCGGCAGCGAAGTGCTGACTCGGGCCTCACGGCACAACTCTAGGAGTTACATTGGCACTCGATCCCGCCGTCAAGCAGGAGATCATTCGGGAATTCGCTCGCGCTGAAGGGGACACCGGTTCCCCCGAGGTTCAGGTTGCTGTGCTTTCACGGCGCATCCTCGACCTGACCGAGCACCTGAAGACCCACAAGCATGACCACCACACCCGCCGCGGCCTGATGGCCCTGGTTGGTCGTCGTCGTCGCATGCTGACCTACCTGCGCGAGACCGACATCGCCCGCTACCGTACGCTCATTGAGCGCCTCGGCCTGCGTCGATAGTCTTTGTGAAAGGCGGCACCTGTGCACTGCACGGGGAGCCGCCTTTTGCGCAGGCAGGCATGGACACCGGGAAAGCCGGAAGCGCACCTGTCTGATTTCGGTCTCCACCATAGGGGGCCGGCGAAGGTAGTTATGCAGTAAAAGAACCACAGAAGTAAAGCAGTAAAGAAGCACACATCACAGGAGTCAGCCAGCATCGCAGCATTCGCGGTCCTCGGTAGTGGTCTCCGGGAGAATCTGCCCGAGGACCTCGATCGAAGACCGGGTGTTGAACGTGCGGCCCGTGCCGCGCGGAAAGAAGTTCGATACGGTGCTGGGTGCCTCCGCCCACAGAAGAAACGGAGGTGACTCTCATATGGAGGGTCCCGAAATTCAGTTCTCAGAAGCCGTTATTGACAACGGCAAGTACGGCAAGCGCGTTATCCGGTTCGAAACCGGCCGCCTTGCCCAGCAGGCAGCCGGTTCGGCGATGGTCTACATTGACGAAGACACCGCCCTGCTCTCGGCCACGTCCGCCGGCAAGTCCCCGCGTGAAGGTTTCGACTTCTTCCCGCTGACCGTGGACGTCGAGGAGCGTATGTACGCTGCCGGCCGCATCCCGGGCTCGTTCTTCCGCCGCGAAGGCCGTCCGTCCACCGAAGCCATCCTGGCCTGCCGCCTGATGGACCGCCCGCTGCGCCCCGCGTTCGTCAAGGGCCTGCGCAACGAGGTCCAGATTGTGGTCACCGTCCTGGCGATCAACCCGGACGTTCTCTACGACGTGGTTGCGATCAACGCTTCCTCCATGTCCACCCAGCTGAGCGGCCTCCCGTTCTCCGGCCCGATCGGCGGCGTCCGCGTTGCCCTGGTCGACGGCCAGTGGGTTGCCTTCCCGAAGCACTCCGAGCTGGAGCGCGCCGTGTTCTCCATGGTGGTAGCCGGCCGCATTGCCGGTGACGACGTCGCCATCATGATGGTGGAAGCCGAAGCCACCGACAACGCCTGGAACCTCATCAAGGAAGAGGGCGCCACCGCCCCGACCGAAGAGGTTGTTGCAGAAGGCCTGGAAGCGGCGAAGCCGTTCATCAAGGTCCTTTGCGACGCCCAGTCGGACCTGGCTGCACGCGCCGCCAAGCCCACCGTCGAGTTCCCGATCTTCCTGGATTACCAGGACGACGTGTACGAGGCCGTTGAAGCCGCTGCCGGGGAGAAGCTGGCCAAGGTCTTCTCGATCGCCGACAAGCAGGAGCGCGACGCTGCCGCCGACGAGCTGAAGAACGAAGTCAAGGCCGCACTGGCTGAGAAGTTCGAAGGCCGCGAAGGCGAAGTCTCCGCTGCTTTCCGTTCCGTCACCAAGCAGGTTGTGCGCCAGCGCATCCTCAAGGAGCAGGTCCGCATCGACGGCCGCGGCCTGACGGACATCCGTCAGCTCACCGCCGAGGTAGAGGTTCTGCCCCGCGTGCACGGTTCGGCCATCTTCGAGCGCGGCGAAACCCAGATCATGGGTGTCACCACGCTGAACATGCTGAAGATGGAACAGCAGATCGACTCGCTGTCGCCGGTAACGCGCAAGCGCTACATGCACAACTACAACTTCCCGCCGTACTCCACCGGTGAGACCGGCCGCGTGGGTTCGCCCAAGCGCCGCGAAATCGGCCACGGCGCACTTGCAGAGCGCGCCCTGATGCCGGTGCTGCCCACGCGTGAAGAATTCCCGTACGCCATCCGCCAGGTCTCCGAAGCCCTGAGCTCCAACGGTTCCACCTCCATGGGTTCGGTCTGCGCCTCGACGCTGTCCATGCTCAACGCCGGTGTTCCGCTGCGCGCTCCGGTGGCAGGTATCGCCATGGGCCTGGTCTCCGACCAGGTTGACGGCGAAACCCGCTACGCAGCCCTGACCGATATCCTCGGCGCCGAAGATGCCTTCGGCGACATGGACTTCAAGGTTGCCGGTACCTCCGAGTTCGTCACGGCCATCCAGCTGGACACCAAGCTCGACGGTATCCCCGCCTCCGTGCTGGCAGCAGCACTGAAGCAGGCCCGCGAAGCCCGCCTGCACATCCTCGACGTGATGCAGGCCGCGATCGACGCACCGGACGAGCTCTCCGAGTTCGCCCCGCGCATCATCTCGGTCAAGATCCCCGTGGACAAGATCGGCGAGGTCATCGGCCCGAAGGGCAAGATGATCAACCAGATCCAGGAGGACACCGGCGCTGACATCTCCATTGAAGATGACGGCACCGTCCTCATCGGCGCAACCGACGGCGGCTCCGCCGAGGCTGCCCGCTCGGCGATCAACGCGATCGCCAACCCGCAGGTCCCCGAGATCGGCGAGCGTTACCTCGGCACGGTAGTCAAGACCACCACCTTCGGTGCTTTTGTCTCCCTGACCCCGGGCAAGGACGGCCTGCTGCACATCTCCGAGCTGCGTAAGCTCGCCGGCGGCAAGCGCGTGGACAACGTCGACGACGTCGTCTCCGTGGGCCAGAAGGTCCAGGTGGAAATCACCAAGATCGATGACCGCGGAAAGCTTTCGCTCTCCCCGGTGGTTGCTGAAGACGCCGAAGGCGAAGAAGCAGCAGAAACCGAGTCTGCAGAGTAAATGCCGGACTACTCCGATGGAAACCGTCCCGTGTCCCCTTCCTCACCGAAGGGGCACGGGACGGTTGTCCAGCTTCCGCTGACCACTCTTTCCTCCGACCCGACCCTTGTCGTCGGCACTCCGGGAGGCGCCGTCGTGCGCCGTTCGGTATTGCCCGGCGGCGTCCGGGTCCTGACGGAGGAAATGCCGGGCCAGCGCAGCACGGCCATCGGATTCTGGGTTGGTGTCGGCTCGCGGGATGAAGCCGCGGGCCGGCACGGCTCCACACACTTCCTTGAGCATCTGCTGTTCAAGGGCACCAGCCGCCGCTCGGCGCTGGACATCGCCTCGGCGTTTGACGAGGTAGGCGGCGAGTCCAATGCGGCCACCGCCAAGGAAAGCACCTGCTACTACGCACGGGTGCTGGATACCGATCTTCCGATGGCCATAGACGTCATCACCGACATGGTCACGTCCGCCGTCCTGGATCCTGAGGAACTGGAACAGGAACGCGACGTCATCCTCGAAGAGATCGCCATGGACAATGACGATCCGGCCGATCTCTGCCACGAAAAGTTTTCCGAAGCCGTCCTCGGCGACCACGCCCTCGGCCGTCCCATCGGCGGCACTCCCGACGCCATCCGCAGCGTGTCCCGCGTTGCGGTCCTTGACCACTACCGGCGGTACTACCGTCCGGAGGAACTGGTAGTCACCGCTGCCGGGGGACTGGACCACGAGCAGGTCTGCGCGCTCGTGCTGCAGGCGCTGCAGACCGCAGGCTGGGAACTGGACCCGGCGGCAACGCCCGCGCCGCGCCGGGACACCGCGCCGGCGTCGATCTCCGGCACCGCCGGAGTCCACGTCATCAACCGTCCGGTGGAGCAGGCCAACATCGTGATGGGCTGCCCCTCGCTGACCGCGACGGATGACCGCCGCTTTGCCATGAGCGTGCTGAACACGATCCTCGGCGGCGGCATGTCCTCCCGCCTGTTCCAGGAGATCCGCGAGAAGCGCGGACTGGTGTACTCCACCTACTCCTTCTCGGCGTCGTACGCCGACGCCGGCTACTTCGGCATGTATGCAGGCTGCTCGCCTGCCAAGACCCGCCAGGTCATCGACCTGCTCGGCAGCGAACTCGAGCGGCTGGCCGCGGGCGGCGTCGAGCCTGCCGAACTGGCCAAGGCCCTGGGTCAGATCTCCGGCGGCATGGTGCTGGGCCTGGAGGACTCCGGCTCGCGGATGTCCCGCCTGGGCCGGGCGGAGCTGGTCAGCGGCGAGTTCATCGACATCGATGAGTCCCTGCGCCGGATCCATTCAGTCACGGCGGAACAGGTCCAGGAGCTGGCTGTAGAACTGGCCGCAGCCCCCCGCACCATCACCGTGGTGGGTCCGTTCGAATCAGCAGCGGAACTGGGCTTCTAGCCCCTTTACGAAAGGCACACCCGGCGCGGTCCGCGTCCCGGGTGTGCCTTTGCTGTTTAACCGCCGGGCTCCTGAGCCTATCCGCCGGCGAAGGGCGGCAGGATGTCCACGACGTCCCCCGGCTGCAGCAGCAGGTCCGGGTTCCGGGCAGCCGTTTCATTGACCAGGAACGTGCTGCGCGCAATCACCGTACCGAGAGCGGGGATGCCTGCACCCGGTGAGGGGTACCGGGCCGCAAGCTTTTCCGCCAGCTCGGCCAGCGTCAGCGGCCCTTCATCCAGGTGTTCTTCTTCCGTGCCGGCTGCTGCCTTCGCAGCGCCGAAGTATCTGATCAGCACTTAGCCGCCTATCGCGCTCATGGTTCGTTCGGGCTGGACATAGTCGGAGTCGCCGAGCCCGGCATGGCCCATGCCGTGTGCCTTGGGCTTGCCCCACATGGCCTCCTGCCAGCGGCGGACGACGGCGTCGTCGTCCACACCGCTGCGCAGCAGTGCCAGCAGGTCCGTCTCCTCGTGCGAAAACAGGCAGCTGCGGACCTTACCCTCGGCAGTAATCCGGGTGCGGACGCACTCGGCGCAGAAGGGTTCGGTGACGGAAGCAATGATGCCGACGGTCCCGACAACCGTTGCCGGGTCCGTGTGCCGGCGGACCTCCCAGCGCTGGGCCGGTGCGCCGTTGCGCTCCCGGGGATCAGGGGTCAGGACGAAATCGCGTTCCAGCAGGGACCGCATCTCGGCGGCGGTGATCATTCCGTCCCGCGTCCATCCGTGGTCCGCGTCCAGGGGCATCTGCTCAATGAACCGCAGTTCGAAGCCGCGGCTGACCGCCCACTCCAGCAGGTCCGGCGCCTCGGCGTCGTTGATTCCCCGCATCAGCACGGCATTGATCTTGACCAGGCCCAGGCCCACCCGGGCGGCTTCCTCCACCCCGTGCAGCACCCGGTCCAGGAACGGGCGGCGGGTGAGCTGGGCAAAGGTGTCCGGGTGGAGGGAATCCAGGGACACGTTGATGCGGGTCAGGCCGGCGTCCTTGAGTGCCTGGGCTTTCTTGTCCAGGCCGAGCCCGTTGGTGGTCAGGGAAATCGGCAGCTCAGGGTGGTTGGCGCGGATACCGGCAACAATGTCCACCAGATCCGCACGCACCAGCGGTTCACCGCCGGTCAATCGCAGCTCGCGCACGCCCAGCCGGTCGACGCCGAGGCGGACCAGGCGGACGATTTCGTCCCGGCCAAGTACTTTGTCCCTGGCCAGCCAGTTGAGCCCTTCGGCGGGCATGCAGTACGTGCAGCGCAGGTTGCATTTATCCGTCAGCGACAGCCGCATGTCCGTGGCCCGACGGCCGTGCCGGTCCAGCAGTCCGTCCGCCGGGGCAAGCGCCAGGGCAGACGCGGGGGAGGGCGGAGCCGAGACGGCAGCGGAAGAACCGTTGCCCGGTGCCGCGGCTTCGGGCGTGCTGATTTCTGGTGTACTGGGGGAAGGGCGTACTGCAGGCATTCCCAGCTGTGTTCCCATTCCTCGAGGTTACGCCTTTTGACAGTTAGGCTCTATAAATGCGTTTTGTTCCCCGGGGCCGCCGGACTTTGGCAGCGTGCGCCGTGATGGTTCTTGCCGCTTCCACAGCCGCATGCACCTCCGCGGACACCACCGGCGCAGCCGACCGCAGCGGAACCGGCATCACGGTCTTTGCCGCTTCCTCGCTCACGGATGTGGTCGAGCAGCTGAATGCGGCTTACGACGGCGGCGGGCGGCTGCGCGTCAACATCGGCTCCAGCAGCCAGCTCGTAGCGCAGCTGCAGTCCGGCGCCGAAGCGGACGTTGTGATTACCGCCGACCTTGAGGCACTCGAACCCCTGCGGAACGGACTGGACCGGGAGACGGTGCTGGCCAGCAACAACCTGGTCCTGGCCCTGGCCGCGGACAACCCCGCCGGGATCCGCGTATTACGCGATGTTGCGGGCGACGGCGTCCGGGCGGCCCTGTGCGCACCCTCCGTTCCGTGCGGACGGGCAACATCACGGGTCCTCGAAGCAGCCGGCGTAGCCGTTCCCGCACCGAGCCTGGAGGACAGCGTCCGCTCGGTGCTGACCAAGGTGACCAGCGGCCAGGCCGATGCCGGGTTTGTCTACCGGACCGATGCCCTGGCCGCCGCCGGGTCCGGCGTGACCTACCTGCCGCTGGAGGATCCCGACCCTAACCGGTATCCGGCGGGGCTGACCGCTGAAGGTGCCGGCAACCCCGACGCGGCAGCATTCTACGAGTGGCTTACGGGTCCGGAAGCGGCAGCCATCCTTGCCGAGGCGGGGTTCGGTCCGGCGGACCCGGGGAGCAACGATGCCCCTTAGGACGCAGGAATTCGAAGCGGCATCCGGCTCCGCGTCCGCCATGAGCCGGGAGGCACGCGCCACGACGCCCGCCTGGCTGTGGCTGCCGGCCGGCATCGCCCTGCTCCTGTGCGCCGGACCCGTCGCGGCGCTGCTGCTCAACGTCCCCTGGACGTCGCTGCCGGAACTGCTCGGCTCCGACGCGGCCCGCACTGCGCTGGGCCTCTCCCTGGCCACCTCGGCCGGCTCCACGCTTCTCTGCGTCCTGCTGGGGCTGCCGCTGGCCGTGCTGCTCAGCAAGCTGGAGGGACCGTGGATCCAGTTGATGCGCGGAATCCTGCTGATCCCGCTGGTGCTCTCACCCGTTGTCTCCGGCATCGCCCTGCTGTACTTCTGGGGCCGGCAGGGGATTGCGGGGAAGCTGCTCGGCACCATGGGACTGGACGTGGGGTACTCGCCGGCCGCCGTCGTTATTGTCCAGGTGTTTGTTTCCCTGCCGTTCTTCGTGGTCGCGTCGCTGAACAGCCTGTCCGCCGTGGACCGGGACCTGGAAATGGCCGCCGCCACGTCCGGGGCAGGTCCCACCGCGATCCTGCGCCACATCACCTTGCCGCTGGCGCTGCCGGGCATCGTGGCGGGTACGTTGCTGGCCTTCGCCCGGTCGCTGGGCGAATACGGGGCCACCATCACCTTCGCGGGGAGCATCGAAGGGAGCACCCGGACCCTGCCGCTGCAGATCGAACTGAGCCTGAACTCCAACCAGCCGCAGGCGGCCCTGGGCATCTGCCTGATGCTTATCGCCCTGTACCTGCTGGTCCTGCTGCTGGCCCGGATCGCCACCGGACGGCTGCTGCCGCGATGAGTGCCGCTGGACGGCGCACCCGGGGCTCCGCCGCAGGTCCGGAGCGGGCCAACCGGCGGTGGTCGGCGGCCGCAGGACTGGTCGCCGCCGGACTGGGCGTCGGCGCCGGTGAGCTGCTCGCCGCCATCGCCAGCCCGTCGCTTTCCCCGGTGTCCGCCGTCGGATCCGTGGTCATCGACTTCGTTCCCGGACCGGTCAAAGACGCCGCAATCAACCTCTTCGGGACGGCGGACAAGGCCGCGCTGCTGGTGGGCATGGGACTGGTCATCGCCCTTGCCTCCGCTGCCGCGGGTGTCCTGGAGCTGCGCCGTCCGCCGGCGGGCGCGGCGGTCCTGGGTCTCTTCGGGGCAGCCGGCCTGGCAGCCGTCCTTACCCGGCAGCAGTTCTCGCTGCTGGCACTCCTGCCGCCGCTGGCCGCCGGCGTCGTCGCCGTCCTGGTCCTGCGGGCGCTCACGGCGCGGATCCGGGACCTCGCCGCGGCGCAGACGGACGACGACGCCGCGGTGCGCCGCCGTACGGTAATGACCTCGGTGGGCGGGGGAGCAGCGGTGGCCCTGC
Organism: Arthrobacter sp. zg-Y179; assembly: GCF_020907345.1. Taxonomy (NCBI): domain Bacteria; kingdom Bacillati; phylum Actinomycetota; class Actinomycetes; order Micrococcales; family Micrococcaceae; genus Arthrobacter; species Arthrobacter sp. zg-Y179. Next base: position 69,463 of record NZ_JAJJOB010000014.1, on the reverse strand, counting down.
TCGGTGCCGCGCTGGCCGGCATAGCCCGCGGGGGACAGGTGGGTGTCACGGCCCTGCGCGAAACGGTCCGGTTGCCGGTACCGTCCCGGCGTGCGGCAGCGATACCCGCCGGAGCCGAGCTCGCCGTCGACGGCCTGGCACCGCTGGTGACACCCGCTGCCGATTTTTACCGGATCGACACGGCCCTGAGGGTGCCGCTGATCGACCCGGCGGATTGGCGGCTGCGGGTGACCGGCATGGTGGACCGTGAAGTGGAACTGGACTACGCGGAACTCCTCGCTGCGCCGCTGCAGGAAAGCTACGTCACCCTCGCCTGTGTTTCCAACGAGGTGGGCGGGAATTTGATCGGCAACGCCCGGTGGCTGGGAATGCCCGTCAGGGACCTGCTGGCCCGGGCAGGGGTGCAGCCGGGGGCGGACATGGTGCTCTCCACGAGCCGGGACGGGTGGAGCGCTTCCACCCCTTTGGAAGCACTGACGGATGACCGGGATGCGCTGCTGGCCGTGGGCATGAACGGGGAACCGCTGCCGCTGGAACACGGTTTCCCCGTCCGGGTGGTTGTCCCCGGACTGTACGGATACGTGTCTGCGACCAAATGGGTCACCGAGCTGCGGGTCACCCGGTTCGCGGATGAAACGGCCTACTGGACGGACCGGGGCTGGGGCGAGCGCGGCCCGGTCAAGCTCTCCTCCCGGATCGACGTTCCCGGCCGTGCACCGGTCTCCGCCGGCACGGTCACCGTGGCCGGCGTCGCGTGGGCGCAGCACACCGGGATCAGCGCCGTGCAGGTCCGCGTGGACGACAGCGGCTGGCAGGACGCGGAGCTGGCTCCCGGGATCTCCGCGGATACGTGGCGGCAGTACCGGATCGCAGTGGAGCTGGCACCGGGCGGGCACGACATCGCGGTCCGGGCCGTGGATGCAAACGGCGTACGGCAGGCGGAAGAAAAACGGCCCGTGCTTCCCGACGGAGCCACCGGCCTGCATACAATTCGGGTGACGGTGCGCTGAGTTTTTTTCGCGCCTCGACACCGTCCCATCTCCCAAGGAGGACCATGTCGGTAGAACCGGCTCCACAGGGTGCCCCTGCACCGGCATCCGCTGCTCCCGGCGGTCCCCGGACGGTGGCGGCCCACCGGCAAGCCGTGGAGGACCTCCTGCGGACCTGGTTCCGGAACCATCCGCCCGCCCACGAGACCGTGGTGCTGAACGCCGCGGCCGGGCGGCTCCTTGCCGCCGACGTGCGGGCGCCGGGGAACCTGCCGCCCTTCACGAACTCGCAGATGGACGGTTACGCGGTCCGTGTTGCCGACCTCGCCGCCGGGAACCCGCCTGCCGCTCCCGGCAGGGTCCGCCTGGCCACGGCCGCGCCCATTCCGGCCGGCTCGGCACCGCCGCCGCTGCTTCCCGGCACGGCCGCCCCCGTTATGACCGGTGCCATGCTGCCCGAGGGTGCCGACGCCGTCGTCCCGATCGAGGCATGCACCCCTGATTACTTCCTGCCCGCCGGACAGGCCGGCAGCGCCGTGGCGGTCCCGGCGGATGTGCCCGCCGGGCAGTTCGTCCGCAGGGCGGGCAGCGATATTGCCGCAGGAACCCCGGCGCTGCCCGCCGGAGCCGTGCTGGGACCGCTGCAGCTCGGCCTGCTCGCGGCTCTTGGCCTGGACCGCGTCACCGTCCGGGCCCGGCCGCGGGTGCTGCTGCTGACCACCGGGGACGAAGTCATTGAACCGGGCATGCCGCTCGGGCCGGGCCAGATCCACGACGCCAACACCACCCTGCTCCGGAGCTCCTTGCAGGAGGCTGGCGCCGAGGTGCTCCGGTCCCGGATCCTGGCCGACTCTCCGCAGGAGTTCACCGACCGGCTCCGGGCCGACATCGCCGCCGACACCCCGGACCTGGTCCTCACCTCGGGCGGCATCAGCAAGGGAGCCTACGAGGTGGTGCGTCAGGGCCTCGCTGCGCAGGACACGGCGTTCCTGTCCGTGGCCATGCAGCCGGGCGGACCGCAGGGCATCGGCACGGTGGACGGCGTCCCGTTCCTCGGTTTCCCCGGCAACCCGGTCAGCTCACTGGTGTCCTTCGAGATGTTCCTGCGCCCGGCCCTGAGTGCCGTCACCGGTGCCCCGCGGCCCCGGGCGGAAGTGCCCGCCCGCCTCACCGCCCCGCTCGGCAGCCCCGCCGGGAAGCACCAGGTGCGCCGCGGCCGGTACACGGCCGGAACGGTGGAACCGGTGGGCGGACCCGGGTCCCATTTGGTCCATGCCCTCGCCTCCTCCAACGCCCTGATCTCCGTCCCCGTGGGTACCGAGCACCTCGAAGCCGGCGCAGAAGTGACAGTATTGCTACTGGAATAACCGCAACTGTGTCCTGCCCGGACGCCGTGCCCGAAAGGACCCAGCCGTGAGCGCCGAACCCGAAGACCTCCACCCCGCGGGACTGACCCACGTCCGCGAGGACGGCTCCGCGCACATGGTGGATGTATCCGCCAAGACCGAAACCACGCGCCAGGCCACGGCGCAGGCAGTGCTGCGCAGCACCGCCGAAGTGGTTCGCCTGATTGCCGACGGCGGGCTGCCGAAGGGGGACGCACTCGCCGTGGCCCGGGTCGCCGGCATCATGGCCGCCAAGCAGACGTCCAACCTCATCCCGCTGTGCCATCCGCTGCCCCTGACGAAGGTCACCGTGGACTTCACCCCTCGGGAGGGCGACGTCGTTGTGGAAGCCACCGTGAAGACCAAGGCACTCACCGGCGTCGAAATGGAGGCGCTGACCGCCGCCTCCGTGGCCGCGCTGACGCTGTACGACATGATCAAGGCCGTCGACAAACATGCCCGCATCACCGACATCATGGTGCTGGCCAAGTCCGGCGGCAAAAGCGGAGACTGGGCGTTGTGAGCACTCCGTCACCCCGCCGCACCGCAGGGGTCCTGATTGCCTCCACCCGCGCGGCGGCCGGCACCTACCAGGACGAATGCGGCCCGCTGATCGCCGACTGGCTGTACGCCCTGGGCTATGACATTGTGCTGGCCGAAGTGGTGCCCGACGGCGCGGAGGTCGGCGCGTCGCTGCAGCGCATCCTTGCGCTGGAACCTTCGGTGCTGCTGACCAGCGGAGGCACCGGGCTCAGCCCGGACGACGTCACCCCCGAGTCCACCGAGCCCCTCCTGGACCGCCACGTGCCCGGAGTCATGGAAGCGATCCGCGCCAAGGGGCTGGCCTCGACGCCGATGGCCGCCATCAGCCGCGGCTTCGCCGGCACCGCCGGCCGCACCTTCGTAGTCAACCTGCCCGGTTCCCCGGGAGCGGTGGCGGACGGACTCGCCGTACTGGAACCGATCATCGGCCACATCTGCGGCCAGCTGGAGGGAAAGCGTGAACACTAGCGAAGTTGTCCATGCCACGGTTTCCGCGGATCCGCTGAGCAGCGCCGAGGCCGAACACGGCGCATGGTCGCCGGACTGCGGCGCGGTGGTCCTCTTCAGCGGCATCGTCCGCAACCACGACGACGGCAAGTCCGTCACCGCCCTCGCCTACAGCGCCCACCCCACGGCACAGTCCGTGCTCGGCGAGGTGGCCGCCGGGATCGCGGCGAAGTACGACGGCGTCCGGATCTGGGTGGCGCACCGCACCGGAGCCCTGGAGATCGGCGACGCCGCCCTGGTGGCGGCCGTCGCCTCGGCCCACCGGGGCACCGCGTTCGCGGCGTGCTCCGAGCTCGTGGACACGGTCAAAGCGAACGTGCCCATCTGGAAGGAGCAGGGCTTCACGGACGGCAGCACCGAGTGGGTGGGCGTCAGCGACCGGCCCTGACCGGTAATCTGGAGCCTATGAGCGAAAAACTTGCCGTAGCGGTCCTCGGGGCCGCAGGCCGCATGGGGTCCGAGGCCGTTGCCGCCGTCGAGGCCGCCGAAGACATGGAACTCGTTGCAGCGCTGGGCCGTACCGACCCGCTTGAAACCCTCGTCTCGGCCGGTGCCCGGTATGTGGTGGACCTGACCGTGCCGGACAACACCGAGGCCAACGTCCGCTTCGCCGTCGAACACGGCATGCACGCCGTCGTCGGCACCACCGGATGGGATGCCGAACGGCTCGGCCGCCTGGCGGACCTGCTGGAAACGTCCCCCGGCACCGGTGTGCTCATCGCGCCGAACTTCGCCCTCGGCTCGGTGCTGGCCTCGGCCTTCGCCGCCAAGGCCGCCCGCTACTTCGAATCGGTGGAACTGATTGAGCTGCACCACCCGGACAAGGTGGACGCCCCCTCGGGAACGGCCGTACGCACCGCCCAGCTGATCGCCGCCGCACGCGCCGAGGCCGGCGTAGCTCCCTCTCCGGATGCCACCACCAAGGCGCTGCCGGGAGCGCGCGGCGCGGAGGTGGACGGAGTGCACGTGCATTCCGTGCGGCTGCGCGGGCTGGTGGCCCACCAGGAAGTGCTCCTGGGCGGTCCGGGCGAGCAGCTGACCATCCGGCATGATTCCTTCGACCGCGCCTCCTTCATGCCCGGCGTCCTGCTGGGCCTGCGGCAGGTCGCCGACCATCCCGGACTGACCGTCGGACTTGACGGCTACCTCAACCTGAACGACTAAGGAACACGTTGTCTTTCTTCACCGGCCTTTTCTCCAACCGCGCCAAGCTCGGCGTGGCCCTGGTGACCCTGCTGCTCTTCTTTTATCTGGTGGTCTCCGGGCAGCGCGGCTGGCTGCTGCTCACCTCCGACGAGATTCCGGCCAAGCTGATGGGCCTTGCCTATCTGGTGCTGCCCGTGGTGGGCGCCTGGGCGCTCATCCGCGAACTGATGTTCGGCAACCGGACGGAGCAGATGGCCCGGATCCTTGCCGAGGAAGGCCGGCTGCCGGTGGATGACCTCCCGCGGACACCTGCGGGGCGGATTGTGCGGGAAGCCGCGGACGCACAGTTCCCTCAGTACAAGGCCGAAACCGAGGCGGCGCCCGAGGATTGGCGCAGCTGGTTCCGGCTGTCCTGCGCGTACGACGCCGCCGGGGACCGTACCCGCGCCCGGCGCACCATGCGGCAGGCCGGCAGGCTCTATGCGGGAACCCGGAACCAGCCCGGAGCCTAGCGCTTCTGCCGGGCCGGGGCCGCGGTCCGGCCGCCCTTGCCGCGGGCCAGCCGCGAGGCACCCGAGGTGACCAGTTCCAGCGGGCCGCGTGCGTCGATGCGCTGGAACAGTACGGCCAGCACCACCAGGATCGCCACTTGGATCCAGTACACCGGCATCGGTTCCAGGGGCGGACTTTGCTGGTCCACCATGGTCATTACCCACACGTGCAGGCTGTAAAGCGTGAGGGTCATGGCGCCGGCAGCGGACAGGGGCAGCAGGAGGAGCGGCCGGGCACGTGTCAACAGCAGGCAGACGCCCAGCACGGCGGCGGCAGTGCCGGCGGCGTGCAGCATGTCCAGGCTGGTGTTGGAGTGCGGTCCTGACAGGGCGAGCCACCACCAGGAACCGGTCTGCTCCACCGAGCTGAGATTGACCTCCAACATCCGTGCCAGCGGCCACTGCTGCCCGGACTCCGTGGCCCGGAGGACATCAAAACCGCCCAGCTCATCAAGCAGGTAATTAGAGACCAACTTGGCGGTCACGGCGGCAAACACCCCGCCCGTGAGCAGTCCCACCTGCACCGGCAGGCTGGTCAGCGCCAGGCGCCCGATCACGAGCCCCAGCAGGATATAGCTCAGCCACTGCAGCACCGGATAGAACCCCGTGACGAAGACGTCCGCTGCCAGCGCGGCGGGGGAGAGGAACGCCTCCCAGGTGATGTTCCCACTGATGTCCGACGGCGACAGGTTCCGGATCAGCCAGTCCCTCACCACGTAGGCAAGCACCGGGGACAGCAGCAGCCAGGCCCCGGCCCAGACGGCCAGCCGGCGCAGCGGCATGCCGAGGAACGGCAGCGCCAGCAGGAACAGCACGGCGTAATGGAAGAGGATGACGGCGATGGTGGTTTCGAGTCCGCCCAGGATCAGGCCCACCAGGGCGATGATCAGCGCCCGCACGGCAATTCCACGCCGGTCCCGGTTCACTGCCTTCGCCTCATGGGGTTCGCTGCCGCCGGTCAGCAGCGCCAGCCCGACGCCGGCAACCACCGCGAACAACGCCGAGGAACGTCCGGAGAACACCAGCCCGGTCAGGCTGGGATCGCCGGTTTCCTGGTTGTAGAGCGGCAGTACGTGCGTGGCGATCATGCCCAGCAGGGCGATTCCGCGGGCAGCATCGATGCCGGTCAGGCGGCGTTGGTTCATGCACAGAATCGTCTCACAGGACACTGCAGAAGGCCGTCGCCCCCTGAAGCTCGGCCGGCTCCCACTTCCTACGCCTTGTTGTCCCATTGCGCTGCTTAGCGGGTAACGTTTTACCCATGGATTTCCAAAACAGCACGCTTCCTTTCGGCACCCTCGTCACCGCCATGGTGACCCCGTTTACCGAGGACGGAGAAGTGGACTTCGATGCCACTGCCTACCTCGCGAACAAGCTCGTCGAAGACGGCTGCGACGGCCTGGTGGTTTCCGGCACCACCGGTGAAACCTCCACGCTGGAAGACAGTGAGAAGGAAGACCTGTTCCGCGTGGTCGCCGAGACCGTTGGCGGCCGTGCCAAGGTTATTGCCGGCACCGGCACCAACCACACGTCCCACTCGGTGGAGATGGCCCGCCGTGCAGAGCGTGCCGGCGTTGATGGCCAGCTGGTGGTTACCCCGTATTACAACAAGCCCACGCAGGCCGGCGTGATCGCGCACTTCGACGCCGTCACCGCAGCCACCGACCTGCCGGTCATGGTGTACGACATTCCCGGCCGCGCCGGCATCGCCCTCAGCACCTCCACTATCTTCAAGCTGGCGGAGAACCCCCGGATCCTGGCCCTGAAGGACGCGAAGGGTGACTTCGCCGGCATCACCCGGGTCCTGGCCAACACCACCCTCGACGTGTACGCGGGCGACGACGGCCTGACCCTGCCCTGGATGGTGGCCGGCGCCGTCGGCGTGGTCAGCGTGTCCGCGCACGTCGCCACTGCGCAGTTCCGCGCCCTGGTCGACGCCGCGGCAGCCGGGGACTTCGCCACCGCCCGCCGCATCCACTTCGAACTGGATCCGGTGGTCCGTGCGGTGATGACCCACATTCCCGGCACCGTTTCGACCAAGCAGATCCTGGCGATGCAGAAGGTTCTTCCCACTGCGACCGTCCGGTTGCCGCTGGTGGCGCCCGACGCCGTCGAGATGGAAACCATCCTGACCGATCTGGCAGAAGCCGGCATGGACTTCTCCCGGACCGAGGCGTAAGCAATCATGAGCGAAACCCCCGAAACCGCCGGACCCGGCCTGCTGACCCCGCCGCCGCTGGAGGCGGGCACCCTGAGGATCGTCGCGTTGGGCGGCCTCGGGGAAATCGGCCGGAACATGGCCGTCTTCGAAATCGACGGCAAGCTGCTCATCGTGGACTGCGGTGTCCTCTTCCCCGAGGAAACACAGCCCGGCGTCGACCTCATCCTGCCGGACTTCTCCTACATCGAGGACCGCCTGGACGACGTGGTCGGCGTCGTGCTCACCCACGGACATGAGGACCACATCGGCGCGGTGCCGTACCTGCTGCGGTTGAAGAACGACATTCCGCTGATCGGCTCGCAGCTGACGCTGGCGCTGGTGGAGGCGAAGCTGCAGGAACACCGCATCAAGCCGTTCTCCCTGACGGTCACCGAGGGGCAGATCGAACAGCTCGGTCCGTTCGAGTGCGAATTCGTAGCGGTCAACCACTCCATCCCCGATGCGCTGGCCGTGTTCATCCGGACCGAAGCCGGCACCGTGCTGCACACCGGCGACTTCAAGATGGACCAGCTGCCCCTGGACGGCCGGATCACCGACCTGCGCGCCTTCGCCCGGCTGGGCGAAGAGGGCGTGGACCTGTTTATGGCCGACTCGACCAACGCCGACGTCCCCGGCTTCACCACCGCGGAACGCGAAATCGGCCCGGTGCTGCAGGAACTGTTCGGCAAGGTGGACAAGCGGATCATCGTCGCTTCCTTCTCCTCCCACATCCACCGCGTCCAGCAGGTCCTCGACGCCGCCGCCGCGCACAACCGGTTCGTCTGCTTCGTCGGCCGGTCCATGGTGCGCAACATGGCGATCGCCGAAAAGCTCGGCTACCTCCACGTGCCCGAGGGAATCCTCGTGGACCTGAAGAACGTCGACGACCTGCCGGACAACAAGGTGGTGCTGATGTCCACCGGATCCCAGGGCGAACCCATGGCTGCCCTGTCCCGGATGGCGAACGGCGACCACCGGATCCGCATCGGCAAGGGGGACACCGTCATCCTGGCTTCGTCCCTGATTCCGGGCAACGAAAACGCCGTTTTCCGCGTGATCAACGGACTGATGCGCCTAGGCGCAGACGTCGTGCACAAGGGCAACGCGAAAATCCACGTCTCCGGGCACGCCGCCGCCGGGGAACTGCTCTACTGCTACAACATCCTGCGGCCGAAAAACGCCATGCCGGTGCACGGCGAGACGCGGCACCTCATCGCCAACGGCCGCCTGGCCGCTGCCACCGGTGTCCCCGAGCAGAACATCATCCTGGCCGACGACGGCACTGTGGTCGATCTGCGCGACGGCAAGGCCCGCGTGGTCGGGGAAGTAGAGTGCGGCTTCGTCTACGTGGACGGGTCCAGCGTCGGAGCGATCACCGACACCGATCTGAAGGACCGGCGGATCCTCAGTGAAGAAGGCTTCATCTCCATCATTTCCGTGGTGAACCGCAGCACCGGAACCATCGTCTCCGGCCCCGAGATCCACGCGCGCGGCTTTGCCGAGGGCGACGCGGTCTTCGACGAGATCATCCCCAAGATCAGTGCGGCACTGGAAGAGGCTGTGCGCTCCAACACCGATCACACCACCTACCAGCTGCAGCAGGTGGTCCGGCGGGTCGTGGGCACCTGGGTCAACCGCCGGCTGCGGCGCCGTCCCATGATCGTGCCGGTAGTGGTCGAGGCCTAGTCCGCGCCGTGCTACGCGGTGGGTAAGTAGTCCCAAAGCCCTTCCCGGCCGCGTAAATTCAGGGTATCGGGGGCGGCATCGGGTAGCGTGGCTGGTATGGCGACTCGTACTTCCCCTGCCGCACGCAGCGGTGCCTCCGGCCGGACAACGGCCCGGAGCGCCGGCGGCAGCTCAAGCAAGACATCAGGCAAGTCCAGCGCGCGCGGCGGATCCGGGGGCCGGGGGACCTCCGTGTCGCGCCAGGCGCCCCCGGACCAGCTGCCGCTGCCGCTGCGCGCGGTGGAGAGCGCCTGGATGGGCATCTCCCGCCTCGCCGGGGCCGGCGTCCGCAAGCTCGGCGCCGATGTCTCTCCCGAGCGCGAAATCCGCCGCGACGGGACCGGATTCTTCCTGATCCTGCTTGCCCTCGCCGTTGCCACCGTCGAGTGGTGGGCCCTGCGCGGTCCCGTCGCCGACGTGATCCACGCCGGCGCGGCCGGCACATTCGGCTGGATGGCCGTGGTGCTGCCCTTTATGCTCACCGCCGGCGCAGTGCGCCTGTTCCGCTACCCGGAGCGGCACCGCGCCAACAGCAGGATCAGCATCGGCCTCGTGATCATGCTGCTGGCCGGCTCGGGCATCACGCACATTGCCGGCGGCTTACCAGCTTTGTCTGACGGTTTCGACCGGCTCTGGGCCTCCGGAGGCATCGTCGGCTTCCTCGTGGCCGGGCCGTTGTCCGCCGCCCTGACTCAATGGCCGGTGCTGGTCCTCCTTTCGCTGCTGGTGTTCGTGAGTGTCCTGATCATCACGGCCACGCCGTTCCGCCATATTCCGCTGCGCCTGCGGGCAATGTATGAACACCTCATGGGCCAGGACCTGGACCCCGATGATCCTGAGGCACACGACCAGAGCTACCTCTACGGCTCGCCGAAGCCGGAAAAGGTCCGCAAGCCCCGCAAGACCCGGCGTGAGAAAGAAGCCGAGGCCGCCGCCGTGCAGGACGGCTTCGCCGGCGATGAAGCGTTTGAACGCGCGCTGCTGCAGGACGAAGAAGAAGAGGCAGCCGCTGCCGCTGCCGCCGCCGCACCGGCGGTACCCCCGGGAGTCCGGCGTCCCACCCAGTCCGAACTGGCCACGCAGAAGATCCGGCGCAACCAGGGCCTGCCCGTCGACGGCGGCACGGACACCGCCGAGCCGCCCACCGAGGCCATCAGCACGGTCCCCGGCGCCACCGAAGTCCTGAACCTGGCGGCCGTTCCGCCCGTAGCACCGGTGCCTTCCCGGCCGGTCCAGCCCGTGCCTCCGGCCACGCCCATCCCGCAGCGCACCGAGCAGCTGCAGCTCTCCGGCGACATCACCTATACGCTGCCGCCGTCGGACTTCCTGCCCCCGGGACCGCCGGCAAAGGAACGCTCCGAAGCCAACGACGCCGTCGTGGCGGCACTGACGCACACGCTCGAGCAGTTCAACGTGGACGCCAAGGTCACCGGGTTCTCCCGCGGCCCGACGGTGACGCGCTACGAGATCGAACTCGGCGAAGGCACCAAGGTGGAACGCGTCACCGCGTTGTCCAAGAACATTGCCTACGCCGTGGCGAGCTCCGACGTACGCATCCTGTCGCCCATTCCGGGCAAGTCCGCCATCGGCATTGAAATCCCCAACGCGGACAAGGAAGTTGTTGCCCTGGGCGATGTCCTGCGGTCCAACTCCGCACGGAAGACCGAGCACCCCATGGTGATGGGCGTCGGCAAGGACGTCGAAGGCGGCTTCGTGGTCGCCAACCTGGCCAAGATGCCCCACCTGCTGGTGGCCGGCGCCACCGGTGCCGGTAAGTCCTCCTTCGTGAACTCGATGATCACGTCCATCCTGATGCGCTCCACACCTGATGAAGTGCGCATGGTGATGGTGGACCCCAAGCGTGTGGAACTGACCGCCTATGAAGGCGTACCGCACCTGATCACCCCGATCATTACCAACCCGAAGAAGGCCGCGGAAGCGCTGCAGTGGGTGGTCCGCGAAATGGACACCCGTTACGACGACCTCGCGAACTTCGGCTTCAAGCACATCGACGACTTCAACAAGGCCGTCCGCAACGGCAAGGTGGTGCCCCCGGCCGGATCCAAGCGGGTCATCCGGGCCTACCCGTACCTGCTGGTGATCGTGGACGAGCTCGCCGACCTCATGATGGTCGCCCCGCGGGACGTCGAAGACTCCATTGTGCGCATCACCCAGCTTGCCCGCGCCGCCGGCATCCACCTGGTGCTGGCCACCCAGCGGCCCTCCGTCGACGTCGTCACCGGCCTGATCAAGGCGAACGTCCCCTCCCGCATGGCGTTCGCCACCTCCTCGGTGACCGACTCCCGCGTGGTGCTGGACCAGCCCGGCGCCGAAAAGCTCCTGGGCCAGGGCGATGCCCTGTTCCTCCCGATGGGGTCCAACAAGCCCATCCGTGTGCAGGGGGCTTGGGTTACCGAGTCGGAGATCCACCGGGTCGTTGAGCACGTCAAGGGCCAGCTGCAGGCCGTCTACCGCGAAGACGTAGCGGTCACGGCGCCGAAGAAGCAGATCGACGACGACATCGGAGACGACCTCGACGTCCTGCTCCAGGCAACCGAACTCGTAGTGACCACGCAGTTCGGTTCCACCTCCATGCTCCAGCGCAAGCTGCGCGTGGGCTTCGCGAAGGCCGGCCGGCTCATGGACCTGCTGGAATCCCGCGGCGTGGTGGGACCGTCCGAAGGTTCCAAGGCCCGCGACGTTCTCGTGAAGCCGGATGACCTGGCCGCCACCCTCGCTGCCATCAGCGGAGGTGAAGCCCCTGCACCGTCCGGGGGAGCCGGAGCTGCGGCGCTGGCGGAGAACGCCAATGCCAACCACGGCTTCGACCCTGCCGGACCGACGGACCTGGTGGCTGCTGACCTGGAGGGCAGGCCGCAGGCGAGCGACTACCACGACGACGCGGACGACCCGGACGGTTCCGAAGACGCCTGGAACCTTACCGGCCGGTGAAACTTCGCTACGCTGAAGACGTGAGCAATTCTCCTACCGATAGGGTTCCGACCCTCAATATCGCCAATGCCCTGACGGTGGCGCGGATCCTGATGGTTCCGCTCTTTATCTGGTTCCTTGCGTCCGACGACGGCCGTGACGGCCTGTTCCGCTGGCTCGCCGTGGCAACCTTCGCCGTCGCCATCTACACCGACAAGCTCGACGGCGACATTGCCCGCAGCCGCGGGCTGATTACCGACTTCGGCAAGATCGCCGATCCGATTGCCGACAAGCTGCTGATCGGTTCGGCGCTGGTGATGCTTTCCCTGCTGGGCGAGCTGTGGTGGTGGGTGACCATCGTTATCCTGGTCCGCGAACTGGGCATCACGCTCATGCGCTTCGTCGTGATCCGGTACGGCGTTATGGCCGCCTCCCGGGGCGGCAAGCTCAAGACCGTCGTCCAGACCTTCGCCATCTTTGTGTTCCTGCTTCCGCTGACCGCGTGGCTTGGCGCCTGGGCATGGTGGATCGGAGCCGTCCTTATGGCCGCCGCGCTCGTCATCACGGTCGTCACGGGCATCGATTACGTCCTGCAGGCCGTCAAGCTGCGCCGCGCCGGCAAACGCGCATGAGCGACGAGCCTGCCGCTGTCCTGGCGGGCGAGGTGCTGGCCGCAGCCCGGAAGGCGGGACAGACCGTAGCGACTGCCGAGTCGCTCACCGCGGGCATGCTTTGCGCCGAACTGGGGTCCGTGCCCGGCGCTTCCGCGGTTTTGCAGGGCGGCGTGGTTGCGTATCAAAATGGAATCAAGCTGTCCGTCCTCGGGGTTCCGGCCGAGCTTCTGGCCGAAGCCGGATCCGTCGACGGGAGGGTGGCTGAGCACATGGCGGCCGGAGCGCGGCGTGTTCTCGGCGCCGACGTCGGGGTCTCCACCACCGGCGTCGCCGGGCCTGAGACACACGACGGCAAACCGGTTGGTACCGTGTTCGTGGGGATCGCTACTTCCGAAGGGACCTCCTTCCGGGAGTTTCTGTTCCCGGGGGACCGTACGGCCATTCGAACAGCGGCCTGCAGTGAAGCACTCTCCATGCTGGCGTCAGTGCTGGAAGACCGTTAGCGCAACGGACGAATCGGGAAGCTGCGCAGGCGGGAACAAAACCGGCAGGGCGTCAGTTGTTAGTATCAGGAACCGCCAAGGTTCCTTTATTACGATCTTTGGACAGTCTGCGGTACCGCCGCAGTCCGTACTCACAGGGAGCAGGACGATACACATGGTTAAGCAACCCGTATCCGTGAACGGCGTGATCCGCTGGCGGGATGTAGGGTTGGCGGAAGACGCACACCGGGAGCCTAAGGAGCGCAAGATGGTAGTTCTTCGTCACGAGATTGGTGATGTTCTCCGCGACGTGCGCCAGCGCCAGGGCAGGACCCTGCGCGAGGTGTCGCATAGCGCCCGCGTTTCTCTCGGCTACCTGAGCGAGGTTGAGCGCGGACAGAAGGAAGCATCGTCGGAACTTCTGTCTTCAATCTGCACTGCCCTCGATGTGCCCCTGTCCCTGATGCTCCGAGAGGTCAGCGACCGGGTGGCAAACGCCGAAGGCGTTGCCATTCCAGACACCGTGCCATCTGAGTTTTCCCGGGAGTTCGCCCGCGAATTCCCCGAAGACCTGGCACGGGACCTGGCCCGCACATCCTAGAAACCGCATACCGCGGCCCGTCACCCGGCCGAACGGAATTGGCCGTAGTGACTGCGTTGCCCCATAGACATACTCCTTGATGCTGTTGCATCAGGGCGAGGAAATCTCCAAGGGAAACCCCCGCAGGCGCGGTGCCTGCGGGGGTTTGTTCTGTCCGGTGCAGCCAGGGCCTGCACAGTCCGGCACCTAGCTGCCGTCGCTGCCGTCCGGGCCGGGAGGCTCGTCATCCGGTTGATCCCCGGCTCGCCGGACGGAAGCATTCAGTTTGTGCAGCAGCCGGACCAGGGTATGGAGTTCCTCGGCTTCCCACCCCGTCCAGGTACGCCGGAAGTGCTCCTTGCGCGCGGTGGCCGTACCTTCCAGACGGGCGGCACCAACCTTAGTGAGATTGATCGGCTGCGCCCTTCCGTCCTCCGGGTCCGCATGCTTTTCCACCAGCCCCAGCGCCTGCAGCATAGCCACCTGCCTGCTGAGGGAGGGCTTGCCCACGCCGACCGCCGCGGCCAGATCCGTCAGGCGCATGGGGCCCTGCTGATGGAGCAGGACCATCAGCCCGTAGGCCGAAGGCTCCATCTCGGGGTGCACCTCCCGGGCGATCCGGTGGGAGCTGGCGCGGGCGCGGCGCCACAGCACGCTGAGTTCCTGCTCAAGGTCCTCTATTGCCGTGTCCTTGTCCGGCTCGGTGCCGGAGGGAGGAGTAGCGTCGCCGGCGGGTAAATCGGCGGGACCGGATGTCTCGGTCATCCTCCCATTGTAGGATCGCGGTCCTTCCACAGCACTGGAATACGTTGGCTTTCGAAGGCGGCGGTCCGGTTCGCTGCCGCGTTTCGTGCGTGAGAGGATTAATTGATGCGTATCAGCGATTTCTGGCGGCTTATGGATGACGAGTTCGGTTCGGCCTACTCCCGGGTCCTTGCCGCGGATCTGGTCCTCGGCCAACTCGGAGGTGTCACGGCTGCGCAGGCCTTGGACAAGGGCATGGAACCCAAATCCGTATGGCTGGCGGTATGCGACATCCAGGACGTTCCGCCCGAACGCCGGCTGGGCCGCGACATCAAGCCCAAGGCAAACTAGGGCTGCCGCCGTTCCCGGCCGAACGGACACGCCGGGTTCGCTGTTCGAATATTTGTTCGGATAAAGATATGCTCCTACACAGGGGCCCGTCCCAGCTGATGCGGCCCGGGAATATCCACAAGACAACGAGTTATACGTTCCGGTCAGCCGTTTTGTCAGTGCCGCCGGATAGGGTCGTAGATAAGAAATGACGACCGGCCTACGGGCCGCCCACAACCACAACACGAGGTGAAGAATGGCTGCTCCAGCCGACCGCGCAAAAGCCCTAGAGGCAGCGCTGGCCCAGATTGACAAGCAATACGGCAAGGGCTCGATCATGCGCCTGGGCGACGAAGTGCGTGCCCCCGCCGAAACCATTTCCACCAGCTCCGTCGCGCTGGATGTTGCGCTGGGTATCGGCGGCCTGCCGCGCGGCCGCGTGGTGGAGATCTACGGACCCGAATCTTCCGGTAAGACCACCCTGGCCCTCCACGTCGTCGCCAATGCGCAGAAGAACGGCGGCATTGCCGCATTCATTGACGCCGAGCACGCTCTGGACCCCATCTATGCAGCCAAGCTGGGCGTGGATACGGACTCGCTGCTCGTTTCGCAGCCGGACACCGGCGAGCAGGCCCTGGAAATCATGGACATGCTGATCGGCTCCGGTTCGGTCGACGTCGTGGTCATTGACTCCGTTGCCGCACTGGTTCCGCGTGCCGAAATCGAAGGCGACATGGGCGACAGCCACGTGGGCCTGCAGGCCCGCCTGATGAGCCAGGCGCTCCGTAAGATCGCCGGCCGCCTGAGCCACACCAATACCACCGCAATCTTCATCAACCAGCTGCGTGAAAAGATCGGTGTCTTCTTCGGCAGCCCCGAAACCACCACCGGTGGCAAGGCGCTGAAGTTCTACGCTTCGGTCCGCATCGACGTCCGCCGCATCGAGACGCTGAAGGAAGGCACCAACCCGGTCGGTAACCGTACACGTGCCAAGATCGTCAAGAACAAGATGGCTCCGCCCTTCAAGCAGGCAGAGTTCGACATCATGTACGGCGTCGGCATTTCCCGCGAGGGCGGACTGATTGACATGGGCGTGGAACACGGCCTGGTCAAGAAGTCCGGTGCCTGGTTCACCTATGACGGTGACCAGCTGGGCCAGGGCAAGGAAAACTCGCGCAACTTCCTGAAGGACAATCCCGATCTGGCGGACGAGCTGGAGCGCCGTATCCGGGAAAAGCTCGGAATCGGCGTTCCTGCCCCTGAAGAGCCCGCAGCACCCAAGCTGAAGGCAGTCGGAAAGGACTCCTAACAGCCGGCCCGCCGTCCCGGGGATACCGGACCCGCGGCAGAGGGAAGCCGCTCCCGGAGAGGGAGCGGCTTCCCGTTCGGCCTGTTTGGACTTGTTCGGACCGTCCGGCCTGTTCAGCATGTCCGGTCCGTCCGGAAAGGCGCGCGACGCGCAGCCACTCCCTCCACGGCGGTCCGGGGAGTGGAAGTCCGGGGGAGGAAAACGGGAGCAAAGTCCCGGGAGCGGATAGTTATGGATACCTCGCAGGAAGAGACCCTGGCTGAGCTGAAGCGGCGGCTCGCCGAAATCAGCGTGACGGCGGCAGCCACGCCGGCCGGCGACGGGGCCGCTCCGGGCGGTGCGAAGAGAACGCGCACAGCGTCCGAACCGGTGGACACCCATGCTTCCAAACCGGCCCGACGCCGGAAGCCGCCGGCCAAGGTCCCCGACACCTTCAAGGAAGACGGCTTCGGTGAGGAAGCTCCCGCCGACGAGCCCTGGGCGGAAACCGGTACGGGGGACTCCGGTTCGAAACGGAGCGGGAAGAAGTCCGGCCGCGGACGGCAGGCCCGGGGGCGGCAGGGAGCAGACGCAGACCCGCCGGAGGAAGCCGTCCCGCTGACGCCCGAGGAAGCTTACGCGGAGGCAAAGGCGATCGTCCTGCGCCAGCTGACTGCCTCTCCCAAGAGCCGCAAACAGCTTGAAACCAAGCTTGCGGAAAAAGACATACCGCCGGATGCCGCAGCTGCGGTCCTTGACCGGTTCGAAGAAGTGCAACTCGTGGATGATGCCGAGTTTGCGCGGCTGTGGGTCCGCAGCAGGTCCCAGAGCAAGTCCCTTGCCCGCGGTGCCCTGCGGCGTGAACTGACGGAAAAAGGGATTGCGCCGGACCTCGCCGCCGAAGCGCTTGAGCAGCTCAGCGCCGACGACGAACTCGAGGCGGCGCGCGCCCTGGCAAGGAAAAAGCTCCAGGTGTCCGCCGATCTTTCCGACCGCGGCGTGCGCGACAAACAGACCCGCCGACTGGTGGGGATGCTGGCCCGGAAGGGCTATTCCCCGTCGCTCGGTTTTAGGGTGGCGGCCGAAGTTATCGGCGAAGTCCGCGATGCCAGGGGAGACTCCGTCTAACCGGCGGACCGCGGGCCGGCCCCGGCCGGGCAGGGCACGCGGCGAAGCGGACCTCCACGTTGGCGCAGTGCGCAGAACAGGAAATAACCAGCGCCATTCGTCGTGGTGTCAATCCGACGCGCCGTATCGTATGCTGTGCCAACTATGTTAAAGATGAGGTTGGCGGGGCCCATGTTGCGTTCGGTAAGTCGTTTCTCTCCGTGGCGTGCCCGGAGAACCCCGTTCTGTGCCCTGGTCCTTACCGGTGTGCTCGCCTCGGCGGTCCTGACTGCGGCGCCCGGATCTGCGGCGGATCCCTACCCTTCCTGGGATGATATCCAGCAGGCAAAATCCTCTGAGTCGGCCAAAGCTGCTGAAGCAGAGAAGCTGGAAGGCCTGCTGTCTGACCTGCGCGAGGACGCCGGATCCCTGGGCGATGCAGCCGTGGATGCGGCGAACCGCTACAACGAGGCCAAGGACGCCCTTGCCGCCAGCGACAAGGAGCTTGCTGCCATGGCCGCACAGCGGGAAGCGGCAGCCCGGCATTCAGCTGGATTGATGCGGCAAGTCGCCGGGCTCGCAGCCGAAACCTACAAGTCCGGCGGGTCAGCCTCCGACAGCATGACTCTGATGCTGCTCGACACGGATGCCTCGGCGGACGCACTGCACGGTGCGGGTCTAATGGATAGAGTCTCGTCCCGGGCGGGCAACCTGTATGCCGAAGCAGTGGCATCGGAAAAGGTTGCCGCCGGATTCCGGGAGCAGGAACAGGAAGCCAGGGACGCACGGGCCGAGCTTGCCGCCGAAGCCGAAAAGGCCCTCCAGGAGGCTGGAGCCTCCGCTGCGGCCGCAGGCAAGGCCGTGCAGGACGAAGAAGCCCGCAAGGCCGTCCTGCTTGCACAATTGGCAGACCTGCACGGCAGCACAGCCGCCGCCGAGGAGGCGCGGCTCCGCGGGATCGCCGCCGAGAAGGCGTTTCAGGAACAGCACGATGCCGCGGGGCGGGCCGCTGCAGGAGAGCCCGCGCCGGAAGGGCAGCAGCAGGCAAATCCGCCGGTCGGCGCGGCACCGAACCCGCCGGGAACACGGCCCCCGGAAGTCGTGGTGCCTGCGCCCCAGCCGGCCCCCGCACCCGCACCTGCACCTGCACCTGCCCCGGTCCAGCCTGCACCGCCGCCCGCACCCGCACCGGGGCAGGCGGTGAATGATCCGGCGGGTGCACAGAACTACGCATCCGGGCGCATGGGCGACTACGGCTGGGACGGGAACGAGTTCCGCTGCCTGGTAATCCTCTGGAATCACGAGTCCAACTGGCTAACCACCGCCGACAACCCCTACAGCGATGCTTACGGCATCCCGCAGTCCCTGCCGGGAAGCAACATGTCGAGCCACGGCTCCGACTGGCAGACCAACTACCGGACCCAGATCAACTGGGGGCTGGATTACATCCGGTCCCGGTATGGGACACCGTGTGCGGCCTACGGTTTCTGGCAGCGCAATAACTGGTACTGAACAGGTACCTGCGGCGGGAAACGGGCTACCTAATCGACGTCAATAGCAGCGTTACCATTTTGAGACTTTTCCCAGAAAACTCCGATACGGTCCTGCGCTTGTGACTTCAACTAACTTCACGCGACGCGATCAGACCCGCATCCGACGAGCCCTGCGACGCCGCCGCCGGCTCCGCCTCGGTACTGCAACCGCGCTGGGTTCCCTGGCCGTGGCTGGTGTTTCCGGCGCCGCCGTTGGCACTGCGGGGGCAAACCTTCGGTCCACGGCCGGTATCCAACTGGTGAACCTGGCCGAGCCGCTCCTTACCGCCCCGCAGGACGCAGTCAACGCCGAGGACGCCGACGACGGCGGGGGCAGGGCAGCCGGACCGGACGAACGTCCTGCGACTGACAACGAGTCCGACCGGCCGGCAGCGGGGAAAGCCCAACCCGATACGGCCGAAGCAGGAACGGGAACAGGGGTGGAGGTTCCGGAATACCGGGAGCTCGCAGCGAAAATAGCGGCCGACGCAGCCGACGCCGCTGCGCAAACGGCTGCGGAAGAAGCTGCCCGGGCGGCCGTACCGCTGGACGATCCCGCCGCGGCCAAGGCCTATGCTGCCTCGGCCCTGCCTGCCCGGGGCTGGGATGCGGGCCAGTCAACCTGCCTGGACACGCTCTGGACCAAGGAATCGGAGTGGCTGACCAGCGCACTCAACCCCAGCAGCGGTGCCTACGGGATTGCGCAGTCCCTCCCGGCGGAAAAGATGGCAGTTGCCGGAGCCGACTGGAAGGTCAGCTATTCCACGCAGATCAACTGGGGCCTGGACTACATTGCCTCGCGTTACGGCAACCCCTGCGCCGCACTCAGCTTCCACTACGCCAACAACTGGTACTAGGAAAAAGTCTGCCGCGGGGCATACCGGGCGGCAGTACCAATGGACGTACCCTAGGAGGGTGAGTTTGACTGTTTCCTCTCCCGCCCCCGAGGCCCCCGCGGCCCAGCCCCGCACTTACGAGGTGCGCACCTTCGGCTGCCAGATGAATGTGCACGATTCCGAGCGGATTTCGGGCTTGCTGGAAGGTGCCGGCTACGTGCCGTCCGACGGCGAACTCGCGGACATCGTTGTGTTCAACACGTGTGCCGTGCGGGAGAACGCGGACAACAAGCTGTACGGCAACCTCGGGCAGCTGGCCCCGGTCAAGGAAAAGCGGCCAGGAATGCAGATTGCCGTGGGCGGCTGCCTGGCGCAGAAGGACCGGGACACCATCCTGCGCAAGGCCCCCTGGGTCGACGCCGTCTTCGGCACGCACAACATCGGTTCGCTGCCGGCACTGCTGGAACGGGCCCGGCACAATGCCAAGGCCGAGCTGGAGATCCTGGAGTCGCTGGACGTTTTTCCCTCCACGCTGCCCACCAAACGCGATTCGGTGTATTCGGGCTGGGTCTCGATTTCCGTAGGCTGCAACAACACCTGCACCTTCTGCATCGTCCCGTCGCTGCGCGGCAAGGAACGCGACCGGCGGCCGGGGGAGATCCTGGCGGAAATCCGGGCCCTGGTGGACGACGGCGCCATCGAGGTAACGCTGCTGGGCCAGAACGTGAACTCCTACGGGGTGGAATTCGGCGACCGCGGGGCCTTCGCCAAACTGCTGCGTGCCTGCGGCGACATCGAGGGGCTGGAGCGGGTGCGTTTCACCAGCCCGCATCCTGCGGCATTCACCGACGACGTCATTGAGGCCATGGCCGAGACACCCAACGTGATGCCGCAGCTGCACATGCCGCTGCAGTCGGGTTCGGACAAGGTCCTCAAGGACATGCGCCGCTCCTACCGGTCGAAGAAGTTCCTCGGGATCCTGGACCGGGTCCGGGAGCGGATGCCCCACGCAGCCATCTCCACCGACATCATCGTGGGTTTCCCGGGGGAGACGGAGGAGGACTTCGCCGCTACCCTCGACGTCGTCGAGCAGTCCCGCTTCTCGAATGCCTTCACCTTCCAGTATTCGAAGCGTCCGGGCACCCCGGCGGCGGAGCTGGCCGACCAGCTGCCCAAGGCCGTGGTGCAGGAGCGCTACGAACGCCTCACGGCGCTGCAGGACCGGATTGCCGCCGAGGAAAACGCCAAGCAGGTCGGGACCACCGTTGAGGTCATGGTCACCGCAGCCTCGGGCCGCAAATCCGGGGAGACGGGACGCCTCTCCGGACGTTCCCGGGACCAGCGCCTGGTGCACTTCTCGGTGCCCGACGGCGCGCCAGCACCCCGCCCGGGAGACCTCGTTACCGTACCGGTCACCGCGGCCGCCGCGTTCCACCTGATCTCCGACCCCGCCGGACCCGCAGACTACTCGCTGCGGCGTTCCCGTGCCGGTGATGCCTGGGACCGCTCGCAGGCCGAGTCCTGCGGCGTACCGGCCGGACCCGCAGGTACCCGAACCGGTGTGTCCCTGGGGATGCCCGCGCTGCCGCCGCGTTCCTGAGTGCCCGTGAACCCCTCCCAAAGTGTCCCCGGAAATTCCCCTGCGGCAACCCCCGTGAGTGCTCCCATGCCGTCCGCCGACGAACGGCCGGTGATCGCCGTCGTCGGTCCCACCGGGTCCGGAAAGTCCGACCTCGGCGTTGCCCTGGCCCTGGAACTCGGCGGCGAAGTGATCAATGCCGACTCCATGCAGTTTTACCGGGGGATGGATATCGGCACCGCGAAGATTACCGAGGCCGAACGCCGCGGCGTGCCGCACCACCTGCTGGACATTATGGACGTGACCGAAGAGGCAAGCGTCTCGGCCTTCCAGGCGCAGGCACGGGAGCTGATTTCCGGGATCCGGGCGCGGGGCAGGTACCCAATCCTGGTCGGAGGCTCCGGGCTGTACGTCCGGGCCGCGCTGGACGTCCTGGAATTCCCGGGCACCGACCCGGCAGTACGCGCAGGGATCGAAGCCGAACTGGAAGCCCGGGGCCTGCCCGCCCTGCAGGACCGGCTGCGGGACGTGGACCCGGTCTCAGCCGAACGGATTTCCGATGCACGCCGGGTGGTGCGCGCACTCGAGGTGGTTGAGTTGACCGGACGACCGTTCAGCTCCTTCATGCCGGTGCGGGAGTACGTCTCGCCGGCGGTGCAGATCGGCCTGAGCGTGGAACGGCCGGTGCTGCACGAACGCCTGGCCCGCCGGGTGGACACGATGGTGGACCAAGGTCTGCTGGAAGAAGTCCGGCGGCTTGAGCCGGCGGGTCTACGGACCGGTCGGACCGCCTCGCGCGCCCTGGGATATGCACAGTTCCTGGCCGTCCTGGACGGGGAATCGTCCGTGCCGGAAGCTGCGGAGGCCACAGTGGTGGCTACCCGCCAGTTCGCCCGCCGGCAGCTGACCTGGTTCCGTGCGGATCCGCGGATCACCTGGCTGGAGCATAACGACCCCCGGCTGCTGGCCCGGGCGGCCGCGGCCGTCCGTGAAGGGCGCCCGCCCAGTATCCTTGGTAAGTGACCAATACTTCTGCTGCCTCACCTGCATCCCTGTCCGCCTCCGGCCTTCCCTCCTCCCTCGCCGGGCTGCCCTTCGCGAAGGGCCACGGCACCGGCAACGACTTTGTGCTGGTGGCCGATCCCGACGCTGCGCATGATCTTGCCGCCCACGAAGTAGCCGCAGTCTGCGACCGGCACCGCGGCGTCGGCGGCGACGGTTTCATCCGTGCCGTCCGGTCCGAGCATCTTCCTGAAGGCCGTGCCCTGCTGCAGACGGCTCCGGAAGCCCAGTGGTTCATGGACTACCGGAACTCGGACGGCAGCATTTCGGAGATGTGCGGGAACGGGGTGCGTGTCTTCGTGCACTTCCTGCTGGAAGAGCGGCTGGTGGAACTGGTCGAGGGCGCGTCCCTGGTGATCGGTACCCGCGCCGGGGTCAAGACCGTCACCCGGATGGCCGGCGGCTATGCGGTGGACATGGGGCCCTGGGAGTTCATTTACCCTGACCACGCGGCTGCCAAGTCGATGGACACGGTGGTCAACGCAGACGGACTGGAAGTGCCCCGCCCGGGACTCTCCGTCAGCATGGGTAACCCCCACACCGTCGTGGCCCTCGCGGAACTGGACGAACTGGCCGCGACCAACCTGACCGCAGCACCGTCCGTGCAGCCGGAACCGGAGCACGGAACCAACGTGGAGTTCGTGGTCCCGGCCGAGCCGCTCGTAGAAGACGGGGTAGGGCTGCTCACCATGCGCGTCCACGAGCGGGGCGTCGGCGAAACCCTCTCCTGCGGAACCGGCGCCTGCGCCGCTGCCGTAGCCACCCGTTTCTGGGCCGGAGCCGAAGCACCCGATGACTGGGCAGTGACGGTGCCGGGCGGCGTCGTCGGCGTCCGTTTCCTCACCGGACCCGACGGCCACGAACATGTGGAGCTCAGCGGACCGGCCGTGCTGGTGGCCCGCGGAACCCTGCTCTAGGCGCTGCGTTCCACCTTCAGGGTCCGGAAGGACTTCGCGGTGCTGTGGCGGGAGACGGCGAATCCGGACGGCAGGGTCTCGGCCAACCAGCGCTGCAGGGAATCCGAGCCCAGGTTCTTCTGCACCACCAGCCAGGCAGTGCCTCCCGGGGCCAGGCGCGGCAGCCAGAGCAGCAGCAGGGCATGGAGCTCGTCTTTGCCGATCCGGATGGGCGGGTTGGACCAGATGGTGTCGAAGCGTACTTCCGGGTCAACCTCCTCAGGCAGGGAGGCCGTGACGTTCCCGCACCCCAAAGCTGCTGCGTTATCCCGGGTTAGTGCGATGCAGCGTTCGTTGACGTCGACGGCGTAGACCCGGGCCGCCGGGGATTTCAGTGCCAGGGTCAGGGCGATGGGGCCCCAGCCGCAGCCGATGTCCAGCAGGTTGCCGGTCTCCGGCGGGGCGGGAACTTCATCCAGCAGGACCATCGTGCCCTTGTCGATCCCGTCGGGGCTGAAGATGCCACCGGCTGTCTGCAGGGTCCTTTCGGTCCCGTTGAGGCTGACGCGCAGCGGTTTGCGGACCTCGGGCCCGGACGGTGTGGAGGAGAAGTAGTGGTCTGAACCCATAACAATCCAGATTAGTCGCTGCAGGCGCGCGGCATGGAATTTATGGGTGGCCGCACGAGTTGTAAAGGGTGGCTGGCGCGGTAGGGATCCATAGCGGAGAAGGTTGTTTTCCTGAGGATTTGTCGGTTCACTGGCCTACCATGGAAAGTACGTTCCTATAAGGAGATTATGACCATCAACAACTCCCGCCCCGTGCGTTCGACAGACACTTCTGCGAACAGTTCGACACCCGAACTGAGCCCCTCGGATATCCAAGGGGTCATCGACAGGATCCTCGCCAAGGACAGCGCCGTCGAAGCGAAGGCTCCGGCCGACAAGCAGCGGGGCCGTGCCCAGGCATTCAGCGACGCCGAGCATTCGGTCCACGACGGCGACCAGCAGGACCTGGAAGAACGCCGCGCACTGCGCCGCGTAGCGGGCCTCTCGACCGAACTCGAAGACGTTACCGAGGTCGAATACCGCCAGCTGCGGCTGGAACGGGTTGTCCTCGCCGGACTGTGGAGCGAAGGCACTGCCGCAGACGCAGAAAACTCGTTGAAGGAACTTGCCGCGCTGGCGGAAACCGCGGGGTCGGAAGTCCTCGACGGCATCATCCAGCGCCGGCTGAAGCCGGATCCCGGCACCTTCCTCGGTTCGGGCAAGGCCCAGGAGCTCAAGGACATTGTGACGGCCACCGGCGCCGATACAGTGATCGTGGACAGCGAACTGGCTCCGTCCCAGCGACGCGGGCTGGAAGACATCGTCAAGGTCAAGGTCATTGACCGGACGGCGCTGATCCTGGACATCTTTGCCCAGCACGCGAAGTCCCGCGAGGGCAAGGCGCAGGTGGAACTGGCGCAGCTGGAATACCTTCTGCCGCGGCTGCGTGGCTGGGGCGAATCGATGTCCCGGCAGGCAGGCGGCCAGGTCGGCAGTGCCAGCGCCGGCATGGGTTCGCGCGGCCCCGGTGAAACCAAGATCGAATTGGACCGCCGGAAGATCCGCACGCGGATGGCCAAGCTCCGCCGCGAAATCGCGGGCATGAAGCCGGCACGGGAAACCAAGCGGGCCAACCGCCACCGCAACTCGGTGCCGTCCGTAGCTATCGCCGGTTACACCAACGCTGGAAAGTCCTCGCTGCTGAACCGCCTCACCGATGCCGGGGTACTGGTGGAGAACGCCCTGTTCGCCACTCTGGATCCCACTATCCGCAAGGCCCAGACCGAAGACGGAATCGGGTACACGCTGGCGGACACCGTAGGGTTTGTCCGGTCGCTGCCCACCCAGCTGGTGGAAGCCTTCCGCTCCACCCTCGAGGAAGTAGCCGACGCAGACCTGATCCTGCACGTCGTTGACGCTTCGCACCCGGACCCGGAAGGCCAGATTGCGGCCGTCCGTACCGTCCTGGCCGAAGTCGACGCCCGCAAGGTGCCTGAAATCATCGTGCTGAACAAAGCCGACGCAGCGGATCCGTTCGTTCTTGAGCGGCTGCGTCAGCGCGAGTCCCGCCACGTGGTCGTTTCGGCGCGTACCGGAGAGGGCATCCCCGAGCTGCTGCAGGCGATTTCCGACGGCATTCCGCGCCCCGGCGTGGACCTGGAACTGCTGGTGCCCTACGAGCGCGGCGACGTCGTCTCCCGCCTGCATCAGGAGGACGCCGAAATTCTGTCCCTGGAACACGGCGAATCCGGCACCCAGCTGCATGTGAAGGTTCGTGAAGGGC
The DNA here is from genome assembly GCF_020907345.1 of Arthrobacter sp. zg-Y179. Classification (NCBI taxonomy): domain Bacteria; kingdom Bacillati; phylum Actinomycetota; class Actinomycetes; order Micrococcales; family Micrococcaceae; genus Arthrobacter; species Arthrobacter sp. zg-Y179. The sequence goes on along the minus strand of NZ_JAJJOB010000014.1, from coordinate 44,105 downwards.
TGGCAGCGGAGCTGGAGCAGTTCGTGACCAATGGGTAGGAAAGCCCCGCAGGGACCGGAGCAGGTCCTGGAACTGCTTGACACCGCGGTGGCGGCCATGGGCGGGCAGAACCGGCCGGGCCAGCACGAGATGGCCCGGCAGGTGGCCGAGGCCATCGAGTCCGGCGACCATCTGCTGGTCCAGGCCGGAACAGGTACGGGCAAGTCGCTTGCCTACCTGATCCCGCTGATCGCCCACGCGCTGGAGAGCAGCAAACCCGCGCTGGTCTCCACGGCCACGTTGGCCCTGCAGTCACAGATTGTCGGACGGGACCTCCCTCGCCTGCTGAAGACCTTGGAACCGAAGCTTCCCCGGGAGGTCGACGTTGCCCTGCTCAAGGGCCGGAGCAACTACGTCTGCGTCCACAAGACCGGCGGCGGGTTCCCCGAGGAAGACGAAGCCGGAACACTGTTCCTGCTTGGCGACGAGCAGGCTGTTTCCCATCCCGCTCCCGCCGGCGGGCCCACCTCCGCGCTCGGGCGCGACGTCGTCCGCCTGCAGGAATGGGCGCAGGAAACGGAAACCGGTGACCGGGATGAGTTGCTTCCCGGCGTCAGCGACCGTGCCTGGCGTCAGGTCTCCGTCACCTCGATGGAGTGCCTGGGGGCGCAGAAATGCCCGGTGGCGGAGGCCTGTTTCAGCGAACAGGCACGCGCCAAGGCCGCCGTCGCCGATCTGGTGATCACCAACCACGCGATGCTGGCCATCAGCGCGTTCGAGGGACTGGCGGTCCTGCCGGACTACGACGTGGTGGTGATTGACGAGGCGCACGAGCTGCAGGACCGCGTCACCGGCGCGGTCACCGGGCAGCTCTCCGGAACCGTCATTTCCGCAGCGGTCTCCGCCGCGCGCAAGCACACCTCAGCGACCATGGAGCCGCTTGCGGCCGCCGGCCGGGCCTTCGACTCGGTCTTTGCCCCGGTTCCCTCCGGCCTGCTGGCAGCGGGACTGTCCGAAGACCAGGAGCTGGTGCTGGGCTCCGTGCGTGAAGCCTGCCGCACGGCCCTGTCCGATTCCAAACCCGAAGGCTCCGACGCCGTCGACGGCGGCCGCCAGATGGCACGCTCGCGCCTGATGGCTGTCCTGGAACTGTGCGAACGCATCCTTGACGCAGTGAATTCGGGGGAGGTGCTGTGGGCATCGCGTGCCAGCACCTTCTCGCCGGGCACCGGTTACACCGCCCCGGAAGAAGATGCACCGCCCACCATCAACGTTGCCCCGCTGTCCGTGGCCGGACGGCTGCGCGAAGGACTGTTCGACGGCCACACCGTGGTGCTGACCTCGGCCACCCTCGCCATCGGGTCGGAGTTCGGTCCGGTTGCCGGAGCCCTGGGGCTGGTGGGCGCCGGCGCACCGAAATGGACGGGGACCGACGTCGGCAGTCCCTTCGACTACCCCCGGCAGGGTGTGCTGTACGTAGCCAAGGACCTGCCGAAACCGGGACGCGGCACCTCCCCGGAGCAGCTGGATGAACTGGAGGCGCTGATCAAGGCCTCCGGCGGCGGCGCCCTGGGGTTGTTCTCTTCCCGCCGTGCAGCGGAAGAAGCCGCGGAAGCACTGCGGAAGCGGGTCGACTTTCCGATCCTTTGCCAGGGCGAATCCACCATGTCCGCCCTGGTTCAGCAGTTTGCCGACGACGACGAGACCTGCCTGTTCGGCACCATGTCCCTCTGGCAGGGCGTGGACGTCCCCGGCGCCTCCTGCCGGCTGGTGATCATTGACCGGATTCCGTTCCCGCGTCCCGACGATCCGTTGATGACAGCCCGGACCCGCGCGGTTGCCAAGGCCGGGGGAAACGGCTTCATGAGCGTCTCGGCCACCCACGCGGCCGTCCGGCTCGCGCAGGGGGCAGGGCGGCTGATCCGCGCTTCCGGAGACAAGGGAGTGGTGGCCGTGCTGGACTCGCGCCTGGCAACCGCACGCTACGGCAGTTTCCTGCGGGCCGCCCTGCCGCCCTTCTGGTCCACCACCGACCGTTCCGTGGTGCTTCAGGCGCTGAAGCGGCTCGCCGCGGAACCCGCCGGAGCGAAGAAGTAAAACCCGCCTGACGGGATCCCGGAAACAAAAAGCAGCACCGCCGTATGCCGGCGGTGCTGCTTTTGCGTGGTCCTTGTTACCGTCTCGCCAGGACTTTCAGTGTGTGCCTAGAGCGAACGCATTACGGAGACTACTTTGCCCATAATGGTGGCTTCGTCACCGAGGATGGGCTCATAGCGGGTGTTCTGGGGCAGCAGCCAGGTGTGCCCGTTGCGCTGTCGGAAGGTCTTCACGGTCGCTTCGTCTTCGAGCAGGGCCGCGACAATGTCACCGTTTTCGGCGGTGGGCTGGCGCCGGACAACCACCCAGTCACCGTCGCAGATGGCCGCATCCACCATGGAATCGCCCGCCACGCGAAGCATAAAGAGGTCGCCGTGCCCGACGAGCTGGCGCGGCAGCGGGACCATCTCTTCAACCTGCTGGTCGGCCAGGATCGGCCCGCCGGCAGCGATCCGTCCGACCAGCGGAACCATCGCGGTGTCGATTGCGGTGGTGAGGTCGGAGACGCTGCCGGAGCCGGGCGTGCGTGCGTTGCTGCCGCCGGAGCCCAGGCCGCCCTTCGCGGCGCCGTCAGCAGCGTCCCCGGCGTTCCCGGCGTTCGCCGCGTTGCCTTTGCCGCGGCGCGGGGGAGCATCGCGGAGCATCAGCGGAACCAGTATCTCCATGGCACGCGGCCGCTTGGGGTCGCGGCGGATATAGCCCAGCTTCTCCAACTGGCTCAGCTGGTGCGTAACGCTGGAAAGGCTGGCCAGGCCCACGATGTCGCCGATCTCCCGCATGGACGGCGGGTAACCGTTCGCGTTCACCGAACGCTGGATGGTTTCCAGGATCTTCGTCTGGCGGGCGGTAAGGCCCTTGGTGCGTCCTGCCGGAGCGGGCGCGGCAGGGGAGGGGGTGCTGCCATTGGTAACACGGGCCACGTCGGCTTCCCTTCACAGTCGGCCCGTGAATGCGGGCCGGATGGTTCTTGCGGTGTATCTGGTTTGTCCTGCGGTCCTGCGGTGATGCGGTGATGCGGTGATAACGGGTGCGGTGGTCTGTCCCGCCAAGTCGTTTTGTCAGTGCCGGATGGTTAGTTGGTCCCAGCCGCTTCCAACAGGTTCAACGCTAGGGGAGCGCAGCCACATTTTCAAACATATATTCGAGCGAGTCTCGACAATGTTCGTAGATAAGTGCTAGAAATGTTCGAGTACAGGTTAGAACATACGTTCGAGTATGAGGATGACCCTGAGTTTCAAAATGGCCCGCCGACACCTCGGCGGGCCCACCAGATGTTCGAATGCAGTTTCGAGCCACACTGTAATTCCCGGTGCTTTTGCGGGAAGCGGGGGAATCGGCGGAGCTGCCCTTCGGACCGGAAAGGTATTGACATGTCAGTACACGTACTTCCCTTCACCGCACAGAGTCTCACTGAACGTGCCCCGGAAGGGCCCGCTGCTGCCGCCCGCGCTGCCGATGCTGCGGACACCCAGGCATCGGTCCCGCTGCGCCTGACGCGGCGCGGCCGGCTCGTCCTGGTCGGCGCTCCGCTGATGATCGTGGCCGCCGCACTGCTGGTCTTTATCGGATTCTTCACCGCACCGGCTATGGCTTCGGGGGACGCCCAGGAGCAGACACGCACCATCCAGGTGGGTGTGTCCGCCGGTGATTCGCTCTGGTCGCTCGCCACCGAGTTCGCTCCGGACCGGGATCCCCGCACCGTGGTGGCGGACATTGTGGAAATCAACAACCTGGCGGACGCCACCGTCCCCGTCGGCAGCCAGATTTACATCCCGGTCTCGCGCTGATTTCCCAGCCAGGGCATTCCGACGATCCTTACCTGCATGCACCCGTAACAGAGGGGTGCTGGAAGTCGGTCAAATACAACGTCACCGCGCAGCGTCCTAAGCTGTAGTGGTGAACGAACAGTTGGAAAACCTGAACAGACTTCCCCTGCGCGATGATCTGCGGGGCCTGACCCCGTACGGCGCCCCCCAGTTGGATGTGCCCATCCTGCTGAACGTCAATGAAAACACGCACGGACTTCCGGAGCATGTGCGCCGGGCCATTATGGCCGAGATTGAATCAGTGGTCGCCGGCCTGAACAGATATCCGGACCGCGAATTCACGCTGCTGCGGGAAAACCTGGCCAAATACCTCGGCCACGGACTGGCTGCGGAGAATATCTGGGCCGGCAACGGTTCCAATGAGGTTCTCCAGCAAATCCTGCAGGCCTTCGGCGGACCCGGGCGGACGGCCATGAGCTTCCCTCCCACCTATTCCATGTACCCGCTGCTCTCCAGCGGCACCGGCACCGCGTACGTGACCGGGACGAGGGACCGGGACTTCTCCCTGACCCCCGCATCGGCCGCGGAGCAGATCCGGGCGCAGGCACCCAACATCGTGATCCTGTGCACCCCGAACAACCCCACGGGTACGGCCCTGGAACTTGAGGTGATCGAAGCCGCCTATGAAGCAGGAGAAGCCTCCAATGCCATCGTGGTGGTGGACGAGGCCTACGCCGAGTTCTCCCACGCCGATACCCCCAGCGCGCTACAGCTGCTCCCTGGCCGGGAACGGCTGATTGTTTCCCGGACCATGTCGAAGGCCTTCGCACTCGCCGGAGCCCGCATCGGCTACCTTGCCGCAGCACCGCAGATCGCGGACGCGCTTCGCCTGGTCCGCCTGCCCTACCACCTCTCCGCACTCACGCAGGCGACCGCGAATGCGGCCCTCACCCACGCCGATGCGCTCCTGTCCAATGTGGAAGACATCAAGGGCCAGCGGGACCGCATCGTCACGGAACTGCGTGCGCTCGGACTGGAACCGGCGCCGTCGGACGCCAACTTCGTGCTGTTCAGCGGTATGGAGAATCCCCGGGCGGTGTGGGAAGGCCTGCTCGAGGCAGGTGTCCTCGTCCGGGACATCGGCATCGAGGGCCATCTGCGGGTCACGGCCGGCACGGAAGCCGAAACCACTGCGTTCCTGACACGGCTGCGGGAACTGCTCGCCGCCTGAGCGTCCGCCGGGCCCCCGGGATGTCCGTTTCAGGGAGTCGGGGCGTTCGGGACTAAACTGATGACCTGCCGGGCTTTGCCTATTGCCCCGCTTCCAATCTTCGTGAAGGAACCCCATGACTGTGGAGACCGCCACCGGACGCACCGCCCGCCTTGAGCGGACCACCAGCGAATCGTCCGTCTTCGTCGAGCTGGACCTGGACGGCACCGGCCGTGCCGACATCAGCACCTCGGTGCCGTTCTACGACCACATGCTGACCGCGCTGGCCAAGCACTCCCTGATGGACCTCACCGTCCGGGCCACCGGCGACACCCACATCGACGTCCACCACACGGTCGAGGACATTGCAATCAGCATCGGCGAGGCGCTGAAGACCGCCCTGGGCACCAAGGCCGGCATCCGCCGCTTCGGCGAAGCCACCGTGCCCCTGGACGAAGCGCTGGCAAACGCGGTCGTCGATATCTCCGGGCGCCCATACCTGGTGCACTCAGGGGAGCCGGCCGGCCAGGAATACCACCTGATCGGCGGACACTTCACCGGGTCCCTGACCCGCCACGTGTTCGAGGCCATCACCCTGCACGCCCAGATCTGCCTTCACATGCGGGTCCTCGGCGGGCGCGATCCGCACCACATTGTCGAGGCCCAGTTCAAGGCCTTTGCCCGTGCCCTGCGCGCAGCCGTCGAATCCGATCCGCGCGTCGAGGGCATCCCCTCCACGAAGGGAGCACTGTGAGTCCCCGTAACGTCACTGTCCTGGACTACGGTTCCGGCAACATCCGTTCGGCGGTCCGCGCCCTGGAGCACGCCGGCGCCAACGTCACGCTCAGCGCCAAACCTGACGACGTGCTGAACGCCGACGGACTGGTGGTGCCCGGCGTCGGAGCCTTCGCCGCCGTGATGCAGGGGCTCAAGGACGTGGATGCGATCCGCATGATCGGACGCCGCGTAGCCGGCGGCCGGCCGGTCCTGGGCATCTGCGTTGGCCTGCAGGTCCTCTTTGACGAAGGCGTGGAACACGGGGTCCGGACCAAGGGGATGGGCGAATGGCCCGGCGTGGTCGAGCGCCTGGCCGCCGACGTCGTACCCCACATGGGCTGGAACACCGTGACTCCGCCGGAAGGTTCGGCCCTGTTTGAGGGCATCGAGGACCAGCGGTTCTACTTCGTGCACAGCTACGGGGTGCAGAAATGGGACTTCGACGTCACCCAGCCCGCCATGCGCCCGCCGCAGGTCACCTGGGCGGATCACGGCGGCCCGTTCATCGCCGCGGTGGAGAACGGTGCGCTGTCGGCCACCCAGTTCCATCCGGAAAAGTCCGGTGACGCCGGTGCGGCGCTGCTGAACAACTGGCTGAAGACCCTGGGCTAGGCACCGATATGTGGAGCGTTGTCCTCATGGGCCTGGCCGGACTGCTTATCGGCGGAGCGGTGTCCTTCCGCAGCCAGGGCATGTCCAAAATCATTGTTATCAGTTTCTGGGTCCTGGCCGGATTGGCCCTGCTGGGCGCGTACCTGCTGACCCTCGACCTTTCCTGACCCCACCACCGAAAGCATCCAAATGCCCTTCAGCGAAACCCCTGTCCTTGAACTGCTGCCCGCCGTTGACGTAGCGGACGGCCAAGCCGTGCGACTGGTGCAGGGCGAGGCCGGCAGTGAGACCAGCTACGGCGATCCGCTGGACGCAGCCCTGGCGTGGCAGAACGACGGCGCCGAATGGGTCCACCTCGTGGACCTCGACGCAGCGTTCGGGCGAGGTTCGAACCTTGACCTGCTCAGCCGCGTAGTGAAGTCCCTGGATATCAAGGTGGAACTGTCCGGCGGCATCCGGGATGACGAGTCCCTCGAAAAGGCGCTGGAGCTCGGCGCTGCCCGCGTCAATCTGGGAACAGCGGCACTGGAGAACCCGGGGTGGACCGCCAGCGCCATTGCCCGCTACGGCCAGGCCATCGCCGTCGGCCTAGACGTACGCGGCACCACCCTCGCCGCACGCGGCTGGACCCAGGAAGGCGGGGACCTCTGGGAGGTCCTGGCCCGGCTGGAAGAGGCCGGCTGCGCCCGCTACGTGGTTACGGACGTCACGAAGGACGGCACGCTGCGCGGACCCAACCTGGAACTGCTCCGTGAGGTCCTGAAACGCACCGACCGTCCCGTAGTCGCATCCGGCGGCATCTCCAGCCTCGATGACCTGGCTGCGCTCCGCGAACTGGTTCCGCTGGGACTCGAAGGCACCATTGTGGGCAAGGCACTCTACGCCGGTGCGTTTACGCTGCCCCAGGCCCTCGACGTCGCCGGGCACCCGGAGCGCTAGGCATGGCAGCGCGCGAACTGCCCGGCCACATCGCTGCGGCCCTTGCCGGGGCCGGCGGCCCCACCGATTCCGCAGGCCGGCCGTGGTCCGGACGGGACCTGGCCGGCGAGGGAAACCCGCTGCACAACTTCGACTCCGACAACGGACAGACCGACGCCGGCTACGCGGCGGCCCTGGCGAAACTGATAGCCGGGAGCGGAAGCGAAGCGGAAGTTGTGGCCTCCCTGGCCACTGCCCGCGTCTTCGTGCCGATCGTCGCCGTGCTGGGCGAGGAAGCGGAATCCGATCACGGGCTGACCGCGGACAAGCAGGCCGATATGGCGCTGGTGACGCTCAGTGCGCCGGACGGCCGCAAGGCGCTGCCGGTGTTCACCTCGGTGGCCGCTTTGGAACACTGGCATCCCGAAGCCCGGCCGGTTGCGGTCTACGCCAACCGTGCCGCGCTCTCCGCGGTCGCCGAAGACGCCCAGCTGCTGGTTATCGACCCGGGAGCCGAATTCACCTTCGTGGTACGGCGTCCGGCCATGTGGGCCCTGGCCCAGCAGCAGGAGTGGGTGCCCTCCTATTCCGACCCCGGACTCGTCGCGGCGGCCGAAGCCGCCGCCGGGCCGGACCCCCGGATCCTGGCGGTGACCCTCCAACAGGGACCGGGGACCGCGTCGCGGACTGCCGCCGGTACCCCGGTCGCCGGGGGAGGGGTCGGCCCTGAGCTTAGAATGGTGCTTCAGCTTGCGCCCGGACTGGATCCGCAGGACGTTTCTGCCCTGGCGGCCGGACTGCAGCAGCGCCTGACTGCCAACCCCGAGTTTGTCGAGCGCGTGGATTCACTTGACCTGAAAATCACGCGCTGACCCGTCCGGCGTAGCCGCCAGAAGAGAACTGCCGTGAACTTTGGCCTGTACCGCGAGATGCTGCGGATAGCTCCTATCCGCCGTGTCCTGCTCATCGGGATGATCGCCCGTTTCCCGCATTCCGCCGCCGGAGTGCTGCTGACCCTGCACGTGGTCAACACCATGGACAAGGGCTACGCAGCGGCAGGTGCCGTTGCCGCCGTCGTCACCATCGGCATCGCGGTGGGTGCCCCCTGGCGCGGCCGCCGCGTGGACACCGTGGGCCTGCGGCGTGCCCTGATTCCCTCGGTCATTGCCGAAGCAGTCATCTGGAGTCTTGCTCCGCACGCCAGCTTCGAATGGCTGCTGGTCCTGGCGCTGATCGGCGGCGTGTTCACGCTTCCGGTCTTCAGTGTCGTGCGGCAGTCGCTGGGCGTGCTGGCCACGGGCGAACAGCGGCGTACCGCCTTCGCGCTGGATTCCATCGCCACCGAGCTGATTTTCATGATGGGCCCTGCACTGGGTGCGGTGATAGCAACGCGCTCGTCGGTTATCGGACTGACCGCAGTCGGGGTGTCCGCCGCAGTAGCGGGACTGCTCCTGATCTGGTTCAACCCGCCGACCCGGACCGCCGAACCCAGGAACGCCGTGACCGCCGCCGACGAGCAGGATGCCGCTGCGGCCGCCGCCGTCGCCGTGGCCCCGGCAAACGTGCAGGAAGCACCGATGGAACTGACCGGTGCGGGCCTGCCGGGCGGGCCGCAGAACCTGTTCGGCAGGCTGCGAAACGGCCTCGCGGGAAGCTTCGGCTGGTTTACCCCGAGCGTGGCGGTGGTCTTTGCGGTCTCCGTCGGCGCGGGGCTGCTGCTGTCCAGCACGGACGTCGGCATTGTGGCGCTGGTGGAAGCCGGCGGAAACCCGTCCGAGGTCGGCATCGTGTTCGTCGCGTGGTGTGCGGCGTCGGCTGTCGGCGGAATTCTCTACGGAGCCATGAACCGGCGGATCTCGCCGATGCTGCTTCTGCTGGCCATGGCCGTCCTGACCATGCCGATGGCCTTCGCCACGAGCACTCTCAGCCTCGCACTGCTTTCAATTCCCGCGGGTCTGCTCTGTGCGCCGGTGCTGTCTTCGGCATCCGAGCGGGTGGCTGACCTCGTGTCGGAGGAACGGCGGGGCGAAGCCATGGGGTGGTACGGCTCGTCAATGACTGCCGGCACCGCCTTGGGGGCGCCGGTGGCAGGTCTGGCCATCGACGTCATTGGTCCCTGGTCCGGCTTCCTGATGGCCGGCGGCTCCGCAGCCCTGCTGGCGCTGGTGACGCTTACAGTCCGGTGGTTCGTCCGACGCCCGGAACCGGTCCGCTAGGTTCCGGGCAGGAAAAAGCCCGAAGGGCCTGCCGCGGATTCCACGGTACCGGCAGCCGCCGGCGTCAGGCCCTTCGGGCAATCAATGGTGGATCAATGGTGTGGGGGAGGAACGGAGTCCTAGCTGACGGGGCCGGTGAACTTTTCGCCCGGACCCTTGCCCGGAGCATCCTGGATAACGGAAGCTTCGCGGAAGGCCAGCTGCAGGGAACGCAGTCCATCGCGCAACGGACCGGCATGCTGGCTGCCGATCTCCGGAGCGGCGGCGGTGACAAAACCGGCCAGGGCAGTAATCAGCTTGCGGGCCTCGTCCAGGTCCTTGAGCTCCTCGGCGTCATCGCCTTCGGCCAGGCCGCACTTCACGGCTGCTGCGCTCATCAGGTGCACGGCCGCCGTCGTAATGACCTCGATGGCCGGCACCTCGGCAATGTCGCGCATCTGCTCGACGACTTCCTGCTGTGCTGCTGCCGCAGATTCGGACTCTGCTGGTGTTCCCGGGAAGGAGTGGCGGGTTGCTTCGCCTGCCGGATTGCTCTGTGGGGTACTCATACTGGTAAGCTTGTCACAGACCGACTGGTTGTCGTTACTTTCAATGCCCATCACGGGCGGGATGAAAATCACACTTTCCTCCTGGAAGCTTACGTCGCCGGTATGCAAGCGGAGACCCCTCCCACCCGCGTCAGCCTGACCGCCCTCGTTGGCGGCAGAGTTGCCGGGTTCAGGTCGGCCCCGGACGGGCTGCAGTACTACTGCGGTTTATTCCGGGAGCTAACTGCCTTCGAACTGGCTTCGGGGCAGTTCCTGCCGACCCCCACAGGGCCTTCGATTGCGCTTGCAATTGGAGGCCTTCTTCATTTGCAGGCGGTAGCCGTTTTGAAGAGCACAGGAGCTGCAACATTAGCGAGCCAAGAATCAATGATCGGATCCGCGTCCCCGAGGTGCGGCTGGTAGGTCCGGCGGGTGAGCAGGTCGGAGTGGTCCGGATTGAGGACGCGCTTCGTCTGGCTGCCGAGTCTGACCTGGATCTTGTTGAGGTAGCACCGCAGGCGAAGCCTCCGGTGTGCAAACTAATGGACTTCGGCAAGTACAAGTACGAAGCCGCCGTCAAGGCACGCGAAGCCCGGAAGAACCAGACGAACACCGTTCTGAAGGAAATCCGCTTCCGCCTGAAGATCGACACCCACGACTACGAAACCAAGCGCGGACACGCCATGCGCTTCCTGGCCGCCGGTGACAAGGTCAAGGCCATGATCCAGTTCCGTGGACGTGAACAGCAGCGCCCCGAAATGGGCATGAAGCTGCTGAACAAGTTCGCTGAGGATGTTGCCGAGGTGGGTGTGGTTGAGTCCACCCCGCGTATCGACGGCCGCAACATGGTCATGGTCATTGGCCCGGTGAAGAACAAGGCCGAGGCCAAGGCAGAAGCGCGACGGGCAACCCAGCGCGCCGATGCCAAGGCAGCGAACGAGGCAGTGAAGAACGGAGAGGCACCCGAACGGGTGAACACCTCCGAGAAGGCTGCTCCTATGACGCAGAGCCTCGCGGACCTGCTTCCGGACGGACTGCGTTTGGGTTCCTCCGCTGAAGCTGCCGACAAGGCCCGTGCAGAGCAGGAGCAGGCTGAAAAGGAACAGGCCGCAAAGCGGGCCAGGGCTGCAGCTGCCGAAAAGGCTGCAACCGAGGCACGCCGTGTGGCAGCAGCCAGCAGGCCGGCCGCAGCGCCTGCCGCTGAAGCTGCCGCTCCCGCCCAGCCGGCCGAGCCCGCGAAGCCGGCAGAAGCAGCGAAGCCTGCCGCAGCGCCCAAGCCTGCAGCGGTTCCGAAGCCGACGGCTGCAAAGCCTGCGCCGAAGCCTGCAGCCCGGCCCAAGCCTGCCGCAGCACCGAAGCCTGCCGGCAAGCCGTCCTCCTCGCGGGGGACCACCGGCCAGAACAAGCCCGGAACTGCAGAGTAGTTTCACTGCACTGCGCCTCGTTCCGGCGTCCAGTAATAAGCCCTGGCACCCGCAAAGGTGTCCGAAGCCCCGCGGGCCTGCCCGCGGAAACCTAAAGGAGATCGGTAGACATGCCGAAGATGAAGACCCACAGTGGCGCCAAGAAGCGCTTCAAGCTGACCGGTACCGGCAAGCTCAAGCGCCAGCAGGCTAACCGCCGCCACTACCTGGAGCACAAGCCTTCCACGCTGACCCGCCGCCTCGCCAACGACAAGCTCGTGGCACCGGCGGACGCCAAGGTCATCAAGAAGATGCTCGGCATCTAGCCAGTCCCCGATAGCCGTCCCGTCCGGGCCGGCGTCACCCATCAAGCTTTCCCCGCCTGGGTTTACAGGTGCAGAGACTTTTTTGAAGTCGGGGAGATTTACCAAAAGGAGTACGCACGTGGCACGTGTGAAGCGGGCGCTTAACGCCCACAAGAAGCGTCGGGTTATTCTCGAGCGCGCCAAGGGTTACCGCGGACAGCGTTCGCGCCTGGTCCGTAAGGCCAAAGAGCAGCTGCTGCACTCGTTTGTGTACAGCTACGGCGACCGCCGCAAGCGCAAGGGCGACTTCCGCCGCCTGTGGATCCAGCGCATCAACGCTGCTTCCCGCGCCAACGGCCTGACCTACAACCGCCTGATCCAGGGCCTGAAGCTGGCCGAGATCCAGGTTGACCGCCGCATGCTGGCTGAACTGGCCGTCAATGACGCTGCTGCCTTCGCCGCACTGGTCCAGCTTGCCAAGGACGCACTGCCGTCCGACACCTCGGCTCCGGCCGTCGCCGCCGCTCCGGTTGCCAAGGCTGCTGCTCCGGCCGCCGCTGAAAAGCCGGCTGCTGCTGTTGCCACCGCTCAGGGCGGCTTCAAGGCTTCCGAGGGCGACGCCCCGGAAGGCTTCGTCATCAAGGGCAACCTGGGTTCGGGCAAGTACCACGTTCCGGGTTCCACCTGGTACGAGCAGACCGTTGCCGAGTACTGGTTCAACTCCGTTGAAGCAGCCAAGGCTGCAGGCCTGGAGCCTGCTGGCGGAGAATCCCGCCAGAAGTTCCAGGGCTAAGTCGGTTCCTCCAAGCCGATGAACCTTGAAGGGCGCCCGCAGGCACCGCTTATGTCCAACCCCCGAGCCGATCGGGTCCGTGATGTAGCGAAGCTTGCCGGGCGCTCTTCGCGCTTAAAAACCGGCCGCTTCCTGGCCGAAGGTCCGCAGGCCGTACGGGAGGCGCTTTCCGCGCACCGTGCGGCCGCGGTCGACGGCGGTCCCGCCGTCGTCCACGAGGTCTATGCCACCGAGGCCTGCCTGGATCGTCTGCCCGAGCTGGCTGATCTGGCCTCTGGCGTGATGCTCCGACTGGCCACCGACGAAGTCCTGGCCGCCATGGCTGACACCGTTTCCCCGCAGGGGATCGTGGCTGTATGCCAGACCTCCACGGCCACGCTCGAGGATGTCCTCGCCTCGGGGGCGAAGCTCGTTGCCGTGTTGTGCGAGGTGCGGGATCCAGGCAATGCGGGCACTGTGCTGCGGGCAGCGGATTCCGCCGGTGCGGACGCCGTAGTGCTCACGGCGTCCAGCGTGGACATCTACAATCCCAAAGCGGTGCGTTCCACCGCAGGGTCGCTCTTTCACCTGCCGGTGGTTACAGGCGCAGACTTCGCCGAGGTTATCAACGCCCTGCAGGCGGCAGGAGTCACGGTCCTGGCCGCCGACGGTTACGGCAACGTCAATCTGGACCGGCTGCAGGACCTGAGCGCGGTGCGCCGCTTCGGCGGAGCCGCGGCCGCCGGCGGTTCCCGCTCCGAGGGGGAGGACGCAGCCGCAGAGGCGGCTCTTCCGCAGCTTGAGCAGCCCACAGCATGGCTCTTCGGCAACGAGGCTCAGGGCCTGTCCGATGCGGAACTGGCCGCAGCGGACCACCGCGTCGCTGTCCCGCTCTACGGCCGGGCTGAGAGCCTGAACGTCGGCACGGCCGCAACTGTGTGCCTCTACGCCTCCGCGCGCGCACAGAACGGGTAACCCGCCGGTTCCCCCGCAAACCGCGCTGGCAGCAAACCGCAGCGCCGTCTTTTCCCGGCAGAACTTCTCCCATAGCGTATTGGTAACAGTTGTCTCCGGACAGCTGAACCAGCCAATCCAAGTACAACGAGAAGCGGGTCTTATATGGCTGCCAGCGGCGGTAATAAGGCGATTATCGCGGCGCTGAGCGCCAACCTGGCCATTGCGGTCATGAAGTTCATTGCCTTCGCCTTAACGCGTTCATCCTCCATGCTCGCGGAGGCTATCCACTCGGTTGCCGACTCCGGCAACCAGGCACTGCTGCTCGTGGGCGGCAAACGCGCACGGCGCCAGGCCAGTCCCGACCACCCCTTCGGTTACGGCCGGGAACGCTACGTTTACGCGTTCATCGTCTCCATCGTCCTCTTCAGCGCCGGCGGACTGTTCGCCCTCTACGAGGCGTACCACAAGTGGCAGGATCCGCACCCGATCGAGGGCCGCTGGTGGTGGGTACCGCTGGCAGTGCTCGTCGGTGCCATCATTGCCGAAGCGTTCTCCTTCCGCACGGCCATCAGGGAATCGAACCATACGCGCGGCAAGCAGAGCTGGAAGCAGTTCGTCCGTACCGCCAAGGCACCGGAACTGCCCGTTGTCCTGCTCGAAGACCTGGGTGCCCTCCTTGGCCTGGTCTTCGCCCTGTTCGGCGTGAGCATGACCCTGCTGACCCACAACGGCATCTGGGATGCGCTGGGCACGGCCATGATCGGTGTGCTGCTGGTCGTTATTGCCGTGATCCTGGGCATGGAGACGAAGTCCCTGCTGCTCGGTGAGTCTGCAACGCAGGCCGACGTGCGCCGGATTGAAGCTGCCATCCAGGAAGACCCCGAAACGCGCATCATCCACCTCAAGACCCTGCACCTGGGTCCGGAGGAACTGCTTGTGGCCGCCAAGATCACCATGGCCAAGAGCGATACCGGGCAGGAGATTGCCGACGGCATCAACGCTGCGGAGGCGCGGATCCGCGCCGCAGTGCCGATCGCTACCGCTATTTACCTGGAGCCTGATGTATTTGCTTCGAAGAACGCGCAGGACGCCGGTCAAGGGACCCGCTGATCAGCGCAATAGCCAGACCAAGCAGGGCGAGTACCGCTCCCACCACAGCGGGGGAGCGGTACCCCCAGCCCCAGGCAATAACGACGCCGCCCAGCAGCGCTCCCAGCGCATTGGCCAGGTTCAGGGCCGCATGGTTCAGTGACGATGCCAGTGACTCGGCACCCGGCGAAACATCCAGCAGCCTGGTCTGCAGCGGCGGCGTCAGCATTGAGCCGATCACCCCGACCAGGAAAACCAGCACCATGGCGGTCACGGCGTACTGCACCGCCCACGCGTAGGCCAGCAGGATTACCACCGTGCCGCCCAGGATCGCGTAGATGCTGCCCATGACATTGATATCGGCCAGCCGTCCGCCGGCCACGTTGCCGATCACCTGACCCACGCCGTAGAGCCCGACGACGACGGGCAGTACGTTCTCGGAGATGCCTGCCACCTCGGTCATGGTGGGCGCGATGTAGGAATACACGGCGAAGAATCCGCCGAAACCGACCGTTCCTACCAACAAGGCCAGCCACACCTGGGTACGTCCGAGGGCGCTAAGCTCACCCTTGATGCTGGCACCGGCCAGGGGTGCCTGGTACGGGACGAAACGGGCCACCATGGCAACGCTCAGGAGACCGATGCCCGCCACCAGGACGAACATCCACCGCCACCCTGCCTGCTGTCCCAGCCAGGTCGCAAAAGGGACTCCTATAACGTTGGCGATGCTCAGCCCCAGCATGACCATCGAGATGGCCCAGGCCCGGCGCGTCGGTGCCACCAGCGATGCGGCAATAACCGCTGCAACGCCGAAGAAGGCGCCGTGCGGGAGCCCCGACAGGAATCGGGTGAAAAGCAGCCAGGAGTAATCCCCGGCAAAGAACGAAGATAAGTTGCTCAGGGCGAAGAAGAGCATCAGGCCCAGTACCAGGGTCTTGCGGGGCATCCGGGCTCCGAGTGCCGCAAGCACGGGAGCCCCCACCACAACGCCCATTGCGTAGGCAGAGATCACATGGCCGCCCGCGGGGACGGAGATGTCCAGGTCTTCGACCATCTCCTGTAACAGGCCCATAATGCTGAATTCAGTGGTGCCGATCGCGAAACTGCCCACGGCCAAGGCGACTATGGCCTTGGCAGCGGTGGTACGGCGGTTGCCGGGTGTGCGCTGGCCGGACAATGAAATGGGCGCGGTGGTGCTCCGGGACATGTTCGCTTTCAGGAGTGGGGATGCGGCTGTGCCGCTGCGGACGGCGTTCACGGTCAACGAGCAGGAAATGCTCCTGCCGGACGCCGGGACGGCTTCGTCCCCTCAAGCCTAGTGCACAGCTGTGCACGGAGAAGGTTCCCTGCTGCGGGAGGGGGTGTGGCCGGTAGAACGGGGGACTGGTGCCGGCAGTGTCGGCCTGTCACGGTTAACGCGTGCAGAGCCGTGAAATTCCCGAGGGGCTGGTGTCCCGCCTGCGGGATGCAGGGTGCGTCTTCGCCGAAGAAGAAGCGCTCCTGCTGCTGTCGGACGCCCCCGGCGCAGGGGTGCTGGAGCTTATGGTGGCCCGGCGGCTGGACGGACAGCCGCTGGAACAGATTCTTGGCTGGGCGTCTTTCGGAGGTCTCCGGGTGGCACTGCGGCCGGGAGTGTTTGTTCCGCGGCGGCGTACGGAGTTCCTGGCCGCACAGGCTGTCCATGTGCTTGCAGGACGGAGTACAGCCCTGGTGGTGGAGCTGTGCTGCGGATCGGGGGCGGTCGCGATGGTAATCTCGGCGGCCGTACCGGACTGCCGGATATATGCCGTCGACCTTCATCCGGAAGCAGTCGCATGTGCCCGCCGCAATCTTCCGCAGGCCTCCGTCCTGCAGGGGAACCTCTTTCTGGCGCTGCCCGGCGAGCTGCGCGGGCGGGTCGACCTCGTTGTTGCCAACGCACCCTACGTCCCCACCGCGGCGTTGGGCACGCTGCCGCGCGAAGCACGGAACTACGAGCCTGCCGTCACCTTCGACGGCGGCCGGGACGGACTCGATACGGTGGGACGCATCATCAGCGAAGCTCCGCAGTGGCTAGGCTCCCGGGGGAAAGTCCTGATCGAATGCAGCGAGGAACAGGCCGCCGCCGTGGACGGGCTGCTTGCTGCGGCAGGACTGTCCCCGCAGATTCTCCGGGATGAGGAAACAGATGCCACGGTTGCCGTGGGCAGTGCACCGCTCCGGAGGACGAAGGGAATCGGGCAAACCGGTTAAGCTCGGTGGATGCATTCTCAAGAGAACTCCAGCCAGTCCGGTACGGCGGCTCCCCGTTTATCGCCCAGCGTGCAGGTGGTGGGCGCCGCGGTCCTGGATTCCCTCGTTCGGCCCTCGAAACTCCTGGCAGCGCGCCGAAGCGCCCCCGAAGCGCTCGCCGGATTATGGGAGTTTCCGGGCGGAAAGGTGGAACCCGGGGAAGGCTGCACGGAGGCGCTGCACCGCGAACTGGCTGAGGAGCTGGGGATCCGGGTCGAGTTGGGTGCTGAAGTCCCCGGCCCCTTGGCGCAGGGCTGGCCGCTCAACAGTTCCGCCGCAATGCGCGTGTGGCTGGCAGAAGTCACCGACGGGACACCCGAGCCGTTGGAAGACCACGACGAGCTTCGCTGGGTGGACCTCACCGAAAAGGCACTGATGGAGCTGCCCTGGATACCGGCTGACCTGCCCATCGTTACCGCCCTGCAGCAAACGGTCGCTGCCGGGAGCTAGAACAGTGCCTCTTGGCCGGCAGCCGGTGCGGCGTCCGGCCTTCCCTCTCCGGGAGCCGTTTCCCCCGTCGGCCGCAGGAACCGGGCGCCGCCGGTGAAGCCGTACTTGGCTTTGAAGAAGCGGATCCGCCCGGCCAGCCAGTCGCGGTATTCCTTGGATGCGTAGGTGCCCTTGCCGTACAGGCCGGCGTACTTGCCGGAGAGCTCCGGGTAGTGCCGGGCCAGGAACTGCAGGTACCACTCGCGGGCTCCGGGGCGCAGGTGCAGTGCTCCCGCCGTGACACCCGTGGCCCCGGCAGCAGCGAGCGCGGAGAATAGGGCGTCCAGGGATTCATCGCCGTCGGTGAGCCACGGCAGGATGGGCATGGCCATGACCGAACACGGCAGGCCGGCGTCGCGGAGGCGGCTGATCAGCTCCAGCCGTGCACGGGGTGTGGGCGTTCCCGGTTCCGCCCGCTTGGCCAGTTCCGGGTCCACCAGCGCCAGTGAAATGCCCATCCC
This sequence comes from Arthrobacter sp. zg-Y179, assembly GCF_020907345.1. Taxonomy (NCBI): domain Bacteria; kingdom Bacillati; phylum Actinomycetota; class Actinomycetes; order Micrococcales; family Micrococcaceae; genus Arthrobacter; species Arthrobacter sp. zg-Y179. Next base: position 26,256 of record NZ_JAJJOB010000014.1, on the reverse strand, counting down.
GATCTCGGTCTGTGCGGAGGCTTCCTTCAGGAGCGGGATGTCCCGAGCCAGCAGGGTGCCCTTGGTCAATATAGAGAACGGGGTGCCGCTGTCCGCCAGGGCACGGATGATGCCTGGCATCAGCTTGTAGCGGCCCTCGGCGCGCTGATAGGGATCAGTGTTGGTTCCCATGGCCACATGGTGGTGCTGCCAGGAGGGCCGGGCGAGTTCCCGCCGCAGCACCTCGGCAGCATTGACCTTGACCACCAGCTGGCTGTCGAAATCTGCGCCGCTGTCCATATCCAGGTAGGTGTGGGTTTTGCGGGCGAAGCAGTAAACGCAGGCATGGCTGCAGCCGCGGTACGGGTTGACGGTCCATTCAAAGGGCATGTTCGAGCCGCCGCCCACCTTGTTCAGTACCGACTTGGCCAGGACCTCGTGGAAGGTCACGCCGGCAAAGTCCGGGGTGCGTACGGAGCGGACCAGGCCCTGCAGCGGAATCAGGGGATCGGTGGTGCCGGGCCCCGCAGGAAGGGGCAGCACCGAATCGGATGCCGCCGGGCCGGCAGCTTCCAAAGGCATGGAACCTGGAACCTCTCCCGTGCGGCGATCGTCGCCCTGCGCGGACGGTGCATTTAGTTCCTGACCTTGCCACCTCATTCCTTTATTAGAACATATGTTCGAATAAAGGAATAGCTCTATCTGCTGCGGAAGGGGCGGCCGGGTCGGCCCGGACCGGCGGCCCGGGGACGCCGCCGCGGCCTTCCGGGGTTCGGACGGTAGCCGCCGTCGCGCAGTCCTGCCAGCCGTTCAAACGGATTCGCCGACGCCGGATCCCCGGCGAAGGTGCGGGACAGGGCGGAGGCGGCGAAGTACGCCGGCAGGAAGAACGGACCCAGGAGCGCGTACTGCGAGCTGTGGCGGATCTCGTGGCGCAGCAGCGGGCTGTCCGGCGCCTGGATACGGCGGGCAGAGGAGGAACGGTAGAGGACCACGTTGCCGACGGTGAAGGCGGCCGCACGGGGGAGGGGAAGAGGGTAGTCCCCGGCGAGGGTGGTCTTCTGCGGACCCGGGGTGATGCTGCACCCGGTGGCTCGTGCCAGCAGCAGACCCGCAGGGGTGGAGAGATTCAGCAGGTTGATCCAGCGGCGGATGGAGACTGCGTACGGGCGGGGAACGATCGGTACGGACGGCATGGCACCTCCCTGCGGCAGTATGACGGCCCGGTCGGGGGCGTCTACTAGACTTGCAATGATAAGCCAGAACCCAACTAGGGCCGGAAACAGGTAAGAACAGTACATGTCTAACTCCACACCGGGGACCGGTTCCCCAGATACTTCCCCTGAGGGCACCCAGCCCGAGCCGCCGAATCCGCTGGATGAAGCCGCCATAGCCGCCGCCGTCGAGCAGGCGCTCGCCGCCATTGCCGCTGCCGCGGACTTGAGCGAGCTCAAGGAGGTCCGGATTGCCGTCACCGGCGAGAAGTCGCCGCTGAGCGGAGCGAACCGGACCATCGGCAAGCTCCCCAAGGAGCAGAAGGCCGCAGCAGGCAAGCTCGTGGGCCCCGCCCGCGGCCGGATCAACTCCGCGCTCGCCGCCCGCACCGTTGAACTCGAAGCGGAGCGGGACGCCCGGATCCTCGTCGAAGAGGCCGTGGACGTCACGGCAGCTCCCCGCCGCCGTCACATCGGCGGCCGGCATCCCATCTCGACCCTGCAGGACCGGGTGGCCGATGTGTTCGTCGGCATGGGCTGGGAAATCGCGGAAGGCCCCGAGGTTGAATCCGAGTGGTTCAACTTCGACGCACTGAACTTCAAGCCGGACCACCCGGCCCGGGAAATGCAGGACACGTTCTTCGTGGAGCCGCCCGAGGCGCACCTGGTGATGCGGACGCACACCTCTCCGGTGCAGGTCCGCTCCATGCTGGAGCGGGACCTGCCGATTTACGTGCTGTGCCCCGGCAAGGTGTTCCGCACCGACGAGCTGGACGCCACACACACCCCGGTCTTCCACCAGTTCGAGGGCCTGGCCATCGACAAGGGCCTGACCATGGCTGACCTGGTCGGCACCCTTGAACACTTCACCCGTGTCCTTTTCGGCGATGAGGCGAAGGTCCGGCTGCGGCCGAACTACTTCCCCTTCACCGAGCCCAGCGCCGAGCTGGACATCTGGCACCCGGGCGCAAAGGGCGGCCCGCGCTGGATCGAATGGGGCGGCTGCGGCATGGTCAACCCCAACGTGCTCCGCGCCGCCGGGATCGACCCCGAGGTCTACACAGGTTTTGCCTTCGGCATGGGCATTGACCGTGCCCTCATGTTCCGCAACGAGGTTTCGGACATGCACGAAATGATTGAAGGCGACGTACGTTTCAGCGAACACTTCGGGATGGAGATCTAAGTGAGAATCCCACTTTCCTGGCTGCGCGAGTATGCCCAGGTGCCGGCGGACGCAACCGCCGAAGACGTAATGGAAGACCTCGTGAAGGTCGGCCTCGAAGAAGAAGACGTTCACCGTCCCACGGATGAGCTGCAGGGCCCGATCGTGGTGGGCCAGGTGCTCAGCATGGAGCCGGAGGCGCAGAGCAACGGCAAGACCATCAACTGGTGCTCGGTCCGTGTGGTGCCGGAAGGCGCCGAGCAGACCCTGACCGGCAAGGGCATCGACCCCTCCGGCGTGCAGGGCATCGTCTGCGGTGCACACAACTTCAAGGTGGGGGACAAGGTTGTTGTCACCCTGCCCGGTGCCGTGCTGCCCGGAGACTTCCGCATCAGCCCGCGCAAGACCTACGGCCACGTTTCGGCAGGCATGATTGCCTCCGTCCGTGAACTCGGCATCGGCGAGGACCATGACGGCATCCTGGTGCTTTCCACCCTGGGTCTGGACCCCGAGGTGGGCACGGACGCGATGGAGCTCCTGGGCCTGTACGACCAGGCGGCGGAAATCAACGTCACCCCTGACCGCGGTTACGTCTTCTCCATCCGGGGCGCCGCCCGCGAATACGCCCACGCCACAGGCACCAAGTTCACCGACCCGGCTGCCGCCGTCGTTGTTCCGCAGGCAGACGGCAACGGCTACCCGGTACGGCTCGACGACGCCGCGCCTATCTACGGCAATCCCGGCTGCGACCGCTTTGTGGCCCGGACCGTCCGCGGTGTGGACACCTCCCGGCCCACCCCGCCGTGGATGTCCTCCCGCCTGCGCCTGGCAGGCATGCGGTCCATCTCGCTCGTGGTCGACATTTCCAACTACGTGATGCTCGAGCTCGGCCAGCCGCTGCACTTCTACGATCTGGATAAGCTCACCGGCGAGATCGTGGTGCGCCGCGCAGCCCAGGGCGAAACCCTGAAAACCCTGGACGAGAAGGAACGCCGGCTCTCCCCGGAGGACCTGCTGATTACGGACGGCTCCGGTGCCATCGGCATCGCCGGCGTGATGGGCGGAGCCGCCACCGAGGTTGCCGACGGAACCCAGAACGTCCTGATCGAAGCCGCCCACTTCGAGGAAGTCAGCATCGCCCGCTCCCGGCGCCGGCATAAGCTGCCCTCCGAAGCATCCAAGCGCTTCGAGCGCGGCGTGGACTGGAACGTGGCGGACGTCGCTGCGCAGCGTGCGGTGGATCTGCTGGTGGAACTCGCCGGCGGCACGGCCGACGAGTCCATCACCGACGTCGGCACGGCCCCCGCGCCGCGCCGCATCGAACTGCCTGCACAGTTCCCCGCCCGGCTGATCGGCCTGGACTTCACCGAGTCCCAGATCGCCGGCACGCTCGAGGATCTGGGTGCCACGGTCGAGAAGACCGACGACGGCTACCTGGTCACGCCCCCGAGCTGGCGCCCCGACCTGGAGACCCGCGAGGACCTCACCGAGGAAATCATCCGCTTGGTGGGCTACGACAAGATCCCGTCCACCCTGCCGGTGGCCCCTCCCGGACGCGGCCTCACCCGTCTGCAGCAGCAGCGCCGCCGCCTGATGCAGTCCCTTGCGGCCGCCGGACTTACCGAGGTGCTGGCCTACCCGTTTGTGACCGAGGCGGACAACAACACCTTCGGTGCACCCGAAGGCACGCGGTCTGCGCTCAAGCTGGCCAACCCGCTCAGCGCCGAATACGGCTACCTGCGCACCTCGGTGCTGCCCGGCTTGTTCGAGGTGGCCAAGCGCAACATGTCGCGCGGCTTCCGGGATCTGGCCCTGTTCGAATCCGGCACGGTCTTCCTGCCCGGCGAGCACCTGGGTACGGAGAGCATCCCGCCGCTGGGCGCCAAGCCGTCCGACGACGTCCTCGATGAGCTGTACGCCGGGATTCCGGATCAGCCGCTGCACGTAGGTGTCCTGCTGGCCGGCCACGAATCCGCCCCCGGCGCCGGCAACACGCCGCGCGCCTGGGACTGGGCCGACGCCGTCGACTTCGCCAAGCTGATGGGTGACGTCCTGGGTGTGGAACTCGTGGTGGAACAGGGTACCCACCAGGCGTTCCACCCGGGCCGCACCGCACGCATTGCCCTGCGCAGCGGAGAAACCGTGGGCTACGCCGGCGAACTGCACCCCAAGCTCCTGGCTGCACGGGACATGCCCGCCCGCACGGTGGCTGCGGAACTGAACGTGGATGCGATCTTCGACGCCGCCCCCGACGTCATCGTGGCCCGACCGATTTCCAGCTTCCCCATTTCCACCCAGGACGTGGCGCTGGTGGTGGCGGAGGATGTTCCCGCCGAGCAGGTCCGCGAGGCGCTGCGCGAGGGTGCCGGGGAACTGCTCGAAGACGTGGCACTGTTCGACGTCTACGCAGGCCAGGGCATTGAGCCCGGGCACAAGTCGCTCGCGTTCGCGCTGCGCTTCCGCGCACCGGACCGGACGCTGACCGCGGACGAAGCCTCCGAGGCGCGGGCGGCCGCCGTCGCCCTGGCCGCCGAACGGTTCGGTGCCGTTCAGCGCTAGGTTTATCCAACCAACCAGCAGGCCCCGCCGGATGTCGTTATCCGGCGGGGCCTGCTGGCTTTAAATCCAGCAGCCCTCTAACCCGAGGACGCAAAACGGCTGCCCGCACTCCGGACCGTTCGTTAGGCTGTGGCGATGACTCCCCGTGGATCCCGCTGGTACCTCTTCGACTACGGCATGGTGATTTCGACGGCTCCTGCTCCGCAGGACTGGGGGTTGCTGGAGCAGGCAACCGGCCTCCGGGAGCTGGAGCCTGGAACGAGCCCGTACTGGCAGCGGCGCGAAGACTTTGACGCCGGCCGGCTGACTCCGGCGCAGTACTGGGAAAGCGTGCTGGGCCGGGACGCGCGCCAGGCAGAGGTGAACACCCTGGAGGAACTGGACGCAGCACAGTGGGCGCATCTGAATCCCCGGACTATGGAAGTTTTGGAGACGCTGCACGGCGAGGGCGCTAACCTTGCCCTGCTCTCCAACATGCCGGACGGCATGTCACGGAGGTATTCCGCGGAATCGCCCTGGGCGCACTACTTTTCCAAGCTGTACTTCAGCGGGCAGATGGGCCTGGTGAAACCGGACCGTCGGATCTTCGAGCGGGTGGTTGCCGGTCTGGGTGCGGCCCCCGAGGACATCGTCTTCATTGACGACAACCCGCAGAACATTTCGACGGCGCAGGACCTGGGGTTCCGAACGATCCTCCACACCGGCGGAACCGACCTGCGGGCGGAGCTTTCGGGGCGGTAACTTGACGGGCTCGGACGGTAAGTGCCCGGCGCTGCGCGAAACAGGCCGCCGTCAGCGGCCACCCTTGGCGATGTAATCCGCTCCGTCGTAGTGCAGATTCAGGCTGTCGATCACGCCGTCCTCAAAGGTAAAAAATTCCGCGAATCGGACCGGACCGGCTGGCAGCTCAGCGTCGTACAGGACCGCGGACCCCGATTCATCGTGCACTTCGCGCAGGATGTTGATGCTCCGCACGGTTCCAATGAAGCCTGCGACCCCCTGCAGGAAGCCGTCCGTGGCGTCGGGGCGATGGCCTGCAAGGGAACCGGTGAAGTCCAGCCGGTCTGAAAGGAGGGCACGGAGTTCGCTGCCGTCACCGTATGCCTGCGGTCCGGATGCCAGGACGCGGTAATACTCCTGAAGTGCAGCCGGAGCAGACCCGGAGAGAATATTGGCCATGTTTACTCCTTGGTCCAAAGGGGGCACAGGGTGTTCCGTGCGGAGACGGGATCCGCGGCAGGTATTCCTGCTGCAGCTTTGTCCCGGAAATGCCAGTATGAGCAGGTTCTGTCCGTTAGGGAACCAGCAGCACCTTCCCCGTGGTCTTCCGGCCTTCCAGGTCGGCGTGTGCACGGGACGCGTCGGCCAGCGGATAGGTCTGTCCGATCCGCACGTCCAGCTTGCCGGCCAGGACCGCGTCAAACAGTTCGCGGGCCCGCCACTGGCGTTCTTCGGGTGTAAGCAGGTAATGCGCAATCGTGGGCCGGGTCAGGAACAGGGAACCGGAGGAGTTCAGGCGCTGGATGTCGAAGGGCGGGACCTGCCCGGAGGCAGCCCCGAAGAGCACCATCATGCCCCGCGTGCGCAGGCACGCGAGCGAGCCGTCGAAGGTGGCCTGCCCGACGCCGTCGTACACCACGTCCACGCCCTGTCCGCCGGTGAGGGCACGCACCTGTCCGGTGAAACCGTCATAGCGCAGCACATGGTCGGCACCCGCGCCGCGGGCCAGCTGCTCTTTTTCCTCGGTCGACACGGTGGTGATCACCGTCGCGCCCTTGGCCTTGAGCAGCTGGATCAGCAGCAGTCCGACGCCGCCGGCACCGGCGTGCACCAGCACCGTCTGTCCTTCCTGTACGGGGAAGGTGGAGTTGCACAGGTAATGCGCGGTAATACCCTGGAGCAGCACTGCGGCCGCGGTGTCGTCCCGGATACCGGCAGGCACCGGCAGCGCCACCTCTGCATCCATCAGCATGTACTCGGCGTAGGCACCGCCGCCCTCCGCGGTGGCTACCCGGTCACCCTCCCGGAAGCCCGATTCAAGCCCGGCGGACACCACCGTTCCGGCGGCTTCGGAACCGGGTATGAAGGGATATGACATCGGATAAACGCCGCCGCGCTGATAGGTATCGATGAAGTTCACGCCCGCTGCCGCTACCTTTACCAGGATCTCGCGGGGTCCGGGCTGGGGAAGGTCAACGTCTTCATAGCGCAGGATTTCCGGTCCGCCGGACTGCGGGACGACAATGGCTTTATGCATGGCATGGCCTCTTCTGCTTCGCTGTTACGTGCCGGGCGATGCGGCGCTGCCCGATGTGGTTCCTATCATACGGTTTGCATACTTATTGGAGACAGTGCATAAATGTGCTGTATGGTGGGGGCATGACGATTTCCGTAGCAGTCTCGGGCGCCAGCGGCTATGCCGGGGGCGAAGTGCTGCGCCTGCTGGCCGGCCACCCGGAGGTGTCCATCGGTGCCATTACGGCCCACAGCAACGCGGGCAGCCGGCTGGGGGAGCTGCAGCCGCACCTGCATTCCCTTGCTGACCGGGTCCTGGCGGACACCACTGTCGAGACGCTGGCGGGACACGACGTCGTTTTCCTCGCCCTGCCGCACGGTGCCAGCGCGGGGATCGCCGCCCAGCTGGATCCGGGCACCCTGGTGATCGACGCCGGTGCCGACCACCGGCTCGAGGATCCCCTCGCGTGGGAAAAGTTCTACGGTTCTCCGCACGCCGGCACCTGGCCCTACGGGCTGCCCGAGCTGCCCGGGCACCGCGACCGGCTCAAGGGTGCCCGAAGGATTGCCGTCCCGGGCTGCTACCCCACAAGCTCCCTGCTCGCACTGACACCCGGCTTTGCCGCCGGACTGCTGGAGCCGCAGGACATCGTCATCGTGTCCGCGTCCGGCACCTCGGGCGCCGGCAAGGCCGCGAAACCGCACCTGCTGGGCTCGGAAGTCCTGGGCGGGATGAGTCCCTACGGTGTGGGCGGCAGCCACCGGCACACCCCCGAAATCGAGCAGGGGCTGTCCGCCGCCGCCGGAGAGCCCGTGGCCGTGTCCTTCACGCCCACGCTTGCTCCCATGGCCCGCGGCATCCTTACCACCGCCACCGCGAAGGTCCGCCCCGGCGTCGATCCTGCGGCTCTGCGCACAGCGTGGGAACAGGCATACGCTTCGGAACATTTCGTCCGGGTGCTGCCGGAAGGCCAATGGCCCGCCACCAAGATGGTGGTCGGCTCCAACTACGCAGTGATGCAGCTGGCGTACGACGCCCATGCCAACCGGGTGATTGTCAGCTGCGTAATCGACAACCTCAACAAGGGAACTGCCGGCGGCGCCGTGCAGTCCATGAACATTGCCCTCGGCCTGGATGAAACCGCGGGACTGACACAGCAGGGGGTGGCACCGTAATGAGCGCCGAATCAACAACCGGTTCGACTACCGGTGCCGCAATCACCGGCATCACCGCCCCGGCGGGCTTCCGTGCCGCCGGCGTGGCCGCGGGCCTGAAGGATTCCGGGGGACGCGACGTTGCCCTGGTGGTCAACGACGGTCCGTCCAAGGCCGCAGCCGCCGTCTTCACCCGCAACCGGGTGGCAGCCGCTCCGGTGCACTGGTCCCGGCAGGCGGTGTCCGACGGACGGGCCGACGTCGTCATCCTGAACTCCGGCGGCGCCAACGCCTGCACCGGCACTGAAGGATTCCAGAACACCCACACCACCGCCGAACAGACCGCAGAACTCCTGGGGCTCAGCGCCGCCGACGTGCTCGTCTGCTCCACCGGCCTGATCGGTGCCCAGCTGCCCATGGACAAGTTGCTGTCCGGTGTCCGGGCAGCCGTCGACGTGCTGTCCGACGACGCCGGTGCCGACGCGGCGCATGCCATCATGACCACCGATACCGTGCCCAAGCAGGCGGTCTTCACCGGCACGGACAGTGCGGGCCGGACCTACCGCATCGGCGGCATGGCCAAGGGAGCCGGAATGCTCGCGCCCGGACTCGCCACAATGCTCGTGGTCCTGACGACCGACGCGGACCTCCCGGCACCCGCCCTGGACTCGGCGCTGCGGGCCGCAACCGCGGTGACGTTCGACCGGACCGATTCGGACGGCTGCATGTCCACGAACGACACCGTGATCCTGATGGCCTCCGCTGCCTCAGGTGCCGCACCCGAGGCAGCGGATTTCGCCGACGGGCTCACGGAGGTCTGCCTCTCGCTCGCGCAGCAGCTCATCACCGATGCCGAGGGCGCCAGCCACGACATCGCCATCACCACGGTTAATGCCGCCACTGTGGCCGACGCGGAAACGGCTGCCCGCGCCGTCGCCCGTTCCAATCTGTTCAAGACCGCTATCTTCGGCAACGATCCGAACTGGGGCCGGGTGCTGTCTGCTGTCGGCACCACTGATGCAGCTTTTGAACCGGACCGGATCGACGTCACCATCAACGGGGTTCAGGTCTGCCGTAACGGCGGCATCGGAGACCCCCGGGAGAACGTGGACCTGGCACCGCGTGCGGTCAGCGTGGAAATCGACCTGCACGCGGGTACGGAAAGCGCCACCATCTGGACGAACGATCTCACCACGGATTACGTCCATGAGAACTCTGCGTACAGCAGCTGACCGGGGGACAGGCATGATCACACCAGCAGCGGCCGGCGAACGGCTGCGGGCACAGGACAAAGCGGCAACGCTGATCGAAGCGCTGCCCTGGATCCAGCGCTTCGCGGGCACCACCATGGTCATCAAGTACGGCGGCAATGCCATGGTTAACGATGACCTTCGGCGGGCCTTTGCCGAGGACATCGTGTTCCTCCACCACGCCGGCGTGCACCCGGTGGTGGTCCACGGCGGCGGCCCGCAGATCAGCGCCATGCTGGACCGGCTCGGTATTGCCTCCGAATTCCGCGGCGGGCTGCGGGTGACTACTCCCGAGGCGATGGACGCCGTGCGCATGGTCCTGACCGGCCAGGTGGGCCGCGAGCTCGTAGGCCTCGTTAACGCGCACGGTCCCTACGCCGTCGGACTGTCCGGCGAGGACGGCGGGCTGCTGGAGGCTGTACGGACCGGCGTCGTGGTGGACGGAGAGGAACTGGACCTCGGCCTGGTCGGGGAAGTGGTGGGGGTCAACCCCGGGGCGATCCTGGACATCATTGCCGCCGGACGGATTCCGGTGATCAGCACGGTGGCACCGGAGGTGGACGCCGACGGCGGCCCCACCGGCCAGGTGCTCAACGTCAACGCCGATACGGCAGCTTCTGCCCTGGCCGTAGCCCTGGGCGCGTCGCGGCTGGTAGTGCTCACGGACGTGGAGGGCCTCTACGGAGATTGGCCGGACAAGTCCTCGCTGATCTCCTCCCTGACCGCCGGGGAACTGCGGGCCATGCTGCCCGGCCTCGAAGCGGGCATGATCCCCAAGATGCAGGCATGCCTCGCCGCCGTCGACGGCGGTGTGGACCGCGCCGCAGTGGTTGACGGCCGGATGGCGCACTCCATGCTGCTGGAAATCTTCACCGAAGCCGGAATCGGCACCCAGGTAGTACCGGAGGACAAAGATGCATAACCCGGATACCCAGGGCGCAAGGCCCGGAACGGCAGCCCAAGGCGCGCAGGAGGAATGGCTGAACCGCTACGGCGCCTCCCTGATGGGCGTCTTCGGTGCTCCGCAGCGGGTGCTTGTCCGCGGCAGCGGCTGCTATGTGGAAGATGCCGACGGGAAGCAGTACCTCGACCTGCTGGGCGGCATTGCCGTCAACTCCCTGGGCCACGCCCATCCGGCACTCGTGGCGGCGGTGTCCGATCAGCTTGCCACCCTCGGCCACGTGTCCAACTTCTTCACCAGCCTTCCGCAGGTGGAGCTGGCCGAACGGCTGCTGGCGCTTGCCGACGCTCCGCAGGGTTCGAAGGTCTTCTTTGCGAACTCCGGTGCCGAAGCCAACGAGGCCGCCTTTAAGCTGGCCCGGCGGAACTCCGACCCCGCTGCCGGACGCACCCGCATCCTGGCGCTCGAAGGAGCCTTCCACGGCAGGACCATGGGAGCGCTGGCCCTCACGGCCAAACCCGCCTACCGGGAACCTTTCGAACCGTTGCCCGGGGGAGTGGAGCACCTTCCGTTCGGCGACATCGACGCGCTGCTGGCCGCAGTAGATGAGACCGTAGCCGCCGTTTTCCTGGAACCGATCCAGGGCGAGGCAGGAGTGCGGATGCTCCCTGAGGGCTACCTGCAGGCCGCCCGAGAGGCCACCCGGGCCGCAGGCGCGCTGCTGGTCATTGACGAGGTGCAGACCGGCATCGGCCGTACGGGCAAGTGGTTCGCCTCCGAAGGCGTCCTTCCGGATGCCATGACCCTGGCCAAGGGACTCGGCGGCGGCTTCCCCGTCGGCGCCATGATCACCTTCGGTGAGCGGACCTCCGGGCTGCTGGCCGCCGGCATGCACGGCACCACGTTCGGCGGGAATCCCGTCGCGGCCGCGGCAGCCCTGGCTACCCTGTCCGTGCTGGAATCCGTGCTGGCCAATGTGCGCGCCACCGGGGACTACCTGCGCCGGGAACTGGCAGCTCTGGACTTCGTGGCCGAGGTGCGCGGGGAGGGCCTCCTCATCGGCATCGACCTGGTCGACGACGTCGCTCCCGCCGTGGTCGCGGCCGCATTGGAGGCGGGGTACATCATCAACAGCACCGGTGCGGCGACGCTGCGGCTGGCCCCGCCGCTGATCCTCGCTCAGGAGCAGGCCGGCACCTTCCTGGACGCGCTGCCGGGCATCCTGCGTGCGGCCCGGGCACGCGTCGCCGACGCGGGTGCCGCGTCCTCCGCCCCCGCCGCTCCGACCGCCCCAGACTCTGTAGCCGGTGCCACCGGCACAATCATTGAAGGAAAACCATGACCCGTCATTTCCTGGTCGACACCGACCTCACGCAGGCGGAACAGGCCGAAGTCCTGGATCTGGCCGATGCGCTCAAGAAGGACCGCTACAAACACCAGCCGTTCGCCGGTGAATCCACCGGCCGCAAGACCGTTGCCGTTATCTTCGACAAGACCTCTACCCGGACCCGGGTGTCTTTTGCGGCCGGCATCTCCGATCTGGGCGGCGTACCCCTGATCATCGGCGCGGGGGAGTCTCAGCTGGGCCACAAGGAGAGCGTTGCGGACACCACCAAGGTGCTCGAACGCATGGTTTCCACTATCGTCTGGCGGACCTACGCACAGGCCGGCCTGGAGGAAATGGCCGCCAACTCCTCGGTTCCGGTCATCAACGCTCTGTCGGACGACTACCACCCGTGTCAGCTCCTTGCGGACCTGATGACCATCCGCGAGCACAAGGGCAGGCTCGCCGGCCTCACGCTGGCCTACCTGGGTGACTGCGCCAATAACATGGCCAACTCCTACCTGCTCGCCGGTGTGACAGCCGGAATGCACGTCCGGGTGGCCGGTCCGCTGGGCTACCTGCCTGATCCCCGGATTGTCGACGCCGCGGCTGCCCGTGCCGAAGAAACCGGCGGCTCTGTCACGATCACCACCGACGCCGCCGAAGCGGTGGCCGGAGCCGACGTCGTCGCCACCGATACCTGGGTATCCATGGGACAGGAAGCCGAAAAGGCCGCCCGGCAGGAGCTGTTCCGCAGCTACACCGTGGACGCCGCCGCCATGGCACAGGCGGCGGAAGACGCCGTCGTGCTCCATTGCCTGCCCGCCTACCGCGGCTACGAAATTTCCGCCGACGTGCTTGACGGACCGCAGTCGGTGGTCTGGGACGAAGCGGAGAACCGGCTGCATGCGCAGAAGGCCCTGATGGTCTGGCTTATGGCGCACTCCGGCCTCACTGGAATTCCGGAGGCACGGGCATGACCATGCCGGCAACGAAGACGGCGCGCCAGGCGCGCATCCGCACCCTGCTGACGGGGCTTTCCATCCGTTCCCAGGCCGAGCTCGCAGCACTGCTGGCCGACGACGGCGTGCAGGTCACGCAGGCGACGCTCTCCCGCGACCTGGTGGAACTCGGAGCCGTGCGCATGCGCGGCAAAGACGGTGCCCTGGTGTATGCCGTTCCGTCCGAGGGCGGGGAACGGGCGCCCAAGTCCGGCGTCACCCAGGAAGTGCTGGATGCACGGCTGGCGCGGCTCTGCGGGGAACTGCTGGTTACCGCGGAGGCGTCTGCGAATATCGTGGTGCTGCGGACTCCGCCCGGAGCCGCGAACTTCCTGGCACTGGCCATCGACCATTCCGTGCTGCCGTCCGTACTGGGCACCATCGCCGGCGACGACACGGTGATGATGGTGACCCGGGACCCTGAGGGCGGCCCTGACCTCGCGGCCCGCTTCCTGCGGATCGCAGACGAAGCCAGCAACAACGGCTCCGCACCCGAAAGCCGGATCCTGTAACCAGGTTCCGGCCCGCTGAACCAAAACCCAAGACTTTCATCCTGAACCAACCAGCGGCCCTCGTATGGGCCGCAACCAATGTAAGAGGAGCGAAATCCGTGAGCGAACGTATTGTTCTGGCCTATTCCGGTGGCCTGGATACGTCAGTAGCCATCGGCTGGATTGCCGAGGCAACCGGCGCTGAAGTTATTGCCGTTGCCGTGGACGTAGGACAGGGCGGCGAGTCCCTGGAGACCGTCCGCCAGCGGGCCCTGGACTGCGGCGCCGTGGAAGCCTACGTGGCCGACGCCCGCGAGGAATTCGCAACCGAGTACTGCATGCCTGCGCTGAAGGCCAACGCCCTCTACATGGATGCCTACCCGCTGGTGTCCGCACTCTCGCGTCCGGTTATCGTGAAGCACCTGGTGGCTGCTGCCCGCCAGTTCGGTGCCACCACCGTCTCCCACGGCTGCACCGGCAAGGGCAATGACCAGGTGCGCTTCGAGGTCGGCATCCAGACCCTGGGCCCGGACCTGAAGTGCATCGCCCCGGTCCGCGACCTTGCCCTGACCCGAGACAAGGCCATCGCCTTTGCCGAGGAGAAGAACCTGCCGATCGTCACCACCAAGAAGAACCCCTTCTCCATCGACGCCAACGTCTGGGGTCGTGCCGTGGAGACGGGCTTCCTCGAAGACATCTGGAACGGCCCCACCCCGGACGTGTACGAGTACACCTCCGATCCGGCGTCGGCTTCCGCCCCGGATGAAGTCATCATCACGTTCAAGGAAGGCGTTCCGGTCGCCATTGACGGCAAGCCGGTCACCCCGCTGCAGGCCATCGAGGAAATGAACCGCCGCGCCGGCGCCCAGGGCATCGGCCGGATCGACATTGTCGAAGACCGCCTCGTGGGCATCAAGAGCCGCGAAATCTACGAAGCCCCCGGAGCCATGGCACTGATGGCTGCGCACCGCGAGCTGGAAAACGTCACCGTGGAGCGCGAGCAGGCACGGTTCAAGAAGACGGTCGGCCAGCGCTGGACCGAGCTGGTCTATGACGGCCAGTGGTTCTCCCCGCTGAAGCAGTCCCTGGACGCCTTCATCGGCGACACCCAGCAGTACGTCTCCGGCGACATCCGCATGACCCTCGACGCCGGCCGCCCGGTGGTTACGGGACGCCGCTCCGAGTCATCGCTGTATGACTTCAACCTGGCCACCTACGACACCGGCGACAGCTTTGACCAGTCCATGGCCCGCGGCTTCATCGAGCTGTTCGGGATGTCCTCCAAGGTGGCCTCCGGCCGCGACCAGCGCCTAGCAGAAGGTAAGTAAGCACATGACAGACGGCAAGTCGCCAGAAGAAGCAGCGGGTACCGGGACCTCCGGTTCAACCGTCCAAGGTGCCCTGTGGGGCGGCCGGTTCGCCGGCGGTCCAGCAGACGCCCTTGCCGAGCTGAGCAAATCCACCCACTTCGACTGGCGGCTTGCCGGCTACGACATTGCCGGCTCGCGTGCCCACGCACGCGTGCTGCACAAGGCCGGCCTGCTCGACGACGGCGAGTTGGAGGGGATGCTTGCGGCCCTGGACCAGCTCGACGCCGATGTGAAGTCGGGTGCCTACGTGCCCGCGGCGTCCGACGAGGACGTGCACGGGTCGCTGGAACGCGGCCTGATCGAACGGGCCGGCACCCAGCTGGGTGGAAAGCTTAGGGCCGGCCGGTCCCGCAATGACCAGATCGCCACGTTGGGCCGGATGTACCTGCGGGACCACGCCCGCATCATCGGTGCCGGCGTGGTGTCGGTCATCGATGCCCTGGTGGGCCAGGCACAGGCACATCTCGGGGTGGCGATGCCCGGGCGTACCCACCTGCAGCATGCGCAGCCCATCCTGCTCAGCCATCACCTGCTCGCGCATGCCTGGTCCCTGCTGCGCGATGTGCAGCGGCTTGCCGACTGGGATAAGCGTGCGGCAGTTTCTCCCTACGGTTCCGGTGCCCTGGCCGGCTCCTCGCTGGGCCTTGACCCGAATGCCGTGGCTGCTGACCTGGGGTTCGATTCCGCGGTGTGGAACTCCATTGACGGAACGGCTTCCCGAGATGTCTACGCCGAGTTCTCCTGGGTCGCCGCCATGATCGGCGTCGACCTGTCCCGGGTCAGTGAAGAGATCATCATCTGGGCCACGAAGGAGTTCTCCTTCATCACGCTCGACGACGCGTACTCCACCGGGTCCTCGATCATGCCGCAGAAGAAGAACCCCGATGTTGCCGAACTCGCCCGCGGCAAGGCCGGGCGGCTGATCGGCGACCTTGCCGGGCTGCTGGCCACGCTCAAGGGCCTGCCTCTGGCCTACAACCGTGACCTGCAGGAAGACAAGGAACCGGTCTTCGATGCTGCCGACACCCTCGAGGTATTGCTTCCGGCGGTGTCCGGGATGATCGCGACCCTGAAGTTCAACACCGAGCGGATGCAGTCGCTGGCACCGCAGGGCTTTGCCCTGGCCACCGACATTGCCGAGTGGCTGGTCCGCCAGGGGGTGCCTTTCCGCGAAGCGCATGAACTCTCCGGTGCGGCTGTGCAGCTGGCCGAGGGGCGCGGCGTCGAACTCTGGGACCTGAGCGACGAAGACTATGCCGGAATCTCACCGCACCTGACGCCCGAGGTGCGCACCGTGCTCAGCACCGAAGGCTCGCTGGACAGCCGCAGCTCCCAGGGCGGTACTGCCCGGGCCGCTGTCGAGCTGCAGTTGGCGGAGCTGATCCGCCGGATCGGCGAGGTGCGCGGCTACGTAGGCTGAACCTGCGCGACCTGAAATGGACCCCGATGGAGTACACCTCCTCGGGGTCCGTTTCTTTTTCGCTTCCGGGATGCGGGCTGCCCGGCACCGAAGGGCGGAGACATCGGCACGCGGTTACGCTGGGCACCATGAGCGATTCCTTTCGGGTCCGGCTGCGTGCCCTCCCGGACTTTCCCGAGGACCTGCCCGATTTCGATCCGGCTGCTGGGCCGCAGGACCCAGCGGAGCTTTTCCGCCAGTGGCTTTCCGGCGCGCTGGCCGCCGGGGTGCGGCAGCCGCACGCGTTTTCCCTTGCTACCGCCGACGCTGACGGGCATGTCTCCTCCCGGATGCTCATCCTCAAGGACATTGACGACGACGGCGGCTGGCAGTTCGCCACGGCCCGCACCTCCCGCAAAGGCGGAGAACTGGCCGAGAACCCGAACGCTGCAATGAACTTCTACTGGCCGGAACTTGGCCGCCAGATTCGAGTGGCCGGAGCCGTAGTGGAGCTGTCCGCCGAAGCATCGGCAGCCGACTGGGATGCGCGACCAGCATCGGACGGACGCCCGAACCCGGCATGGCAGCTCTACGCACTGAAGCCGCGGGAGATCGAATTCTGGCAGGCACGTGCCGACCGGCATCACGTCCGGCACCGGATGGTCTTCTGAGTCTCCCGCAGGTCCAAGCAGGCATCCCGGGGACGGCTGGAGCACTCCATTCCGGCGTTAGAACTGCGGGGTCTCGCGGGGCGGGGTCTCATGGGGTGGGGGTTGCGCCCGGCGGCCAGGACGCTCCTGGCCAGTGACGCGCAGGCGGAGTTGAGGCATGGTCTGGTAGGTCCGGCCCAGCGGTGAGGTCCATTCCAGGATCCCGGTACTCGGTTCGGCGATGGATTGGTGTGCTTTCCAGTGGCCGAGAGTCTTGAACCGGTGATGCTTCCGGCACAAATGGGCGAGGTTCGTATGGTCGGTTGTTCCTCCCCTCGCCCAGGGCAGGGTGTGGTCGAGTTCGGTGGTGGTGTGTCCCGCCGCGGGAGTGTCGCAGCCGGGGAAGCGGCACGTTCCGTCGCGGGCCTGGAGCCAGCGGCGCAGGCCGGGCGGAATACGGCGGCGTTTCCCGACCCCGAGGATTTCCCCGCTGGCCCGGTCCTGCACGAGACCGGTGAGGTGGGAGGCATTCTCCGCCAGCCGCCGGGCGGTTTCGGCGCTGATGGGACCGTAGCCGTTGAGCTCTGCGGGCTGATCGTCCAGGCCCAGGAGGGTGTCGGCATTGACGAGGACCATGATCTCGGTCCGTGCACCCGCACCGGCGGCACCCGCAGCGGTACCCACACCCGCACCGTTACCGGTACCCGCACCGGGTGGCGTCGGTTCGCTGACCGGACGGTCGCGTCCCGCCGGTCTGCGATGCGGTGCCTTCGGTGCCTGCCCGTCCGGCGCTTCATGCACGGTACCCGGTGCGCCGGTCAGTAACGACGTCAGGATGTCCGCCCGGAGCTGGCCAACACTGCGGGGATCTCCGGCGGCCTGTTCGCCGCGGGCCGCGGTGGTCAGGGCGCCGTAGATCAGCTGCCCCTGCTCGGCAGCGAGGTAGGCGCCGAGTTCCGCCATCCCCTCGGGACGGGCTTCGAACCAGACTTTCCGCGCCTCCAGGGCTTTGCGGTGGCGGGGGATGAGGGTTTCAGGGTGCAGGCGTTCGCGCAGCCCTACCGCGGTCCGGGTGAACTGGGCGTCTGTGTGCCCAGGGGCGCGGGCGAGCAGGTCCGCCTCGAAACGGGATTGCTCGGCTCCGTCCAGGAACCGGCACTGGTCCAGGATGGTCGCGGCCTGCCGGCAGGACAGGGTCCCGGCCTCCAAAGCCGCGAGGGTAGCGGTGAAGCCGGTGCAGAGGTCCAAGGCGTCGGCCAGCAGCCGGGCGGCTGCCTGGTAGGAGAGGCACAACAGGGTCTGGACCTCGGTGGCGGTCAGGCTGAACACCTGCGAATGGTCCGTATGTGCTCCCGCCCCGGACGCTCCCGCACCCGGCTTCCCCGGGATGCTGCAGGCGTCCCGGACATGTTCGTGCAGACGGTGAAGGGTGCGGGCCTGCTGGGCGTACCGCCAGGCCTCCAGGGCGTGCAGGCGCTGCAGGACGGCCGCCGTGGCTTCCTCGTTCAGGCGGGCAGGGTTCCGCAGGGCCAGGGTGCCGGTGAACCCGTCCGGAAACCTGGTCCGGCGTTCCGGGCTGTCGGGCCGGGCATAAAACACCCCGGCAGTGCCCCCGCCTCCGACCCCGCCGCCGGTTTCATATCCGTGCTTTTCCATACCTCAAGGCTTTCAGCCCGCACCGACATTTCCGGACCGAAAACCTGCCAAATCACCCCGCAACCGGACCTCCCGGATACCCGTCTTTTTCCTCAAACTACCTACCAGCCCCTCCCAGCGGCGCCCCCGCCGAAGTTACCCTTGGAAGAACCCCAGGAGGACGCGCCATGACCGAGTCCAGCCCCCTTGAAACGCCGGTTCCCGCCGGAAGAATCGAGCGCCGCCCCGGCGGATACACCCTGATGTTTGAGCGCCGGTTCGATTTTCCCGCCGGGTACATCTGGGAAGTGTTGACCAACGGGGACAAGGTGGCCCAGTGGCTCGGCACGGTGACTCCCGGCTGGCAGCTCGGCAAGGAATACCGGCTGGACATGGGGAACGCGGAGGTCACCGGAACCGTGCTGCAGATGAGCCCCGGACTTAGCCTGCAGTTCACCTGGGAGGACCCGCTGGGGGACGAATCCGTCCTCGACTGGCAGGTGCTGGAAACCCCTGACGGTGCATTGCTGCAGTTCCGTACGCACGAGGAAAGTGCGGATTTCCTCACCGAAGGCGCCGCGGGGTGGCAGGGGATCCTGGACGCGTTCGACGACGTCGCCGCGGGCCGGGAACCTGCCCGCGCGTCCATGGACCAGTGGCGGGCCCTCCGCGACGCGTACGCCGAGGAATTCGGCGTCTCGCCCACGATGGGACAGGTGGATGAGGCTGGGATCGTCTTCGAACGCTGGTACGACGCACCCGCCGGCGAGGTCGGCCGCGCACTGGACCGGGCGACGTCGGAACTCGGCCTCGGTGCGGAGGCCTCCGTCGACGTCACGGACGACGACGGCGGCCGGACCCGCGTCGTCGTCCGGCAACCGCTGAGCAGCGGAAACCGCGACGCGGCGTCTGCCCGGCTCGCCGCGTGGCACCAGGCTCTGGACGCGGCCGGCGACCACGTTGCCGGAAACCCCTGGCATCCCAGTTCGCGGAGGCTGGCGGCACTGAAGGAGTTCTACGGAGCCTCTGCCGGGAGCAGCTGAGCAGCAGCGCGGAAAATCCCGCGAATGAACCTTGCTACCGTCGGAGTATGGCTTTTGCGAGTGAACGAGAACGTCTGGCCGTCCCGGCCACGCAGGCGGCACCCCAGCTGTTGGGTGCGGTCCTGACCCACGACGTCGACGGCGAACGCGTCAGTGTGCGGATCACCGAGGTGGAGGCCTACATGGGCGACGCCGATCCCGGCTCGCACGCGTTCCGGGGACAGACTGCACGAAACGCCACCATGTTCGGGCCGGCGGGACACCTCTACGTGTACTTCACCTACGGCATGCACTACTGCGCCAACATAGTCTGCGGAACGGAAGGCGATGCCACCGGGCTGCTGCTGCGAGCGGGCGAAATCGTCGAGGGCGCGGAGATTGCCGCCGTCCGGCGCGGGAATCCGCGCAATCCGCTGGACCTGGCACGAGGCCCGGCTCGCCTTGCCCAGGCCCTGGGCATTTCCCGGCCGCTGGACGGGGCGGATGTGTTCGCTCACCCCCTGCATCTGGCAATGCCTGCCGAACCGGTGAGCCGGGAACTCCTGTCAACCGGACCGCGAGTGGGAGTCAGCGGCCCCGGCGGTTCAGACGAATATCCGTGGCGGTACTGGCTCACCGGTGACCCGACTGTGTCCAAGTACCGTCCCGCCCAGCCGCGCAAGCAGCCGGCGTCCGCGGGAGCTACGGCCCTGCGGCCGTGAAACACAGAACGGCGTTCCGGATAACTGTTTCCCGGAACGCCGTTCTGCGAAGCTGCTACTAGGAGCGCGGAAGCGGAGCCTGCGCGGAAATGAGCTTCTTTTCCAGCAGCTCGTCCCAGAAGGCGCCCGGGATTTTTGCCTTCATCGCCGCGACATCCTCTGCGACGCGTCCGGGCCGGCTGGAGCCCGGGATGACCGCAGCCACAGCGGGGTGAGCGGCGGAGAACTGCAGGGCAGCTGCCTTCAGGCTCACATCGTGCCGAGAGGCCACCGAGGTCAGCTCAGTAATCCGTGCCTGAACCTGCGGAGGAATGTCCGCGTAGTCGAACTTGTCGCCGCCCAGCAGGGCACCGGAGTTGAAGGGACCGCCGACGACGATGCCCACCCCCTTTTCCTGCGCCATGGGCATCATGCGCTGCAGGGCACGCTCGTGCTGCAGCAGCGTGTACTGAGTGGCGGAGAGGCTCATGGTCGGAGCCGCTTCGTCCATGTCCATGGCCAGCTCGATGGGCTCGGTGGTGTTGACGCCGAGGCCCCAGCCGTTGATGACGCCTTCGTCCTGCAGGCGGGCGAGTACCCGGAACGCACCGGTCCGAGCCTCCTCGAACTTGGAGATCCACTCGTCACCCAGGAAGTCCCGGGACGTGTCGTGGATGAACACAAAGTCCAGACGGTCCGTCTTGAGCCGGTTCAGGCTCTCCTCGATGGACCGCAGAGTGGCGTCCGTGGTGTAATCCGTGGCGATCTTGTTCGAACGCCCGTGGGTGAAGAGGCCGGAGCCCTTTTCTTCTTCCTCATCCAGGATCAGCCGTCCCACTTTGGTGCTTAGCACGTACTCGTCGCGGTTGTGCTGGGAAAGGACCTCGCCCAGACGGGATTCCGCGAGGCCGGCGCCGTAGAAGGGAGCGGTGTCGAAGTAACGGATGCCTTCGCTCCATGCGGCTTCAACCGTTGCCAGCGCCTCATCCTGGGGAATGTCACGGAACATGTTTCCCAGCGGAGCTGTGCCGAATCCGATCTTGTTCTTGAGCACTTCGTGCAGGTTAGCCATATGTGTTGCAATCCTTGAACTGTTGGTGCGGTAAATTCCGGGCCCTGTCACAAGGGACCATGGACTGGGCAACCGGCACGGGTTGTCCTTTATTCCTCCGGCGGGTCCTCCGGCTGGTCCTCCACCGGCCGCATCGACGGTGCTGGAGAGTCGGCGAGACAAGTGCCACAGGAGCGCGCACGGCTCCGGCCAAACCGGGTGGAACGGGTAAGGTGGACGGGTGAAACATGCCCCGGCAGAACCGGATAACCACGAGTCCATTGAACAAACCATCGAACGCCTGGGCGCTGTAATCCCCGATTACCCCAAGCCCGGGATCGTTTTCCGGGATCTGACTCCAGTCTTTGCGGACGGGCCGGCCCTCCGGGGCGTAGTAGATGCCCTCATTGCCCCCTTTGAAGGGCAGTTCGATTTTGTGGCAGGCGTGGAAGCACGCGGCTTCCTGCTCGCGGCAGCCGCCGCCTACGCCTCCGGCAAGGGCGTCATCACCGTGCGCAAGCCCGGTAAGCTGCCCCGCGAAGTGTTCTCCGAGAGCTACTCCATGGAGTACGGCGACAGCACCCTGGAACTGCACCGCGACGACATGCCCGTCGGCTCGCGCGTCCTGATCCTTGACGACGTGCTGGCCACCGGTGGAACCCTCGGCGCGGCGGCGCGCCTGATCCGCAAGGCAGGTGCCGAAGTGGCCGGATTCGGCGTCGTGCTGGAACTGGGCGACCTCGGCGGCCGGGACCGCCTCGGCGACACCCCGGTTACCGCTCTGGTCGCCTACTAGGACCGTCCCCTCAATGAGGGGACACCGCCGGTACGACACGCGTTCCTCGCAGGCAGCAGCTGAGAGAGAAACCGCATACATTAGTGACCTGCAAAAGTCCAAATGCACTGTAAGATTGACGCTCTGCCTTTGCGAGAGGGAACTCGAACATGCCTGAAACACCTTCAGCTTCCAACGAGCTGGAACACGAGCGTCAGTACGTCGCCGGTCTGTACTCACGTCTTGATGAGCTGCGTGAGGAAAAGCGGGAACAGCTGGCCGCAATCCGGCGCAGCCATGCCTCCGGTTCCCACCAGAACCGCTCCGAGCGGGACGCCTTTGCCACCATGTACGAGGACCGCCTCGCGCAGCTGAATGCCGTCGACGACCGGCTCGTGTTCGGCCGCCTGGACCTCGACGACGGCGAAGAACGCTACATCGGCCGCATCGGCCTTTCGACGGCGGAGCTGCAGCGCCTGATGGTCGATTGGCGCGCGCCCGAAGCCGGCACCTTCTATCAGGCAACCGCTTTTGAGCGCCAGGGCGTACGACGCCGCCGGCACCTGATCCTGAAGGGCCGCGACGTGCAGGCCATCGAGGATGACGTGCTGGATTACTCCATGCTCGAGGACGAGGAGGCACTGCAGGGCGAAGGCGCGCTCCTGGCAGCATTGAACTCCAAGCGGACCGGGCAGATGTCCGACATCGTGGGCACCATCCAGGCCGAACAGGACCGCATCATCCGTGCTCCGCTGTCCGGCACCCTGGTGGTCCAGGGCGGTCCCGGTACGGGCAAGACCGCCGTGGCGCTGCACCGCGCCGCGTACCTGCTTTACACGCACCGGGAGCGGCTGAAGTCCGCAGGTGTGCTGCTGGTGGGGCCGTCCAATGCCTTCATCCGGTACATCGAACGGGTGCTGCCCTCCCTGGGCGAGACCGGCGTCGTAATGTCCAGCCTCGGACAGCTGATGCCCGGCATCACCGCAGCGCATGAAGAGGACCCGGCCGTCGCCGAGGTTAAGGGCCGGCTGTACATGGCCGACGTCGTCGCGCGTGCGGTTGCCAACCGGCAGCGCCTGCCGCGCGAGCCGCGGAAGCTGAACGTCGAGGGCACCATCCTTACGCTGACCCCCAAGCAGGTGCAGCGCGCCCGTGACAAGGCCCGTGCCACCGGCAAGCCCCACAACGAGGCGCGTGTCACCTTCGTCAAGATCCTGCTGCGCGAACTGACCGAGCAGCTGACCGAACAGCTCGAGGAATCGGCCGGTGCCGGCAACAGCACCGACCGGGCCTACCTCGCAGAGGACGTCCGCAGTGCCCGCGACGTGCGCGTGGCATTGAACCTGTGCTGGATGCCGCTGACCCCGGAAAAGCTCATCACCGAGCTGTTCAGCAAGCCGGGGCACCTTGAATCTGCCGCCCCGGACCTCACCGACGCGGAACTGGACCTGCTGCGCCGTAGCCCCGACGCGCCGTGGACCGAATCCGACGTGCCGCTGCTGGACGAAGCCGCCGAGCTCCTCGGCGAGCTTGACGCCTCCGCCGGCCGGGAGAACGCCCTCCGGGAAGAACAGCGCAAGCGCGACCTCGCCAATGCCGAAAGCGCCATTGCCAATACGGAAGGCTTCCTCGAGGATTCCGGCGCCCACGGCATCCTGTCTGCGGAAGACCTGGCAGACCACAACGCGGTGGGGGAGCAGCGCCTGACCGCCGCCGACCGTGCCGCCGTCGACCGCACCTGGGCCTTCGGGCACATCGTGGTCGATGAAGCGCAGGAACTCTCCGCCATGCAGTGGCGGCTGCTGATGCGCCGCTGCCCGCTGAAGTCCTTCACTGTGGTCGGCGACATTGCCCAGACCAGCTCGGCTGCCGGGGCAACGTCCTGGCAGGCAGCACTGGATCCGTTCGTGGGGGAGCGGTGGACGCTCGAAGAGCTCACCGTGAACTACCGCACCCCTGCGCAGATCGCCGAGGCCGCGGTACGCATGGCCAACGCTGCCGGTCTTGTGGTCTCCGCCCCGAAGGCCGTGCGCGAGGGGCGCTGGGCTCCGTTCATTGACGAGGTGCCCGAAGACGGTCTGATCCAGCGCCTGCTCCAGACCCTGCCCGAGGACCTGGACGCGCTCGACGGCGGTCTGCTCGCCGTCATCGCCGAGGACCACCGGCTTTCCGCGGTCCGCCGCGCACTGACCGAGGTGTACGGAGCCCGTGTGGGCTCCGGAGCCGGCGGCCTGGAGCAGGACATCGTGGTGACCTCGCCGCGGGAGGCGAAGGGCCTGGAGTTCGACGGCGTCGTCATCCTGGAACCGTCCGAACTGCTTACCGCAGCAGCGGGCAAGGTGGGGGATCTGTATGTCGCCATGACGCGCCCCACGCAGCGGCTGCGTCTGATTGCTGCAAGCGGGATCCCGGCAGGTATTCCCGAAGACTGATAATTTAGAAGGCGTGTCAGACAATATCGTGAACTCCGAGGGCCTCGACGCCCAGCAGAATGATTCCTCCTTTGCCAACATCTGGCAGGAACTCCAGTGGCGAGGCCTTGTGCACGTCTCCACCGATGAGGCGGAACTGGAAAAACTTCTGGCCGGGGGACCGATAACGTATTACTGCGGCTTCGACCCGACGGCACCGAGCCTGCACCTGGGCAACCTGGTGCAGCTGCTCACCATGCGGCGCCTGCAGCTTGCCGGCCACCGGCCACTCGCACTGGTCGGCGGTTCCACCGGGTTGGTCGGAGATCCGCGCCCGACGGCGGAACGCACCATGAATACCAAGGAAACCGTTGGCGAGTGGGTGGGGTACCTCCAGGGACAGGTGCAGCGCTTCCTTAGCTTCGAGGGTGACAACGCCGCCCGCATGGTGAACAACCTGGACTGGACAGCTCCGATGAGTGCCATCGATTTCCTGCGCGACGTCGGCAAGCACTTCCGGGTGGGCACGATGATCAAGAAGGAAATCGTTTCCTCGCGCCTGAACTCCGATGAAGGCATCAGCTACGCAGAGTTCAGCTACCAGGTCCTGCAGGGCATGGATTACCTGGAGCTCTTCCGCCAGTACAACTGCGTGCTCGAGACGGGCGGCTCCGACCAGTGGGGGAACCTCACCAGCGGCACCGAACTGGTGCGCAAGGTAGAGGGCAAGACGGTCCACGCGCTGGGCACCCCGCTGATCACCAACAGTGACGGCACCAAGTTCGGCAAGAGCGAAGGCAACGCAGTCTGGCTGGACGGCACCATGACCAGCCCGTACGCCATGTACCAGTTCTGGCTCAATACCTCCGATACCGATGTGGTCGACAGGCTCAAGGTCTTTACCTTCATGAGCCGGGCACGGATCGAAGAGCTGGCGCGTGCCGTGCAGGAAGCGCCGCACAAGCGGGAGGCACAGCGAGCCCTGGCCTACGACGTGACGTCACTGATCCACGGCACCGAGGCAACCGACAAGGCTATCGCCGCGTCCGCCGCACTGTTCGGGCAGGGGGAACTGGCTGAACTCGACGAAGCCACCTTGAAAGCCGCGACGGAACAGCTGCCGGCTGCCGTGGTGTCCCCGGATTCCCTGGGCATCATCGACCTGCTTGTAGCCTCGAAGCTTTCCAAGACCAAGTCTGAAGCACGCCGCACGGTGTCCGAGGGCGGTGCCTACGTGAACAACATCAAGGTCACGGACGCCGACGCAGTAGTGGATTCGAAGGACCTGCTACACGGCCGGTTCCTGGTACTCCGGCGTGGAAAGCGGAACCTTGCAAGCGTTGAGGTCTCCGCCGTATAGTTTTAATGCTTCCTTCGAGGGACTTCCACTGGGGACTTCCACTGGGGGACTTTCAGGGGAGCAAGGGGGGCCACTTCGGTGGAACCCCGCAGGACTTCGGACAGTCCCCGCCGGATAACGGCGGGGCTGCCGGCCCTGATGAAGGGGACGCGAGACTTGTGCGGCGGATCACTTCGAACCGGTTTGCAAGGACCGGAAGCGATGTGTAAAGTTACATGAGTCGCCGCGGCCGGGACGCTGGAAAAGCGCCCGAGCATGGCGGCAAACCCCAACAAAAAACAGAGTCCAACCAGTGCGCGCCCTTCGCGGGGCCGGCAGGAAAGACTCCGGTTGATGCTGGGTCCGGAACGGCGGAAAACGCTTTTCACGGGGTCCCGACGAGGGAAACCGCGAATTGCAAAAAACGCCGGAATGGAATAAGATATAAAACATTGCAGCGAAGAAGAAAAGGAAAACATTGTTTTCCCGAGTATTTTCGGATTGCGTCTGTTGTTTGAGAACTCAATAGTGTGCCAAGTTTATTGATACCAATTTATTTTGATTGGTTGAACAGGCCGTTTCCGCCCACCCCGTGGGTATGGGACGGTTTTTTTAGCCGGTTTCGAATTTAG
>NZ_JAJJOB010000013.1:0-180599 GCF_020907345.1 Arthrobacter sp. zg-Y179 | reverse complement strand
CCGGATGTGGAAGCGGGGACTAAAGACCCGTGAAGCTGACCGGTACTAATAGGCCGATAACTTACACCACACCAGCACCTGGACGGACACGACTTCAAACGGTCCGTCAAAGTATAAAGGGTGTTGTTAGATCATGCTGCTTGCGTCCACTATGTGGTTCCCGGACAACAACCGTTGGTTGTTGCGCCTGGAACACGAACCCACTATGCCTCCTTGTCCGGGGGCGGGTTCACCAATATTTACCGCACTGCCGGCACCCCCTTCTTCTGGAGGTGGTTTCGGGACGTGTTGTAACCATTGTTTTCCCCTCCCACCCTTTGGGGTGGGTGCGGGTAGAAGGGTTACGGCGGTCATAGCGTGGGGGAAACGCCCGGTCCCATTCCGAACCCGGAAGCTAAGACCCACAGCGCCGATGGTACTGCATCCGGGAGGATGTGGGAGAGTAGGTCACCGCCGGACAATATTTGAAGAGGTTGAGC
The DNA here is from genome assembly GCF_020907345.1 of Arthrobacter sp. zg-Y179. Lineage (NCBI taxonomy): Bacteria > Bacillati > Actinomycetota > Actinomycetes > Micrococcales > Micrococcaceae > Arthrobacter > Arthrobacter sp. zg-Y179. The sequence goes on along the minus strand of NZ_JAJJOB010000013.1, from coordinate 180,120 downwards.
CCGTACCAGTGTTGGTACGGGCTCTCCTTGTTTAACCCGCCTGTCCAGCCCCCAAAGAACCTGCTGGCTGCCCACCGGCAACGGCCTCGGATGGACCAGGTGAGGCACTGTGTTTATTCAGCACTGTGTTTATTCCGACACCGAAGGACAAGTCCGGTTGGACCGCGGTGGTCATAACCGCCTGGAAGTCGCGGTAAGATTAAGGAGCAGAACCCGAAAGGGCAGTCTGTAACCAAAGATTTCCTGCCGCATTAGCCGGCAGGGCCAGGGTTACGGCGGTCATAGCGTGGGGGAAACGCCCGGTCCCATTCCGAACCCGGAAGCTAAGACCCACAGCGCCGATGGTACTGCATCCGGGAGGATGTGGGAGAGTAGGTCACCGCCGGACATACGTTGGGATAAGGATCCGCACAAGGATGTGCGGGTCCTTATCTGCTTAACTGGACCCTTCCGCCCCGCTTTCAATCAGCCGAGGCTCGACCCCCTGCGAAATGTGCGCAAGCATGGTCCGGTGGCCGGCGAAAACAGCAGCAACCAGGGCTTTGCCCGAGCAAATTCCGGTCCGGACCTGGACCGCACCATGTTCTTCAGCGATGCCGTCTTCGCTATCGCCATGACGCTGCTGGCCGTGGATATCCGGGTACCCCAGGTGCCGGCCAGCGAGCTTGGCGCGGCCGTGGCTGCGCAGCTTCCGGAGTTCGGCGCTTACGTCCTGTCCTTTGTGGTGACCGCCGCCTATTGGCTTAGCCACCACCGGCTCTTCCGGTTGCTGAAGGGATTTACCGGCCGGCTGCAGCAGCTGAACCTGGTGCTGCTGCTGTTCGTCGCCCTGCTGGGGTACGCCACCGACATGCTGGCGTTCTACGGAGACGAGCAGCTCGGCGTCGTGATTTATGCGGCGGCCCTGGGCCTTATCGGCACCGCCAACATGGGGCTGTGGATCTACTGCAGCCGCGTGGGCCTTTTCCGGGACGACGTCGATCCGCGGCTTCCGGCGTTCGCGCAGGTCCGTGCCCCGGTCACCCCAGCGGTTTTTCTGGCCTCGATTCCCATTGCGATCCTATGGAGTCCGCAGGCGGCCACCTGGTCCTGGCTGGGAATTATCGTTATCAATGCCTTGCTCCACGGCCTCGGCCGCAGACGAGCCAGCTCGGCCTAAGCTGCCCGCCAAATGGGTCCGATTCGTTGGTTTGGCCCTGTGTCGGGTAGTCTTATATCTGCTTCTACGGGAGCAAGCCTGGAGGATTCGCCTAGCGGCCTATGGCGCACGCCTGGAACGCGTGTTGGGTTAACGCCCTCGGGGGTTCAAATCCCCCATCCTCCGCCAGGACAAAGAAATACCCCGGTCTTCGGACCGGGGTATTTCTTTTTAACCGGCAGGCTGCATCAAGCCCGCAGCGCGGCACGTGTGGCTACCGCAATGGAGCCCAGGCCGAGCGCCGCCGTCGCACCGGCCAGGCCGAGGTACACGGCCGGGACGATCGTGGGCAGCGGCAGCCCCGAGACACTCACGGCAATCCCCATCAGCGGCGGCAGGGCCAGGACGGTGCCGATGACGACGGCGGCCGCGACTATCAGCAGGGACTCGGCCCCCATCATCCGCCGCAGCTGGGTATCCGACGCACCCAGGGTCCGCAGCAGCAGCATCTCCGGCCGGCGCTTTGCAGTCGCCATCACCAGCGTGTTGACCACGGAGACGGCAAGGTACCCAAGCAGGACAAGCATCGCGATCACCGAAACCCACGAGTCGGCATTCCGCTCCGCGGCTCCCGCCTCCCCGAGTTCCTCCTTATCCAGGAGCGTCAGCCCCAGGCCGCTCACAGCCGAGGCCAGTTCCCCCGGGTCGGTATCGGCCGCCGTGCTGACCAGCAGGTAGTCGTTCAACCCTGTGGTGGTGTGGCTGCGCAGCGTTTCATTCGCCACCGCCACATCCCCGAATCCCAGCCCTCGTTCGTAGGTGGCGACGACGACGGCGGTCGCCTCGGTTCCGTCCCCGTAGTAGAAGTCGAAGTCCTCGCCCACGGCCGTACCGGATTCCCGGGCCAGGTCCACGCTCAGCGCCACGGTGTCGGCGTCCGCCAACCGGTCCAGCGACCCTTCGTTTACGCCCAGGTCCAGGGTTCCGTTCAGGTCCTCAGAGGCCAGGCCCTGAATAGCGTAGGGCTGCACACCGTCTTCCATCCCGGCGAAACCGGCCTTGGCAAGTACTGCGGAACGGGCGACCGGCGAGGTGGATTCCACCCCGGGAAGCTCAGCCACCTGGTCCGCGAGCTCCTCGGACACTCCGGACCCCGGAGCGCTGACCAGATACCCGGCCACCACCCCGTCCCTGGACTGCCGCTCGGCTTCCGTTGCCAGTGTGGTCGGCATAAAGAACTGCACGGACCCAAGTGCAATGGCCAGGGCCAGCGGAATGATTCCCGAGGCCAGGCGCCGCGGGAAAGCGCTGGCATTGGCTTCCGCGAGGGCCAGCGACGCGGAGGGACTGCGGCGGACCAGCGGCCGCACCAGCTTCAAGGCGCCCGTCACCAGCCACGGTCCCAGCAGGCCCGCGCCGATCATCAGGAGCAGGATGCTGGAGGCTGCTGACGCCAGGCCCGCCGTGCCGGGAAGGGCAACCGGTACCAGGGCCGCAACGAGACCGGCAGCCAGCAGGGACAGCCCGGTGATAACGCGTCCGCGGCCCAGCAGGGAGGCCTCCGTCGCGGAGTCCCGCAGGGCAGCCGTCGGCGCCGCGCGGACCGTGCCCCGCGCCGAGACGAGCGAGGCACCCACCGCCGCGGCGATGCTGATGGCTACGGCGGCCAGGGCCGGCAGCGGGCTGTAGGCCAGGACGAAGGTTTCGGGAAGTACGCCGCCGGCCACGAACTGGTTGCCCAGGAACCAGGCCAGCAGGAAACCGGGTGCCGCGCCCAGCACTGCGGCAGCGCTGGAAACCAGCAGGACTTCCCGCATCACGATGCCCAGGGTCTGGTTCGCTCCGGCCCCCACCGCACGCAGCATCGCGAATTCCCGGCGCCGCGCCATGATGGACAGGGAGAGGGTTCCCGCGGTCACAAAAACCGCGGTCATTACGGCCACACCCGCCAGCGAACCGCTGAGCAGCAGCAGCGTGGAGCGGGCGGCGGACCCGCCGAGATTCTCCACGTCTCCACGGCGGTCCCCGGTATACCCGACGACGTCGGCCACCTGCGCCTCGATGTCGGCGGAGAGCTGTTCCGGCCGGACGCCGGATTCGGCGATCACGCCTACGGTGGCCACCCTGTCGCCGTGCGGCCACAGGGCCTGAGCCCCGGCGGTGCTCAGGAAAGCGGCAGGACCGGTGTCCACTCCCGACTCGGGAGCGGCGACGCCGGACACCGTGTACTCGGTTGGCTCCCCGCCGTGGGTGAGGGTGAGCGAGGTTCCCGGAGCTGCCCCGAAGGAGTCATCCACCACCACTTCCGTTGCCCGCTCGGGAGCTTCCCCGGAGGTCAGTGTGTAGGGAGTCAGGGCCGCCGAGTCCCAGGCAGCGGCGGAAACCGCCGTACCGTTGGTGGTGGCCAGGGGAAGCTCGATGCTGCCCACGGCGCGTTCGACGCCGGGGACGGCCGCTATTTCGTCCACCGCGTCGGCGGGAAGCAGGACGCGCTCGGCGAAAGGAGCGTCCATGTCCTCGACCACCGGATGTGCCTGCGGCGCACCTACGACGACGTCGGCCCCCTGCAGGCGCTGCGGGGCAATCCCTCCGCGGGTTCCGGATTCAATGAGGACACCCATCGCGGTGATGAGCGCGGCGCACAGGAACACGGCCACGAAGACCCCGGCGAATCCGCCGCGGTGGTGCCGGATGGATGCTCTGGCAAGAGAAAACATGTTAGCGCTCCCCGAGGTTGGCCATGTGTTCGCTGACGTCGTGGGCGGTGGCACCGGTCATGCTGCCGTCGAAGCGCCCGTCCGCAAGGAAAATGACGGTGTCCGCGTGCCCGGCCGACACCGGGTCGTGGGTCACCATAATCACCGTCTGTCCCAGCACGGAAACGGTATGCCGCAGCAGATCCAGCACCTGGCGTGCAGTGCCGGAGTCCAGGGCGCCGGTGGGTTCGTCCGCAAAGACGGCGTCCGGGCGGGTGATCAGCGCCCGGGCGATGGCTGCCCGCTGCTGCTGCCCGCCGGAGAGCTCCTGCGGCTTCCGCTCACCCAGGCCGGACAGTCCGACGGCTTCCAGCACGTAGTCCAGCCAGACCTTGTCCGTTCCTCGTCCGGCCAGGAGCAGCGGCAGCGTCACGTTCCGCGCGACGGTCAGCTGGGGGAGCAGGTTGTAGGACTGGAACACAAAACCAACGTGGTCCCGGCGGAAGCGGGTCAGGGCCTTGCTGTGGAGCTTCGAGATTTCGGTGGTGCCCAGCAGCACCCGTCCGCTGTCAGGGGCGTCCAGTCCTGCCGCGCACTGCAGCAGCGTGCTTTTGCCGGAACCCGAAGGTCCCATGATGGCGGTGAAGGTGCCGGCCGGAACCGCCAGGGACACATCACGCAGGGCGGGCACGGTGGTGTTGCCGGATCGGTAGCTCTTGGACACGCCCTGCAGCTGCAGGGCTGCGGGGCCGGAGAATTCGGAAGCGGAGGAGAACATCGGGTCATCCTTTGGTCGAAGGTGGGGGTAAGTGAGGTGAGCTGAGTGCTGACTTCGACGCTACGGATTCCGGAAACGCGATCCGATACAGCCAATAGCCCGGTTTGGGGTATAGCTGGCTATACCGACAGCACGAAGGGGGTCGGGCATAATTCATCGGGTGACACTTCCCAGCCGCGCCAAGACCCGTCTCCGGGATGCGGCCTTCCTTGTGCGCGAGGGCTGGTACTGGCTGGCGTCCCTGACCGTTCTGGTAGCCGGTATTGGGCTGCTTCCCTTCGTGGCGCTGGGGGTGGGCCTGTACGCGGTTCCTACCCTCCTGGACGTCCTGAACCGTTTGGCCGCCCGGGCTCAGGGCCGTTCGGCGGCGTTCTCTTCCGCCGTCATTCCCTTTGACCGGCGCCGTCTCTCCGGCAGGTATTCGTTTGCCGAGTTGGCCGCCCTGCTGAGCGCTCCGGAAACGAAGCGGGACCTGTCCTGGCTGCTCTTCCACTGCGCATTTGCCGTACTGGCTGCGGCGCTGGCCCTCGCGCTCCCCTTCGGTGCCGTGCTCTATGTAACGGCGGCGCCCCTGTGGCAGCTTTTCCCGCCGGACGCGCCGCTGGAACTGACCATCTTCGTCCGGAACTGGGGCGATGCCCTCCTGATGATGCTGCTGGGACTCGTATACGCCGCCGGGGCATGGGTGCTGCTGCCCTGGCTGGCACGTCGGTTCAGTGCGGCGACCCTGGGGATCCTTTCCCCGCGCCGATATGCGGACCTGGCCCGCCGCATTTCCGACCTCTCGGCGGCCCGGGCCAGCGCCCTCGCCGCCCATGCCGCGGAACTGCGTCGGATTGAACGCGAACTGCACGACGGCGCGCAAAACCGGCTGGTCGGCGTCGTGATGATGCTGGGGCTGGCCCAGCGTGCGGCCGAAACCGACCCGGCGGCCGCCGTACCGTTCATCGGGCGGGCACAGGATGCCGCGTCCGAAGCGCTCGCCGGGCTGCGCGCCGCGGTGCACGATATTTATCCGCCGGTCCTGGACGAACTCGGCCTGGGCGGTGCGGCCTCGGCCCTGACCAGCCGCTCGCCCATACCCACCTCCCTGGAGGCGGACGGCCTGCTGCGTGCCCCGGCAGCAGTGGAATCGGCAGCGTATTTTGTCCTCGCCGAAGCCCTGACCAACGCCGCGAAACACTCCGGCGCCTCCCGGATCGACGTGGTCCTCCGCACCGAATCAACGGCACGGGAGGATGTTTTGGTGATCCTGGTAAACGACGACGGCCGAGGCGGCGCGACGGTGTCCCCGACCGCCGGCGCGCAGGCTACTGACGACGCCAACGGCTCCGGCACCGGTCTGGCCGGGATTGCCCGGCGTGCAGCCGCCTTTGGGGGCAGGCTGGTGCTGAACAGCCCCGACGGCGGACCGACGAACCTGAGAGTGGAGCTGCCATGCGCCTTCTGATTGCCGAAGATGATGCCCTGCTGCGGGCCGGGCTGGAGCTGCTGCTTCGAGGTGAAGGCTTCGATGTGGTGGGCTCGTGGGACAACGCCGATGACCTGCTCGCGGCCTTCGAACCCGGCAGCGCCGACGGCGCCGTGCTGGACGTCCGGATGCCGCCGACCTTCACGAACGAGGGGCTGCGGGCCGCCCTGGAACTGAGGTCCCGGGTCCCTGATTTCCCGGTGCTGGTCCTCTCCGCCTATGTGGAAGACCGGTACGCCAGCCGCCTGCTGGCCTCCGGTGCCCAGGGTGTGGGCTACCTGCTGAAGGAGCGGGTGGGCAACGTCGGCGAATTCGTGGACGGACTGCGGCGCGTGGCTGCGGGCGGCACCGTCATGGATCCGGAGGTCATCGCCCAGCTGTTCAGCCGGCGCAGCAACCAGGACCCCATCCGGTCGCTGACCCCTCGCGAGTTCGAAGTGCTGGGGCTGGTGGCCGAAGGGCTGGGCAACACCGCCATTGCCTCCACCATTTCCGTCTCGGAAACCGCGGTCAGCAAACACATCGGCAACATTTTCGCGAAGCTCGGGCTGGCCCAGTCGGACAGCGGCCACCGCAGGGTGCTGGCGACTCTCGCGTACCTCCGCTCCTAACCGGCGGGTCCCGGGGTACGTAGCCGGGCCGGGCACTCGCGTAGCGCAGGTTTCGTTGCGGGTCTTGTTTCCCGGACGGCACCGGTGACAAGGTGTGATGCACTACAGCCGGGCGCAGGAGGACACACGTGGGACATGGCGGCGGAAAGGTAGCGCTGATCACCGGTGCTTCGCGCGGAATCGGCCGGCGCACGGCCGAGCGGCTCGCCGCGCAGGGGACCGCCGTCGTCGTCAGTTACCGCCGGAATGCCGAGCTGGCCAAGGAAGTGGTCACCCGGCTGCAGGAACTCGGCGGCAGCGGCATAGCGGTGCAGGCGGACGTGGAGAACCCCGAAGACATTGTCCGGCTCTTCGACGCCGCGGCGGACGAATACGGCCGGCTGGACTACTTCATCAACAACGCCGCCGCTGCTGCCTTCAAGAACGTGGTGGACCTGAAAACCCATCACCTGGACCGTGCGTACGCGGTGAACGTGCGGCCGTTTGTCCTCGGCGCACAGGAGGCAGTGAAACTGATGGACGACGGCGGCCGGATAGTCGCGCTCACCAGTTACGGCAGTACCCGGGCCTTCCCGACCTATGCCGCCCTCGGCTCCTACAAGGCCGCGGTGGAGTCCTTCGTCCGGTTCATGGCCGTGGAATTCGGTCCCTACGGCATCAACGTCAACGCGGTGAACGGCGGGCTGGTCGATTCCGACTCGCTGGACTACTTCTACTCCATGGACGGGATGGCGCCGATGGACAGCGTGATCTCCCGCCTCCCCAAACGCCGGCCCGGCACCGTGGATGAAATGGCCGCCGCGGTCGAGTTCCTGCTCTCCCCGGGCGCCGAGTACATCACCGGCCAGGTCCTGGCGGTCGACGGCGGACTCTCGGTCATCGCCCCGCCGTTCCATTCCGACGCGTCCGGCCCGCCGGTCGCCCTGCCGGACCGGCCCAGCCGGCCCACCCGGGGCGGCAGCCGGTAAGAACTGAAAGGAAGCACCAGTGAGCTACGATCCCGCCCGCTACCGGAACTATTTCGAACACTCCCTGACCTACGCGGCCGGCTTCTCGCGCAATGTCGCCCGGTACGCGGACCGCGTTGCCCTCACCGATCCGCCGACCGGCCGGGAATGGACCTACGCCCAGCTGGGCGAGGCCGTGAACTCCGTAGCGCGTGCCCTGGCCGAGCGCGGCGTGGGGCGCGGAGACCGGGTGCTGTACCAGCTCTACAACGGCATCGAGTTCGCGCTGCTGTATCTGGCGACCCAGCGCCTGGGTGCGGTCAGCGTGCCGGTGAATTACCGGCTGGCGCCTGCGGAGACCGCGCACATCCTGCGGGACAGCGATCCGGCGGTGTTCATTGTCGACGCCGAGCATACCGAAACGGCTACGCAGGCGCTGGAGCTTGCCGGGGTATCGCCGGTGGTCCTGGTGGCGGGCGGCAGCGAGGCCGGACACTGGGGGATGGGATCGGGGCAGCTGGGGCAGGACTTCGACGCCGCCGTCGACGCCGCGTCCGGGGACCTGCCGGACCTCCCCGCGGACTTCTCCACCTTTGAGGAAAGTACCCGCTTCTACACCTCGGGCACCACGGGTATGCCGAAGGGGGTGCCGCTGCCGTCCATCGCCGAGCTGATGAGCGCCCACGACGTCATCATGCATTTTCCCCTCAGTCCGTCCGACCGCACCCTGAACATGACCCCTTGGTTCCACCGCGGCGGCCTGCACTCGGGCGGGCCCAACCCGGTGTTCTACATCGGAGGGTCCGTGGTGCCGCTGCGCAGCTTTAACCCGGCAACGGTGCTGGACTGGGTGGGGGAGCAGGGGCTGACGTACCTGATCGGCGCGCCGACCACGCTGGAGATGATCGCCGTCGAGCAGGAAAAGAACCCGCGGAACCTGGAGACGCTGCGCGGCATCGTGACCATGGGCGCACCGCTGGACCGCGCCGCCGCCATCCGGTACCAGGAGCTGCTTACGCCGCGGATCTTCAACGGTTACGGGACCACCGAGGGCTTCTGGAACACCTTCCTGCGGCCCGAGGACCTCCCTGCCCATGCCGGCAGTGCCGGGCGCGCGTGCACGGACGACGACGTCGCCGTCGTCCGCGTGTTTGAAGGCCGCCGAGGGCAGCCGCACGAACTGGCCGCCCGGGACGGCAGCGAAATAGGCGAGGTGATCATGCGCTCGCCGAAATCCGGGTTCAGCTATGCCAACCTGCCGCAGGTCGAGGAGGAGAAGTTCCACGACGGGTGGCTTTATCCCGGGGACATGGCCACCTGGGACGCCGAAGGCTACCTCACCATCATGGGGCGCACTGATGACATGATCATTTCCGGCGGCGAGAACATCCATCCGGTGCAGGTGGAAGCCGCGCTCGCGGACCACCCCGGCGTCCTCGAGTCGGTGGTGGTGGGAGTGCCGGATGACCGGTGGGGCCAGCGCGTGGTGGCGTACGTGGTGCGCCGGGACGCGGAGCTCGACGCCGACGGGCTGGATGCGTTCTGCCTGGCGCATCCCGGGCTGGCCGATTTCAAGCGGCCCCGGGGTTACCGCTTTGTCGACGAAGTGCCGATGACTGCCACCGGAAAGAAGATGCATTACAAGGTGGCGGATTCCGCGGCGCAGGACTGGCTGGACGGCCGGATGCATGTGCCGGCGCCGGTCCGGAAGGCGGACTAGATGGACGAGCGCGTGGTCATCACCGGGATGGGGGCGGTGACGCCGCTCGGCGGTACCTGGGGCGAAACCTGGGCGGGATTGAAGGACGGACGCAGCGGCATCGACAAGATCACCGCCTTCGATGCCTCCGGGTTCCCCACCCGGATTGCCGGGGAAGTGAAGAACTTTGATCCGGCGCAGTACCTGCCGGTCAAGCGGCTGCGGCGGTCCTCGCGGGCTTCCCACCTGGCAGTGGCGGCCTCACGCGAGGCGGTGGCCGACGCCGGACTGGGAGTCACGCTGGAAGACGCCGACGCGGCGGTGATCATCAACAGTGCTGTCTCCGGGTATCCGGAAATCCAGTCCGCCACGGAAATCTTCCACCGTGACGGGCTGCGCCCCATCAGTCCCAGCTTCGTGGCGTCGTCGTTGACGAACATGCCGGCCTGCGAAGTGGCCATCGATTTGGCGGTCCATGGCCCGGTGAACGCCAGCGCCCTGGCGTGTGCCAGCGGCACCCAGGCACTGCTCGAAGCACGCCGCACCCTGCTGGCCGGCGATGCTGACGTGGTGGTGGCCGGCGGAACCGACGCGGCCATCACCTCAGTGATGTTCGCCGGGCTCAGCGCCATGCGCGGGCTGTCCCGGAACAACGATTCACCGCAGGAAGCCAGCCGTCCCTTCGATGCGGACCGGGACGGTTTTGTCTTTGCCGAAGGAGCGGTGGTGTGCGTGCTGGAACTGCTCAGCCATGCCCGTGCCCGCGGTGCCGAGGTGTATGCGGAGCTGCTGGGTGGGGCACTGACGTCGGACGCGTTCCACATTGTCGCTCCGGACCCCGGCGGACAGTATGCGGCCCAAGCCATCTGCCGCACCCTGGACCGGTCCCGCCTGAATCCGGAGGACGTGCACCTGATCTGTGCCCACGGAACCTCCACCCAGGCCAATGACCGGACCGAAACCAGAGCCCTGCACACCGCCTTCGGCGAGCACGCGCCGTCGCTTGCGGTCACGGCACCCAAGTCCATGACCGGACATCTCATCGGCGCTGCGGGCACTCTCGGATCCCTGGTCAGCGTCATGGCTATCCGAGAGGGCGTCATCCCGCCCACCCTGAACTACGTCACACCGGATCCGGAGTGCGACCTCGACTACGTCCCTGGATCGGCCCGCGAAGCTTCCGTCCGCTATGCGCTTACCAACGCGTTCGGTTTCGGCGGCCAAAACGCGGTGGCGGCTTTCGGTCCTGTGACCTGACGTTCCGGACACCGGAAGGGGTCGACTGGATCTACCTACCGCACGGCCGAGGCAAGCTCCGGTTCGACGTCGGGCGTTGCTTCCTTCTCTGCCCGTCCGGCCCCCACAGCCTTCGCGGCCAGCCACACGGACACGGCGCCGAGGGCAAGTCCTGCGACCACGTCCAGGACGTAGTGCCAGCCGAAGTAGACCGTAGCCAGGGTCGTCAGGACCACGTAGATCCACATAATCCATTGCGCCGCCTTGGGCAGGCGGGTCAGGTGCGCCACCAGCGCTGCAGTGAAGACGATGGATGTGTGCAGGGACGCGAAGGCCGCAATGCCGTGCACGTTGTCCGTGGCAAACGGATCAGCCAGCACCTCGATCCGGTTCTCATACAGGCTGTCCTGCAGGCCCGAGACTGCGGTTTCCGGCAGGTCGGCAAAGGGGGCGGCGTCGTAGTAGACCGGGCCCATGGACGGCAGGGCGTAGTAGCTGACCGTGCCGAGGATCCAGTTGAAGGACAGGGCCGTGGCGTACCAGGCGCCGCGCTGCAGGTTGTTGGACCACACCAGCGCCGCGGCGAGGGAGACCGGAACGAAAACCATAAAAAGCATGTAGACGCCGGAGAGCAGATCCGCGCTGAAACCGGTACCCAGCAGGTTATGCAGGACATCGCCGGGATAGTTTCCGCCGGCCAGCCATTTGTCCGAGTCCTCCAGCAAGGGGTCCGTCAGGTGTTCCTGCAGGAAGGGCAGGAAGCTCTTGAGGTTCCGGTAGGACATGTACGCCAAGTAGAAGGTGATCAGTCCCGCCACGGCCACGGCCAGGCGGGGTCCGGACCAGCGCGTCCGCAGCACATGGGACGTGGCGGCTCCCGCGCCGCCCAGCTCGCGGCGTCGAGCGAGTACCCGGGGCACGACGTCGGCGGCGATCATCAGGAGCACAATCAGCGGCAGGCGGATGTAGCTGGGGCCGAGGAAGCCGTCAGGATCACGGATGGGAAGGTCGCCCCATGCGGCCGTAGCGACCATCAACAGGGTGAAGGCCACGGAGATGGTCAGGGGGACGCCGAAGAGGCGGCGCCAGGCAGGGCGGACGGAGCCGGCTTCGATAGTCATGAGATATTTTTATCCCACAATTGTCATAAACCTGTTATCGAGGGACCTCCACCCTCAGTATGCTTTCGATCACGCTGGCGGCCTGTTTCCGCCGTCCTCATGGCCGGAAGCCTGGCCGGAAGCCGGAGCTGGTCGCTGCCCGCTGGCATCCGGCGGTAGGCCGGACCGCTGCCGCTGGGCGGGCAGTCCGGCCTGTTCCCCGGTGCGGGATGCAGTCCTTACTTGTTCAGGGCCGCGTCCAGCTGTTCCTGGATGGCGCCGTAGTCAACGGAGTCCAGCTCCAGCATCTCGTTATCGAGGATCAGCGAAGGGGTGCCGCGAAGCTGGAGGTCCTGGGCGTCCTCCAGGTCCCGGGCCACCCGGTCCTTAATGGCGTCCGACTTGTAGTCGGCCTGGAACTTCTCCGTGTCCAGACCCAGGTCCTCCGCGTAGGAGAGGAAGATGTCGTCGGCCTCCTCCGTGCTCAGGGCCTTCCAGTCCTCCTGGTGCTCGAAGACGGACGCAGCCATCTCCTCCAGGGCGCCCTGTTCTGCTGCGGCTTCCACGGCGCGGGCAGCCGGCGCTGCGTTCTGATGCTTGGGCAGGGGGTAGTTCCGCACGAGGATGCGGACTTCATCCCCGTAGTCGTCTTTGGCCTGCTGGATCAGCGTGTCCATCTGAGCGCAGTAGGGGCACTGGTAGTCGGTAAACAGCACCAGGGTGGCTTTGGGGTCTGCGGGGTCGGTGATTGCCCTTGCATCCGCAGGAGCCACCTGGTCCATGCGGTCAGCCGGGATGGAAGTTTCCGCCGACGGGCTGGCCGATGCTTCTGCCGTGGCGGAGCCTCCCGACGATTCGGAATCCGACGCCGCACAGGAAACCAAGGTGCCGACTGCGAGCAGCCAGGCAATCAGCAGGGCGAGGATGCTCTTGCGCATAGTTCCTTCCAGTGAAGTATCAGGGTTCGCGGTTCGCGGTTCGGCGCGCTCTGCGGGCCTCCGACGGCGGCATCCGCCCGTAAGGCGATGTCCGTCACGGGGCGATATCCACCCGTGAGGCCCAGGCTGCGCCCACTATTTTCGATGCTCCCACCGGATCGGACCGTCCGGTAGCCTGCAATCCAGCATGGGTTTATATGCTTTTGATATGGCTCATGCGTGGCCGAACCTTCAGGTGCTGGAACTGTTCGTTGCCGTGGTGGACGAGGGCAGCGTGGCTTCCGGGGCGCGGAAACTGGGTATGGCCCAGTCCAATGCGAGCCGGTCTATTGCCGAGCTGGAAGCGGATCTGAAGACTCCTCTGCTTGAACGCAGCCCGCGCGGTTCGGCGCCTACGGCGGCGGGACTCCTGCTGGCGGACTCGGCCCGGGAACTGTTGGAGGCGGCGCGGCGCTTCAACAGTGTGGTGCGTTCCGGCCGAAGCGGCGAGACGATGGAACTCCGTGTGGGTGCCAGTCACACCATCGCAGACATGCTGTTGCCGGCCTGGCTTGCCGAGCTGAAGCGCCGGCTGCCGGAGGCCCGCATTGATGTGCGGGTGGAGAACTCGGCGCAGGTCATCGAGGAGGTGCAGCGGGGCACCCTCCAGCTGGGGTTTGTGGAGACTCCGAATCTGCCGGTGCGGCTGAATGCCCTGGTGGTCCGTGAGGACGAGCTGGTGGTGGTTGTTGGTCCGGATCACGAATGGGCCAACCGGACCCGGATCGGTTTGCAGGAACTGGCGGAAACACCTCTGGTTGTTCGGGAGCCCGGGTCTGGTACCCGCGAAGCGCTGCAGGAAGTCCTTTCCGGGTACGACGTCGTAGAGCCGGCCCAGGTACTCAGCAGCAATGCTGCGGTGCGGGTTGCTGTTGCTGCCGGAGCCGGACCTGCTGTGTTGAGTGAGCTGGTGGTCCGCGACCAGCTTGCCAGCGGGGAGCTGCTGCGGGTTCCTTTCGAAGGTGAGGGAATCAGCCGACCCCTGACTGCCATCTGGTCCGGTCCGCGTCGGTTGACCGGAGTCGCGGCCGCACTGGTGGCCGTGGCTGCCGGTCGAACATAGGTTCAATCCGGCTAGGTTCAATCCGGCATCAGCCGCAGGGCCGGTCGAATGGTCTTACGCATCACTGTCTTGTTCTTGCCGATGTGGCGCTCGAACGTGAATCCCGCCTTCTCGAACATGGCCCGTGTGCCGTTGTGAAGGAATGAGGACGATGTTCGCTTGCCCGGGGTGAGTTCGTTGGGGAATGAGACCACCTCGCCTCCGCCTGCCTGTGCGATCAGTTCGAGCGCACCGTCCAGTGCCTCCCGAGCCACGCCGGAACGTCGATGGTCGCGGTCGACGAAGAAGCAGGTGATGCGCCACGGCGCCGGCTGGGTCTCGCCGGCGTCGTACTGCTTGCGGTGGTAGATCCCCGGCAGCTCGAGCGGACTGCCGTACTGGCACCATGCAATTGCGTCGTCGCCGTCGAAAACGAGTGCGGCGTGTGCTGCGCCTTCCGCCACGAGTCGCTGCTTGAAGGTCGGCCCGTCGTACTCGCTTTTGACGGTGCCCTCGGTGTCTCCGTGGAAATACGAGCAATAGCACCCGCCCCAGACCCCGTTGTGCTTCTGTGCGAGTGCAAGCCACGCCGGAAACGTTGCCGGAGTAAGCGGCTGGATTACATGCGGCATGGTCAAGATTCAGCCTTCGTTGCCGGCGTCTCGGCAACGCACAGGACCGCTCTATTGCCGTCCTGGTCCGCAATCACAGTGAGTGACGGTGAACCGCTGTCATCCACGACGGTTCCCCCTGCAGCGACTGCAGCGATGATTCGCTGCTCGGCCGCCTCGGGCGCCACATAGACCTCGATGTGGAACCGTTGATTCGGGGCCTTGAGCTCGTCCGCGTCTCCGAACCACAGGTTTGGTATCCGCCCCGTGGCATCCCGGATCTCGTCGCTGGGCGACCCGTGCCCCTGCGCGTCCGCGTTGCCTGTCAGCAGGGCTGCCCACACCGGGGCGATCGTTGCTGAGCGGGCCGTGTCGAGGCCGAGTTCGAGGACGCTGACCGAGGCCGGGTCGGCGTCGAGCTGGTGGTCGGCGGCGATCTCGGTGATCAGCCTCGCGAGGTCGACATCCTGCTGGGTGACCCACTCGACGACGTGTTCGACGCCTTCACCGGCGCGGTAGATGGCGTCAGCGCTGACCAATTTGAGGTCGACGTACCCGGTGCCGATCGACACGCTCGGGTGGTGTCCTAGCGTATCGCCCGCCTCGCCTACCGCTGTTACGAACCGTGCGCCGGTGCCGAAGTCATCGACCAGGTAGCGGGCGTGCAGTCCTTGGGCCAACTTGCGCCAGTCGGTCAGCTTGGCCTCGGCGATCGCCTCACCCGACAGCATGTCCATGTTCCGACGCCCGATCTGGGATTCAGCTGCGGCGTTTGAGCTCGTCATTTTTGAGTGCCTCCTGTACGTGTGCGAACAGTAAATCCGACGTCGAAGGCATCTACAAGGAAAATCAGCCTCCGGTTCATTGGGAGAGTTCCAGCCCTCTTACAGCGAAGGTGCCCGCCTTACCGCGAAGGAGCCCGCCTTACTGCGGAGGTGCCCGCACGACGACGGAGATCACGGAGGTGTTCACGCCGCAGGCTCTGCGGTGCACGTTCAAGTTGTCCCGGCACGGGCCGGGGCCTGCTTAGAACGGCGGTGCCTGTTCCTGCGGCGCCGATTCGTGCAGAGGTTCCCTCAGCTCATGCTCTGCTCGTAGCTCCGGCACCGCATCCGGTGGCCCCAGTTCCAAGAAGGGCTCGGTGCGGTAAGTACGTCCGGTCGGCGAAGTCCACTCGATTACTCCGGGTTCGGGCTGGCGCGCTTTCCAGAAACCCAGGGTCTTGAACCGGTGGTGCCGCCGGCAGAGGTGTTCCAGGTTCCCGTGGTCGGTCGGACCGCCGCGTGCCCAGTCGACCGTGTGGTCAATGTCCGCGTTCGCGGTGCTGACCCGGCAACCGGGGAACCTACAGGTTCCGTCCCTTGCGCGGAGCCAGCGTCTGAGGCCTGCCGGGACTTTTCGACGCCGTCCTACGCCGAGGATTTCTCCTGTCTGCGGGTTTTGGGCGAGTCCAGTCCAGCCGAGGGCATTGCGGGCCAGCCTCCGGGCTGCTTCTGCGCTGATGGGTCCGTAGCCGTGCAGTTCGGCGGACTGGTCGTTGGCGCCGAAGAGGGTTTCGGCGTTGATCAGGACCATGATTTCCGCCCGCGGGACAATCCCTTCGTCTGGTCCAGACTCGTCTCCGAGGCGCTCACCGCCGGAAAACCCCACGCCGCTGTCGTTCCCGGTGACTACTCCTGGGTGTTTGGACCCGCCGTCTTGCTCGCTGTCGTGCCCACTTCCGCCATCGTGCCTACCTCCGCCGTTGGTTCCGGTCCCGCGCCGGGTTCCGGTCGCGGCGAAAAGTCTGCCGCCCATCAGCAGCTGCGCGAGAATGTCTGCGCGCAGTTGGTCCGTGGTCCGGGAATCCCCGGCTGCTTGTTCGCCACGTGCCGCGGTACTCAGGGCCGTGTAAATCTGCTGCGCTTCCGCCGCACGCAGGTGGGCGGACAGGCAGGACATGCCGTCCTCTTCCCGGTCGAGAGTGACCTTGCGCTGCTCGAACGCGGACTGGTGTTGTTTGCTGACAGTGTCCGGAAACTTCCTTTCACGCAGCCGCCTGGCCTTGTAGGAGAACTGGGCCCGGGTCTGGCCCTCCGCAGCTGCCAGTAGGTCGGCTTCAAACCCGGGCAGTTTCGCCGCCGGCACGTTTTGGCACTGGTCCAGTACCACCTGCGCGTGCTGGTAACTCAGCTGTCCTTCTTCCAAGGCGGTCAGGGTGGCGGTATGGGTGCTGCACAGGTTGAGTGCCTCGCTCATCATGCGCTGGGCGGTGACCTGCGGAATGTTCAAAATGGCGGCGCACTCGGACGCTGCCAGGCTGAACGCCATCCCGGGTTCGTCCCGCCCCGAAGCGGCGTGGAAGCTGTCCCGGAAGATCTCCTGCATCCGGACCATCAAACGTGCCTCCAATGCCTGCACCCAGGACATCAAATGCGCCATCCGGGACAGGGCATCGCCCACCATGTGCTCATCGAAGGCTTCAAGGTTCTGCAGCGCCAGTGTCCCGGTAAAGCCGTCCGGATAGGCAGGGCTTCCGACAGGAGTGGAACCATCGGCGGCAGGCTCAGCAGGCTCAGCTGGCCCGGCAGGCTCTGCAGGTGCGGCCTCGGCGTCGTTCTCTGGAGTGTCAGCAGAAGTAGAGGTATCCGCGTCAGCGGCGTAGGCAGGCTCAGCGGCAAGTTCCGCCCGGTAAACCGACACGGTGCAGGGCGGGCGCGGCGGCTCGGCCCCGCCAGCCTGCCCATCCGGCTGCTGGTTCTCACTGCCTGGCTCTTCGGTTATCCGTTCGGTGTTTCCGAGCTGATCCATACCTCAGGATTTCATCCGGCACTGACATTCCAGGCCCAAAAACAGGCCGAAAACGGAGCTCGGGGAAACCTCAAATACCCGTCTTTCGAACGCAATTACCTGCTGGCACACCGACGGCCGGCAGGCCGACCGCACGGCAGCTCGGACTGCCCGGCAGACCCTACTGCACGGCGGAAAGCCGCCCAATCCGCTTGCGCGCCGAACGTTCGCTGGGCCCCTGCGGACCGAGCCCGAACCGGATAACACCCAAAACAAGTTTCACGGGAAACTTCATCGGCACCGGAACCGGACCCAAGTGCGGAGCCCGCAGCCCCAACAGCTCCCGATGCTTCGGCTCCAGGCTGGCTACAGCGCCGGCAAACAGCACCCGATACCCGAACCGCTGGCTTCCTGGCAGGGGAGGACGGCGGAGGAACCCCAGCGCCTCCCGCACGTAGTCGCTGTTGCGCAGCTGGGTATCGTAGCCGGCCATCTGCTTGCGCAGTTCGGCTTCGGAACGCGGCGGATCCGGAATGCCCATCAGCTCCCCGGCCACCGCCCACTCCGCCACATAGGCATCGGCCCCGCCCGGAATCGGACCGCCGTAGCGCTGGTGCGAGGACAGGAATGCGTCGGTGAAGGCCAGATGGACCCAGCGGGCAATCTCGGGATCGTTGGCAGAATACGGCTGCACCTTGCCGTCGGCGTCAACGTACGTACCGTGCACTCGTTCATGCAGCCGCAGCACCCAGTCCGAGCCGGACTTCGCAGCGGCCGTGTCTCCGTATGTGACGGTGAAGATCCACCGGATGGTCCCGGCAAGCCGGCCCAGCGGATCCGACCGATAATCGGAGAAATCATGCACCCCGGCCATCGCTCCGGGATGCAGCGCCTGGAGCAGCAGGGCCCGGATACCGGCGATGACGGGCGTCATGGACCCGTGCACCGCCCAGACCGCGGAGTCCGGACCGAAGTGTCCGACGTCGTCGCCCTTTGCCAGCTCAAGCTCCCACTGCGGAATCTCGGCGGCGTTGTTGCTGAACGTGCCGATCAGCTGGCGGCGCCACGACGCGATCGACCGGGGAGGAGAAAAGACGCTCATCTTCCCCAGTGTCCATCCGTCCGGATCGCTTGCCTAGTGCCCCTAGCGCCCCTAGTGCCTGGTGCCCCTTGTGACCGCTGGGTGGTCGGTACTGCCGGCCCGCAGGCTACGGGCGCGAGCCGTAATCCGGTCCTTCGTCACGCTGGTGCCGCTGGAAGGCCAGTACCGGGGCCGCTGCGAAGAACAGCAGCGCAGCGAGCCACAGAATGCCCGCAATGTTCCCCAGCGGCCCTAACGTGGCAAGAAGAATGCAGGCAACGCCGGCTAGCATCACGGCGGTTACCGCGTACTTGTCTTTCATGTCATTACCTTTCATACACGCCTAGCGCAGCAGGATGTCCACCGACCGGGAGTTGCCCATGGCCCGTTCCATCACGCCGGAACGGTTGGTGACGTCGTCGCGCAGGATTTCCGTTACCGAGCCCAGGAACCGGGAGAGGTCCACCTTGTCCTCCGGTGCGGCGAGCAGCAGCTGGAAGCCGAACTCGTGCAGCGCGTTGATGGACGCCTCGGCAAAGGACAGGGACGACTTAACAAACGCCTCGTCCATCATCACGGTTCCATACGTGCTGAAGCCCTGGGACACAATGCCCAGCTGGTAGGCCAGCGCGGAGGCCATGATGAACGCGGTGAACCGCTGGCCCTCGCCGCCGGACATCAGCGATGCCTGCAGGTTGGTGAAGGTGTGCCCGCTGGCAAGGCGGTGCGTGCAGGTGATGGTCACGTGCGAACGGACATCGAGCACCTCGGCCCGCCAGCGCTTCTCCTCGGGATCCTTCAGCCGGTCCACCAGGCCCTCGAGCGCGGCGTACCGGGCGTCCATGTCCGCCTTATCCTGCCGCGAGCCCATCATGGGCAGCGCGTTCTTCAGCTCGGTACGGAACTTGTGCGCGGCGTCGGGAACGGTGGTGGCGACCTCGATCTCCAGGTGGCTGCCGGCGGAGTATTCCACCCGGCGCAGCACGGAGTTCAGCGGCAGCAGGCGCGAGGAGATGCTGCGGCGTTCCTCGTCGAGGAGCTGCAGCAGGTCGCTGAAGCGTTCGTAGGTGCGGTTGTTGAAGTATTCGCGGAACTCGGCTTCGCGCTGCGGCAGGCCCTCGGAAATGATGTCCTCGAAGCGGTCCTCGTAGGCACCGGCGGATTCCACCGAGGTGCCGAAGTCCGAACCCCACTTGTCGCTGAAGGTCTCGAACGTGCGTTCCAGCTTCGCGCGGGTTTCCAGCAGGGTCTTTTCCAGCCGGGCCTGCTCGGTGATCAGGGAGCGTTCCACCTCGCCGGCGGCCTCCTTCAGGCGGGCCGGGTCGGTCAGTTCCCCGAACGGTTCGAACAGTTCGGCCAGCGCGGAACGCAGCCCCTCGGACAGCGCCTCGGGGGCCTTCGCCGAGAGCGCGGTGCGGCGCTCGACGGCGGCGGCAAGGTCGGCGTCGAGCCTCGCGGCATCGCCCTTGAGCACGCCGACCTTCTCGGTGGCTGCGGTGAGGTCCAGCTCGGCGGTGTCGAGTTCGAAGCGGATCTGCTCCAGATCGGCGTTGGCATCCCGGGCCGACTCCAGTCGGTCATTGGCGACGGCGACGGCGGCCCGTGCGGCGTCGGCCGACAGGTCCTCCCAGGTCCGCTCGTCGGCAGCGATGGCGCGCACGGCGGCGAGCCGGCGGACCAGCTCGTCCTGTTCCTGTGCGTGCTGCCGGGAGAGGTTGTCTGCTTCCTCGAAGACACCGCGCAGGGCCAGCAACTCGTTGCCGAGCGCCGCAACGGTGTCCTTGTTGTCAAAGCCCAGGACGTTGTCCGAGGCCTTGGTGTGCCGGTCATCCTTTTCCGTGGTGCTGCGGTTGCGCTTGACCGCACCGCCGAGGCTCACACCCTTGGCGACGCCGGCGAGCCCGGCAGGGTCCTCCACGCAGACGAAGTCGTAGTGCGCGATGATCTTGTGGCGGACCCACTCGCCCATTTCCGAGTCGTGGGTGAGCAGCTTGGTGATCAGGTCATCGGGGCCCGGTTCGGTGGGGCCGTCCACGGGAACGGAGACGTCGATGCAGCGGACGTAGCCGTGCATGTCGTTTTCGCTGAGGTAGCGGGTGACGGCGGCCATGTGCTCGCCGGGCACCAGCAGGGCGGTGGCGAGGGAACGCAGGGTGCGCTCGGCGGCCGGGCGCCACTGCGCGTGCTCGTTGGGCAGGTCGATCAGTTCGCCGGCGAACGGCATGTCCGTTTCGTCGATGCCGGTGGCGGCGCAGATCCGGGCCCGCTGGTCCAGGGAGTCCTGCCGGATGTTGGAGGTGCGGCGGCGGAAGGAGCCGATCTCGTTTTCCAGCTTCGCGATCTGCCCCTTGAGGGACCACGCCTCGCCGTGCGCGTTGCTGCTGCGCTCGCGGGCGGCGTCGAGCTCGGTGCCGAGCGACTTCACCAGCTCCGCGGCGCGGCTGCGGGCGGTGACCAGGCCGGCCGGGGAGAAGTCGACGTCGATCCCCGCGGCGGCGAGCTCGTCCTTGGCGGCGTTTTCCACGGTTTCCCGGGAACGCAGCTGCGCGGAGGCGGCGGCGAGTTCCCGTTCCAGGGTGGCGATGGCTCCGCCGCCCTCTTCGGTGTACCGGGTGCTGAGCGCGTCGCGCTGGTCCTTCAGCGTGGCCCGGCGGGTTTCGGCGGCGGACAGCTCGGAGCGGGCCGCCGTTGCGGCCTGCTCCAGCTTCTCGGCGGTGCGCTGAGCGCCTTCGAGGGCGAGGCGCTGCCGGTAGGCGGGCAGGCCTTCCTTGGCCAGGGCGCGGTTGTGCGCCAGCGCGTCGGCCGCTTCGCGGTAGCGGGTGTGCAGTTCGGGGACGGACTGCAGGTGGTCGCGCTGCTGCCGGGCGCGTTCGAGCTGGCGGCGGATGCTGCGCAGGTGGCTGAAGTCCTCCACGGCCTCTTCGGCGGCGGTCAGGGTGCGCGGGGTGTCCAGCACGTTGTTGCGGAAGAAGTCGTTGACCGTGCCGCCCAGGCCCTTGCCGGTCTGCAGGATGCGCAGCAGGTTGAAGGCTTTCTCGTCCTCCACACCCAGGGCGTGCCGGTAGCGTTCGGCGAACATCTTGTGCGAATCGAACACGGCGGCACCGGGCAGCAGGGATTCCAGGCTTCCCTTGGTGAAGCGGCCGCGCATACCGGCCTGCAGGGCCTTGAGGTCCAGCGGGCGATTGTGCACCAGGTAGTAGCGGCCCAGGTTGTGCTCGGTGCCGGTGGCGGGCAGGTCCATAACCACGGAGAGGCTGGTGATCTGCCCCAGACCGTTGTCGAACGTCAGGCAGACCGCGGACCAGGTGGCGCCGGGGCGCTGGTAGGCGGTGCCCGCGCCGTCGTCGGTCCCCTGGGTGCCCAGGCGTCCGCGCATGTAGGAGAACGCGTTGCGCTTTTCCTCGGCGTTGGTGCCGGAGTTGTTCTGCGCGGCCTCGTTCATCCGGGGGCGGGCGTCCATGACCTGGAGCATGGCGTCGAAGATGGTGGATTTGCCGACGCCGGAATCACCGGTGAGCAGCGTGCCGGCACGGTCCACCTTGATGGTGTGCGCGCCGTCGAAGGTTCCCCAATTGACGATCTGCACGGAGGTGAGCCGGTTCTGGCCGGGGTTGATCAGGTCTCCCATGGGGAGGGTGGTTTCGATGCTCATGCCGGCTCCTCGCCGTCGTTCTCTTCGTCAGCGGGGGTGCCGGTGTCGTTGGCGCTGTCCAGGTCCAGGGCGGGGACGGCGTCGTCGTCCCCGCCGAGGGTCTGCATAAAGGTGATGATGTCGCCGATCTGGCTGTATGGCAGGGCCAGCGGCAGGGCGTTGGAAATGACCCAGACGTTGTCCAGCTCGGTGGGGAGCAGCAGCCGGCGGTCCTGCACGAGCTTGCGGATTGCGGCGTCGGCCAGATCCTCCACGGACTTCGCGTCGCGCTGGCCCGGATCCACGTAGCCCTCGAGCACCTCGATGATGTCCTGCCGGGCGACGGTGGCCTCGTTCCCGGTGCCGGTGTGGCGGTCGAGAATCAGCCGCATGCGCAGCAGCAGCAGGGTTTCCTCGCGGGTCATTTCGCGCTGGCGCTGCAGGGCGGAGGTGTGCGGCTCGGCCATTTCCACCGGGCGCAGCAGGGCGACCTTGCGGTCCTCGTCAATGACCAGGGAAAGGAACAATTCGCTCAGCCGGACGCGCAGCTGCTCCTGATTGTCCACCACGGTCTCGTACACGTTGTCACTCGAGTTGGCGTCCAGGTACGGGCCGCGCAGCAGCCGGATCAGGGCCTGGCGCAGCTTCAGCGGCAGGGTGCCGGTGTCGCCGGGGAACAGTTCGGGGCCGTCGACGAGGAGGTCGCGCGGGGCGGGCTGCTCTTCTTCCAGCTCCGGGTCGAAGTCCTCCGGCGCTTCGGACAGTTCTGCGGTGGTCTCGCTCATTTTTCGGGGGCTTTCGCGACGGCGACGGCGGGCAGCAGCGCGGTGCGCTCGCTGCCGTCGATCTGGGTAAAGGTGACGGATTCAAGCGTCGGTGTAGTTTCAGGCCCGGCAGCTGAACCGGCTGAGAAACCTGATCCGAGCAGGGCGCGGATGCTGTTCAGGTGCCGGTGTTCGGGCGGCAGCTGCTCGAACACCTGGGCCACGGTGGCGCTGGCGCGGGTCGCCGTCGCCCGGGAGACGGCGTCGGCCAGTACCCGCCGGTCCGCGCGCGGGGTGCGGACCGAGCGGTGGATGTCCGCCGCGGTGAACTGCGGCGGTTCGGGCAGGGTGCGCGGGGCGGCGTGGTCCTCGGGGTTGTAGACCCGGACCATGCTCAGGGATTCAAAGCCCGAACCGTGCAGCTGCGGCGCGGGCACGACGGCGGCCCGGCGGCGTCCGCGCGGAGCCTTGTGGATCGCGGTTTCGGCGGCGCGGATGAGCTGGCGCAGCTGCACGGATTCGCGGTACTCGTCGCTCTGCACGTAGGTGTGCATGGATTCGGAGAGCCGGCCGTAGATGCGGTGGATTTCGGTGGCCTGGTCGCGCATGTCGCTGATCAGCCGGTACAGGCTCTGCCGGTCCTCGGGGCTCATGTCGTCGGCGAAGTCCCGTTCCAGCACCTCCGCGATGGCGGCGCGGAAGCGGGCCTGCTGGTCGGCGTCGTTCAGGAAGGCGGTAAAGCCCTCGTAGGTGCGGCCTTCGGCGGTGCTGCGCAGCTTCTTGTCCGCTTCGAGGATTTCGCCCATGGTCAGGCCCTTGGCGGCGTTCGATTCCACCATTTCCTGGCGCAGGTCATGCAGCATCTTTTCCAGGCCGTCGCGCATCCGTTTGAAGTCGGCGGGCAGGGCGGCGGCCAGGTCGAGGATGTCGCGGGCGGCTTCGACGGCGGTGTCGTCCGGCAGGGGCGGGGGAGCCTCCCCGGATTCCAGGGCGCGGATCATTTCCTCGCGGCGGGCGACCTCTTCTTTAAGGACGGCGATGCGGGCGGCCGGGTCCGGGTTGGATTCCTGCGCGAGGTTCTCCACCCGGTCCAGCAGGGTGGCCAGACGGGACGAGTTCAGGGACGTTTTGTCGCTGGTGTAGCCGTCCAGGTAGGAGAGGAAGCGGGCGGAGGATTCGGTGAGTTCGTAGACGAACTTCCCGTCCGCGCGGGGCCGGGCCAGGAACCGGCGGGCCACCCAGTCATCGGCGTAGTTCCGTCCGGTCCAGTCTTCGCGCAGCTGCACGCCGTCCATGCGGAGGCGGTTCAGGAAGGAGTCCGTCATGGCGTGGAAGTCGTCCAGCGGAACCCGCGGCCGGGTGCGGGTGAAGGCCTCGCGGAAGAGCGCCGGGACCCAGGCGTTGGCGTTGGTCAGTTTCCAGCCGGGGGAGGCCTGGAGCCGCTGTAGTTCGGCCCAGCGGGCAACGGCGTTCTCGATGAAGGACATTCTGCGCTTTCCGCCCGTGCAGTGGGGAAAAACGGGCCTCCTCGATTTTAGCCGGGTGGAGGAGCGGGGTGGGGCAGGGGGGGCGTGCGCGGTGGGGGAGTCGTCGCACGGCACCTAGGTGCAGAACATGGGGTCTAGCTCGCCGCCCGCTTAATCTCCTTCAGGTGTTTGACGATCTGTTTGGACACTGCTTCACGGACGACGCTGCCTTTACGAACGTATTCGCCCACGAGAAGGCCTAGTTCAATAGCTGGGGGCACGTAAATTTTCGGCTGAACGATGGTCAATGCTGGTACTCCACCGTAGGGCATAGAGCCCCGGGCCGACCGAGGACGAGCGTTCTGCGGATAGGCTAACATCTGTGAGATGGCGGCTGCCTTCCAGATGTGCCACACGAGAAAAACGGTCTGTACATGACATACCGGCCCCTTAGTTATCCAGATGTCTCCCAATTTCACAAGCCCCCGCAACGAACCGCGTGGCATTGGCCGTTGTGAATGCGCGCCGGCGCCAGTGCCCACGGGCAGTCATGGCCACCACCGAACCTTCGCACCGACAAATTCACCTTCGTCCTCACAAATGGCTGGCACGACTGGTCGTTCATCGTTCCCCACTATTTCCCGACACCGAAGCCTAAACCGTTGGGACGAGTAGTGAGCGCTCAAAGAGCAATCAACCGCGAAGCGGATACCTTAGGCTCGAGTAATGGGTGGGTATAAGAATCAGCAGATTACAGAGTGGGATCAGGGCTGGTCCTCCGTCGACAAGCGGGTGTGCGCCGACTGTCTGAACGATGAAGCGTTGGCCACTTCAGTTCAGAGTGCCGCCGAATTTTTCGACTGTGACTACTGCGGTCAACATGGCAATGGCGCTCCGATCGCGGCGCCGGTCGATGTCCTCCTCGACGCCATTACAAAGGGCCTACGGACAGAATACGGGCACCCGGACAACGAAGGCGTGATGTATGTGTCCAGTGAGGGTGGATACATGATGACAGTTACCGACACTTGGGAATTACTCGATGACCTCGATGTAACCAATGACCGGAACTTGCACGCCGACCTCTCCAATGCCATCGAGGGTCCATGGTGCCAGCGAAACCCGTACCGATCATCGCCTGCAGAGGCGTTATCTTTGGGTTGGGCCGGCTTTCGCGACTACGTTACCCACGTCTCGCGCTACATGTTCCACCTTCCATCACCCGACGCCGACCAGCAGCGGAAGGATGGTGAAATCCCCCCGCACGACATGCTCATGACCCTGGCGCAGACCATCAAAAACGGCAACCTAACCCGTGTTCTACCTGAGGGAACTCGCTGGGTGCGCTCACGTCCGCACAGCTCAGCAGAGCATTTCGTAACGGCAAAGGATCTTGGTAGCCCGCCGCCAAAAGCTGCCAAGTCCAACAGGATGACTGCCGGTGGTATCAGCGCGTTCTACGGTGCGACGACCCACGCTGGAGCACTAGCAGAAGTTACCTGGTACACCGTAGATGACTACGCC
This sequence comes from Arthrobacter sp. zg-Y179, assembly GCF_020907345.1. Taxonomy (NCBI): domain Bacteria; kingdom Bacillati; phylum Actinomycetota; class Actinomycetes; order Micrococcales; family Micrococcaceae; genus Arthrobacter; species Arthrobacter sp. zg-Y179. Next base: position 154,576 of record NZ_JAJJOB010000013.1, on the reverse strand, counting down.
ACTGTCGGGACCTGGGCAACTGCTCGTCCCATGCTCGTAATTGACCTTGTTGATCTTCCGGCCGTTCCATCACTTTTCGATCCGGACCAGCGTCATCGGCGATCAGATCTACTCTTCCTGCATGGCTTCGCCGCAGACGTTCGTCGGCCCGCCAAGCCAGATGATAAGGAGCACCTAGACTACGTTCCCACCCAAATTGTCGCCGAGTATTTCCGACACCTAATTCAGGATGACGACCGGAATCCGGCGATGGGAGTTCTCTGGCGATCAGCCATGGACCTGACGGTGACTAACTGTGTGCTGTTCGTGGACAACATGGGCTGCGTGGAGCAGACGGAGGAGTGGACAGGGCAGGCGGCATCGTCGCTGGGACTCGTGCCTGGAAGCCTGCAACGAGGTGCCCTCACCGATACCTCGGCTTGGGTGAAAGAAGATCCGATAACTGCGGGGCCGTAGCTGCGCGGAGGATGAGCTGTGGCTGGCCATCGGCGTTGAGAACGTGCAACGTCGTGGCCTTGCTTGTCCGATTAGTTGATCTTTCCGAATGTGATCTGACCGTGCGCTGTAGGGATTGCTAGGAGCTTCCAGCTGCAGCCTGGTGAGTACGACGGCTTCAAGTGGCCTACTGACCATGCAGGCGACTCATGAGACTGACGGCGCCACGGCACACTCCACGGAGCAGCTCAGGTTAATCCGGCTGCTTCCGCCGTTGTCCGTCCACACCGCGTCAATAGGACCGTTCGGGACAGAGTGCCCGCCATGCCCGGGCACTCCCTAGAGTCCGCTGAGGACAGTGGGTCTGGCCGACACGGACAGTTCAGTTAAGACCACGAGGAGGTCGAAGCCCTGCCGCCGCGTCGGCCACACGAAACAAACCGTGCCAGCGCCTCGCGCAGTTCGGCCGCGCTCCGGCTAGCAGATCGATTTCGTAGCCGGTGCCGTCAAGGGAGAGAGCCGAACAGTCCCTCCTGCGCCACTCGCCATAAAAGTCATCTGGCATATGCACCCCTATTTATTGCACCACTGAGTCCAAATTCAGTGAGGCATCACTGAAGGAGCTGCCCGGTAAAGTAACTGAGTTGGTCAAAACTAAGGGGGAAGTGTGTCAGCGTTCGGTGACAAAGTCCAAGGGAGGCTCGACGATTTGATGTCGGTTGCCTGGTCAATCAGGGACGGGCAGGTCGTTCCGAAGACAGAAGACGTCGCGCTCAAGAATGGAGCGGTCAAGCTAGAAGCCACGTATTTATACGCTGATCTGGCGGAGTCTACCCTTTTGCAGAAGCGCTACAAGCCAGAGTTCGCCGCCAAAGTGGTACGAATGTATCTAGCCGGTGCCTCGGAAGTGATCCGAGAACTTGGAGGCAGCATTAAGAGCTTCGATGGTGACCGGGTCATGGGCATCTTTGTTGGTAAAAGTATGCGAAACGATGCGGTGAACGCCGCGTTGAAGATTAATCACATGGTTGATCAGATGATGAACCCGATTATCAAGCGGCGGCTCCAAGCCTCTAATAGCACGCTGTGGGTCGTGACGCACGGCATCGGGATCGATTCTGGGTCCGCCTTCATGGCACGAGGTGGCGTTCACAACCGATCAGGGGAACACAATCACAACGACTTGATTTCCATTGGAGAGGCGCCAAACATCGCTGCCAAACTGAGCGGACTTCGAGGGTCTGAGCGGGGTCCGATCACCATTACGTCCCGGGTCTACCAGTATCTGAAGGACGCGCAAAAATTTGGCGGTACGTCGAAGGAGCACATGTGGCGAGACGCTAGGAATATTATCGCGGGGCCCCACACGGTGAGCGTACGACAGAGCGGGTGGCGGAGGGGTCTATGAACGTCCCCCGCCATCCGCCACTCGACAAAGATAGGACGACGTATGTATCCATCGATTGAAAGTTCCGTCTCCGAAATCTTCGGCGCTACCTGGAACATCACCAACGGAACCAAGGTTCCGAAAACTGAAGATGTCGTGATGAAGAACGGTGGCAGGCTCGTAGACGCGACCTATCTCTATGCCGACCTTGCAGGATCATCGAAAATGGCAGACTCTCTGTTCAAGGAAACTACCGCCAAGATCATAAGGGCTTACATCAATAGCGCCTCTCGTATCCTGCGGCATCAAGGCGGCGAGATCCGCAGCTTCGACGGGGATCGAGTCATGGCAATCTTCATGGGGGATGACAAGGAAACGAGGGCGGTGCGTGCCGCCCTGGCAATCAACTGGGCCGTGGTTGAGGTCATCCGTCCAGCCATAGAACGGTCTTGGTCTGACGGTAAGAACATCTCCAAAATCGCCCACGGAATCGGTATCGATACCGGCGAAGCCCTGATCGTCCGTGGTGGTGTGCGCGACAACAACGATCTGATTTCAATAGGCCAGGCTCCTAATCGTGCTGCTAAGCTCAGCGAGAAGCGAGACACGTTTCCTCTCACGATTACTGGTCCAGTGTTCAATGCCATGTCGGCTGACGTCGCCTACACAGACATCAATGTGCTGATGTGGCAAAAGCAGCAAATCAGAAACGATATCGGCACCTTGGACACCCTTTTCCGATCGCAGTACAGCTGGGCTATCTGATGATTTTTCGGAAGCAGCCGCCATCAAACGACAAAGCAATAGAGCAAGCGTGGAAGATCCATGCTGCCCAAGCCGAGTGGACAGGCAAAGTAGATGCCAAGGCGTCCTTCGCATTTGCCGTTGAATCGGCCATCATTGCAACCACTGTGGCGCTGTCCGCCAACGGACGGCTTTTTTCAAATATCAGTGGTTGGCTTGACGAAACGTTGTACTGGATCGGAGTTTTATCCCTGCTAGCTGGTGCCTTCTTCGCCCTAGTCGTCGTCAGACCGCGTCTCAAGGCTGACGTCGTCAAGAAAATGGCAGAAGACAACTTCATCTACTTCGGGCATGCGCAGTATTGGGAAAGTGGCGATCTTGCCCAGGCGCTAAAAGAACGCGATATCCTCCCGGTGATCACTAGGCAGATCGTAGTCATGGCGGACATCGCATGGCAGAAGCACAGGTGGGTCCAGCTGTCGATGTCGCTCGGCGGCGTCGGGGGCGCACTGCTTGTCGCCTGTGGACTGATCCAGAGGTTCTAGGGAAGACGGCCCTATGCATCGGAATCCTGGTAGGTGACCTGTCGATCTAGCAAGATCATCTTTTCATCATCGAATTGGGTCACGGTTCATCTCTGGTGCGATTCGGTCGATGAAGTCCATGAAGAACTGCGTGACCCTTGTTGTGACCCTCCAGACGCTGGCTATCTCGCCAACGACGCGAACAACAAGCCGATCGTCAAACGGTTGCTGTTAACTGAAGCGTGGCACTCCGGGAGCAACGTGCAAATTGTTAAAGGAAATCCGACGTAAGCTCTGCTCATGGTCGAACCCAATTCCTCTTCTAAAGACCCAATGCCTATCTTCTGGGCTCTCTTGCTGTGGAGTTCTATTGGAATCGGTCTTGGGTTGATCGTTGAGATCGTATTTGCCCAAATGGCAGCAGGTGCCTGGATCTGGGAAGGTCTGAACCTTGATTCAACTACATGGTTCGATGTCTCGCGCAGCACAATCACGACGGTCGGTATTTTTGGTGTGGGAGGTGCAGCCTTGTTGGCTTACCGCCGTCAACATACTACCGAGCGACAGCACAGTCTTGATGAACGTAAACAGGGAGCAGAAGACAAGGCAGACCTGCGGGCGCGATACACCACCGCCGCTGAACAACTCGGCCATGAAAAACCTGCAGTTCGTCTCGCTGGTGTATATGCTATGGCAGCCTTGGCAGACGATTGGCACTCCGCCGAAGAAGATGAACAGCGCAGAATTTGCATCGATGTTCTCTGCGCCTATCTCCGCATGGAGTATGTACCCGAGCCGGAAGGGGCTAAGACCGGCGAAAAAGAGGTTCGCCAGACTGTCATCAAGGTGATTGCTAATCACCTTTTGGACCCATCCAATACCATGTCATGGTGTGACATAAGTCTGGATTTCACCGGAGCGGTTTTCGACGGCGGCGACTTTTCTGGCGCAAAGTTTACCGGCGGAGACGTCAATTTCACCGCTGCCGCGTTTATCGGCGGAAGCGTCGCCTTCGACGCGGCAGAGTTCAGCGGGGGGAACGTTGATTTCCGCAATGCGAGGTTCTCTGGGGGGGAAGTTAATTTCACCGGTGCTGAGTTCATTGGCGGGAATGTGACCTTCGATGCGGCGGAGTTCAACGGCGGGAACGTTAATTTTAGCAACGCCCATTTTGCGGATGGTACTGTCAGTTTCTTTAAAGCAGCCTTCATCAGTGGCCTCGTCAACTTCAGTCGGTCAGAGGTCCGAGGAAGCTCCATCATTTTCACTGATACAAACTTTACTGGCGGAAATATCACCTTCAGCAATGCAAAGTTCACCGGCGGAAATGTCACCTTCAGTAGAGCAAAGTTCACTAAAGGCGGCATCAGCTTCGGTAGTGCAGCGTTCAGTAGCGGGATAGTCAATTTTAATGGTGCAACATTCGCTACTGCGTCAGCCACCTTTGCTAAGGCGAAGTTTATTGGTGGCGTTGCCTCCTTTGCCAAGTCAAAGTTCGTCAGTGGATCCGTCTCCTTCGAGGCGGCCGCGTTCACCGGGGGACGCGTCTCCTTCGATAGCGCAGAGTTCGACGGAGCAACCGTTAGCTTTCTGAAGGCACAAGGCAGTGGGCCAGCGGTAGTTAGCTTTGAAAATGTGGCTTCCTGGGAATATCCACCAAAATTTTCTTGGGCGCAAGGCTCTTCTCCTACATGGGTTCTCCCATCGTTGTAATCGCCGCAGCCAGCCCGCCAGCTACGTTTTCCGGTGGCAATGAGCAGAAGTCTGATGTCATTAAGGGCTGAACCGTGTAGTTTGTCCAACGGTTATTTATGTGCATGAGGGAAACATTGTGGGCCACTGTGTAGGCCAGCGGTTGTTTTTCAGCCCCGGGTCTGTGAAGTACGGCGTTTTCGAAGGATCGGTTGAGGGTCCCGAATACAAGCGCCGTTTAACGCTGACTGGTGCTCAAACCGTCTAGAAGTTGTCAGCTAAGTAAATCTCTTCCCGAATGAAAAACATTGTGTTTCGGAAAACTGTCCCTGCACAATTGTGGTAAGACCGTAAGACCGTAAGACCGTAAGACCGTAAGACCGTAAGAGCTGTTGCGTTGATATTGCCTGAGGCTTATCGCGTTGTTTTATACTAATTCGGTGCTGCCACAGAGAATGGGTTCTAAGCTGGCCACCGGAATCGAGCACTGTTTCCCGAAAAAAGGCACAGGAACTTCTTTGGCAGAGAACTGCAACGCCTCAGAACAACGGCTAGGGAAAGGGCGACATATCTCCACCCGGAGCGGGAAACGTCCTTGTCCGGCGCTGCCGGGCGCAGCGCCCGCGCCTAGCGCAGCGACTTCGGGCGATGATCCGGCCGCTTTCGTCCTCACCCTCGAGAACCTGTTTCCAGCCCGTCTCGGGCACCCCATCGGGCGGCACCAGGCCCACCGCGCGCTACTCGCGGCCTGTCTCTTGCAGGAGTTGCACCATTCCCTCACCCAGCGGACCGTCCCGCAGCCGAGTGCGCGGCACGATGCTCCGCCCAGAACCTCCGAGACCAGGTAGGCGGTCACCTCCCGGTGGACCAGGGAACCTTCGGGGAAGGAACAGATGCGCTCGTCGGCGTCGATGGGTTGACCGCAGAACACGGGGATCGGACGCCCGGCGCCCAACACCTCCCGCGTGTGCTTCGCGAATGCCCGGGCGGTGCCCAACGGCATCAGCGCCCGTAGCACCTCGCCGGCGTCAGCATCGTCGTCCTGAACCACGTCCTCGAGAGGGTAAGCCTCGATGGCACGGACTCTCCTGTGGAGCCAACCACGCACCCGCCAGACCTCTGGCACAGTCCGATCCCGCCGCCTAGACTGACGGGGCCGTCTGAGCGCGCCGAACGGAGGAGCAGCATGCCCACGATCGCCGAGACCGTTGTCCACAACCTCGCCGCCAATGGGATCCAGCGGATCTGGGGAGTTCCCGGCGACTCCCTGAACGCGGTGACCGAGGCAATCCGCCGGGAGAAGGGCATCGAGTGGATGCTCACCCGGCACGAGGAGGAAGCCGCGTTCGCTGCCGCCGGGGAGGCGGCGCTGACGGGCGAGCTCGCGGTGTGCGCGGGCAGCTGCGGCCCCGGCAACATGCACCTGATCAACGGGCTCTACGACGCGCACCGAAGCCGGGTTCCCGTGCTCGCGATCGCCTCGCACATTCCGAGCGACGAGATCGGCAGCCAGTACTTCCAGGAGACCCGGCCCACCGAGCTATTCCGTGACTGCACGGTCTTCTGCGAGATGGTCTTGAGCCCCGAGCAGATGCCACGGCTGCTGGAGATCGCGATGCGGACGGCCATCGAGAAGAGGGGCGTCGCCGTGCTCGTGATGGCCGGCGACACAGCGCTTGAAGATGCCGCGGACGAGCGCGTCTTCACGGTCCGCCGCACCGACCCGGCCATCGTGCCCTCCCCGGCGGAGCTTCAGGAGGCAGCCACCACGCTGAACTCCTGCGGGAACGTGACCATCCTGGCGGGCGCCGGCGTGGAAGGGGCGCGCGACGAGGTCCTCGCCCTTGCCGATGCACTGGGCGCGCCGATCGTGCATGCCCTCCGCGGCAAGGAGATCATCGAACACGACAACCCGTTCGACGTCGGCATGACCGGGCTCCTGGGCTTCGCGTCGGGATACCGGGCGATGGAGGACTGCGACGCGCTGCTGATGCTCGGCACCGACTTCCCGTACCAGCAGTTCTACCCGAAGAAGGCGAAGATCCTGCAGGTCGACATCCGGGGCGAGCAGCTCGGCCGCCGCGTGCCGCTCACCCAGGGCATGGTCGGCGGAGTGCGGGAGACGGCGGCGGCGCTGCTGCCGCTGCTCGAGCGGAAGTCGAACCGCACCCACCTCGAGAAGTCCCTGGACCACTACCGCCGCACCCGCGCACAGCTCGACGACCTCGAGAAGCAGGGCCCGGGCACCATCCACCCGCAGCACCTCGCCCACCTGATCGACAAGCTCGCGGCCGACGACGCGGTCTTCCTGCCCGACGTCGGCACTCCCGTGATCTGGGCGTCCCGGCACCTGCACATCGGCGCGCGACGGCGGCTGATCGGCTCCTTCTGGCATGGCACCATGGCGGCGGCGACCCCGCTCGGCATGGGCGCCCAGGCGGTGGACCGGAACCGGCAGGTCGTGGTCCTCGCCGGCGACGGCGGCCTCGCGATGATGCTCGGTGAGCTGCTGACGGTGGTGCAGCATCGGCTGCCGATCAAGATCGTCGTGTTCGACAACGCGGCGCTCAGCTTCGTGGAGGTGGAGATGAAGGCCGCCGGCATCGTCAACTTCGGCACCGGGCTCGAGAACCCGGACTTCGGTGCGGTCGCGCAGGCGGTGGGGATGCACGGCGAGAGCGTAACGCGCCCGGAGGACATCGAGGGCGCCCTGCGCCGTGCGTTCGCGTACAACGGCCCCGCGCTCGTCTCAGTCGCGGTGGAGCGGCAGGAGCTCTCCATGCCACCAAAGATCGACGCGAAGCAGGCCACGGGTTTTGCGGTCTACGCGATGCGCACGGTGCTCGCCGGCAACGGTCGCGAGCTCATCGATCTCGCCCGGGCAAACGCGCGCCAGCTGCTCTGAGCCTTGGACGGCCTGGTGTGCGGTGCTTCTTCATCGCCCAGTGGCCAGGGCGCCGCCGGCATCGCGCAGCTCGAAGTCGGGAACTGAGGGTGAGGTACGCCGGAAGTACATGCCCGTCAGAGGCGAGACGCGATAAACACTTGGAGAATCTATGTGATTTTGAAAAGTTGTCGTGTAACGGAAGTTTTTGGGATAATAGGAGCAAGGAAGCACTTTTTGCGGCTTGATGTCCCACTACTCTCGCTCTCAAGCGAAGTTGGTGGTGTCCCGGAAGTGTAAGTATCGTTAAATATGTAGAAAGGAGTTCCACTCTCTACAGAAAAATAGCCGGAGTCACTTCTCTAGCGAGATGTCCAGATAGTCCTTGAACTGTCTTCTGTTCGAAGACCAGGCCCTCACGGGGCCTTTTTTTATGCCCAAAATTAGGAAGGAACCAAAATGTCCACTCTCTTTGCCCGTCCCGTCGACAGCCTCTACCGCAGGTCCATCACGCCATCAAAAGCAGGCATCGGCGTAGATGGCCGGAGTCCGTTCGAGGTGGTCATGGACTCTGCAGTCAGGCTGCTGGCAGATCGGGCCCGGCTGTCCTCGCCGCGTACCATCAATGGACTTTGCGGCCTGATTGCTCGTGCGGAAAGAACCGTCAACACTGCGGATCTTAAGTCCTCACTCATCGCTGTCTGGAAGGCCCTGTTACTGGTAGTCGAAAGTTAGTGGTAGTCGAAACGCCCGCCCACAACCAGTCGTTGGCGGCTCGACGACGATTGGTTGGCCCCCGGCTACGAGGAAGCCTTGGCGCGGATAGACCTGCACTTTCCCCAATGGATGGACGTCCTCCACTCAGCAGTGTTACCGCTCACTCGGAGAATTGCGGGCAGCAGGTACCTCAGCACAATCCGAGTACTGGACCGAGGGCTGTGCTTGTCGACTAGTACCTTCCACGCCACATATGACGAAGCACAATGCTTCGGAAACACCGCGGTCACTGGAGGAGGCATACCTCGCAGCGCCAATAACCAGCTCCCACCTTTGCCCCGCCTTCGTCAAGGCAAGGGGTTTTTTATTTAACGTGCAATGAAAGGACTACCCCATGTCTCCCTCATCCCTGCCCTCGGACCCCTCGCTGTTCCTCTGGGCATCCCACCTCGGCCGCGTCGCTGGCGATAATGACTCCTCCCAGCTGAGTCGCGGCATTGCCACTGTTGGACCCCTCATTGAGCAATACATTGACGGTTATCGTCGCGGTAAAGGTCTGCCGATAATGACGATGCTCAGCGTCCTCGAAATCTGCCGCTTCGGACCGGAAATTCCGCCCTTCTCCGACGGACGCACCAAGCTGCTCACCGCCTGGGCATGTCTGTGCAACTTGTATGGTGTCCGCGGAACCCCGCTATCCGTTCTGGCGGACCGCGTAGAGCTGATCCTCGCGCTCAATGACCTGCTTGTCAGCGATGATTCGCCGCCTAACGTGGAAACTTACATCACTGTCTTGGACGCAGAATTGGCTGCCATGCGTTGGGAGCTTCTGGAATTGCTGCCCACGGATTGGGCCCTGCAGATCCAGCAGATTGACGAAGACTGGCGCGCTTCCGCAATGGAACAGCCCATTGATGAGATACAGGACGGCTGGTGCTGATGGCATCCGGAACAGGGAGGCCTGCTTGTTCGGCCATCACAAGAACGAGAGCAGCTAGGCGCGGCGGACCCTGCGAGTGGCTTCAGCAGAGACGCCGACGATGTGAACTTGACCGCTCAGTACCATTTGGGTTTTGACCAGTCCCTGAGATTCCAGGGAGTCTATGAGAGCTCGCGTGACTACTTGCGACTCGTCCTCGAAGGACGTAATGGCTTGGCGGGGATTGTTAACAATCGCGGCCAGTAGCCGCATCTGGAGCCCCTTGACGTCCAGCCCCCGAGAGGCCAGTGCTGCCAGGAGCGAGCTGGTCGCAATCCTCGTAATAAACCAATTGCCGCTCAACATCTTCTGGCGTTCGAGCCGTCCTTCCGACTCGAAAATCTCTACGCTTTCATTCATTGCATCAGCAGAAACCTCAGTTTCATCGATGCGTTGCAGAAGGGACCGGTCGCTGATGGCCGTCGCAGAGTCATGCAGATGCAGATCGATGATGGCATTGAAGACGATGTTGTCGATTGGGTCGGGCAGCACTCGCGGAAGCGAGGTGGCAGTTGCATAGACGGGAGGGACTCCCAGTGGGGGTCTGCTGTCCAGCTCAAAGATCGATTGGAGAGCCTTTTCAACTACCTTGTCGAGGCCGTTCTCGGGAACCGAGAGATATAGCGTGTGCCGGAGGGAGACCGGTACTTCTACGTCATCTAGGACGATGGGAATGACCTTGGCTTGTCCCGATATCCGCCTCATCACCCCTGCATCAAGTTCGTCCCGCACCCAAGGCTTTGTCACGCTAGTTGAGGACAAAACGACAATGAAGACCGAGGCTTCTTTGATGCCGGACTCGAAGATACGGTCCACAAGGGACTCACCGGCCTTGATTTCCCACTGGTCAACCCAGGCCTCAACACCTTTTTCACGGAGCATGGTGGCAAATGGGATTACAAATCCTTTGTCTTCGGTCGCGTGGCTGATGAATGCCTTTGGTGCAGATGTCATGTATCTGAGCTTATCGGGGGGTGCCGACAATCTCTTTGAGATGTATGTGTTTTTGGGGCTGCTTCACGTGGCCCACTGTTGCCCGACCCTTGAGGCAGGGGGGAATCACGTTAAAACAGCGGCCAAGGCACCGCGGGCATGTCGCCGCTCGGCGCGGGGAACTTCCCTGCTGAGCGCAGCCGGGCGCAACGCGCGGCAAACGCCTCAATCTCCTCGGCGGTGAGCAGCTTGGCCAGCTGCGAGCCCAACTCGCCCTCGAGCCCCGAGAGAACCCGGTCAACACCCTGGAGTTCCTCGGCACTCAACTCGACGCCGATCCAGCCCCACAACACGGTCCGCAGCTTGTGCTCGCTATGGAAGGTGAGCCCGTGGTCCACGCCGTACCGGTGCCCGCTGGCCATGGCGAGGACGTGGTCGCCCTTGCGGTCGGCATTGTTCACCAGAATGTCGAACACGGCCATCCGCCGGAGCGCCGGAGTGTCCTCATGAATAAGGGAAACGATCCGCCCGTTTTCGTCCTGGCCCTGAAGGACCTCTTTCCAGCCGCTGTCCGGAACGTCATCCTCCGGCACCAGGTCCACCGCGGTCTGCTCAGGATCTGTCTCCTGCCAGAGCTGGACCATGCCTTCACCGAACCGCCCGTCACGCAGCCAGGTACGCGGCACGATATTCCAGCCCAGCACCTCCGACACCAGATACGCGGCCACCTCCCGGTGCGCCAGGCACCCGTCGGGAAAGTCCCACAGCGGCTTCTCGCCCGCGATCGGTTTGTACACGACGGCCGCGTCGCCGATGCTGCCCAGGAAGGTGGCGTTCGACGCCGTCGTGAGCCGGCCGGTGAGCGTCAGCTCGGCGGTGCCCAGGTCCGGCGCGGGCATCAGGCCTCGGGGAAGGTGCAGGTGTGCCCGTCGGCGTCCATCGGCTGACCGCAGATCACGCAGATGGGACGCCCGGCGCCCACCACCTCCCGCGTGCGCTTGGCGAAGGCCCGGGCCGTACCGACCGGCATCCGCACCCGCAGCACCTCTTCGACGTCGTCGGTCTCGTCGTCGTCATCCTCAAGGAAGCCGTCGTCGTCCTCATCCACCTCGTCGAGAGGGTAGGCCTCGATGACGACCTGCGCCGTCGTCGGGTCCCAGCCGAGGCTCATCACGCCGGCGCGGAACTGTTCCTGAACCGCCTCGAGATCGTCATTGTCCACGAGCTCCAGGGGAGTGCTCGCGGGAACGTGGAAGGGGTTGCCGTCGACGGTCATGAGCTGGTCGAGGATCTCGTCGATCTTCTCGGCGAGCTGGGCAGACTGCAGCTTCTCCAGGGCAATGCTGACAATCTGCTTCCCGGCGCGCACCTGCAGGTAGAACGTGCGCTGGCCCGGAACGCCGACAGTGCCGACGACGACGCGGTCCGGCCAGTCGAAATCGTGAACGGTTGTAGGCATAGAACTACTCTAGGCTCATCGGGCCGGCGGTGCCGCGTGACCTGCACCACCGCCCACCGGGGCATCGTCCGACGTCGGCCTGGCCGCCAGCCAGGACAGGTCCCCGGCGTCGGTGTTGGGAGAACTCTCCTGGAGCGTCAGTGCTCACTCTTATGCTGATCAAAAAGAGGCTACGAAAGGAAGATCGTGCACGAGGAGACACGCATGGCGCAGGAGCGGGAACAAGAGGCGTCGAAAGCCCTCAACGAGCAGGAGAATTTCCTCCGGCGCCAGGATTACCTCAGTGATGAGGAGCTGACCGAAAACCTGCTGGCTGGAATCCGGAGGGAGAAGGCCATAGTCGAGAGCTGGCTGGATTCAGGGGATTGTTTCGTTCTCTCATCTGCCGGGAAAGTCCATTTGCCGCAATGCTCGAGCATGCGCCAGTTCATGGATCGTGAGGCAGCCTGGGCGCCCTATCTACGCGATTTGGAGCGCGTGCGGGATTGGAGTGGGGATACGTACCCCTCAATGCCGGTCCTGCGGACCCGCGCCCAGGTGGAAGATCTGAAGGCGTATAAGACATGCCCGATGTGCGCACCAACCCTTGACCATTCGGACAAGCGCCAGGGTGTTCGCGGCTGGACCCTTTTGAAGGCCGGGAGCTTGAAAGCGAAGCACTTCGGCAAGACTTTCAGCCTCGCCGGTGGCAGCAGTATTGGAGTGCTGACCGAAATTTCTACGGTGGAAACCGCCCAAGGCCTGGACTTCCGGGCTGAATTCGATGGCCTCGCGGCTCCTGTCACTGATCCGATGACGCAGGTGATGTATCGGACGCCCCGCCCCACACACTGACCAAGCGTGGTAAGGACACGCTGCATAGTGTCGAGGCCTGTGTCAGCGCACGCAGCCGTCAGCTTTCCTCGCACCAGGAATGCTCAAAGATGTGGCATCTAGCAGCGCTAGGAGGTCCTGCGGGCGGGCGAGTTCCAGCCGCGTGGAGTGCCCGTAGGCATAGAACTACTCTAGGCTCATCGGGCCGGCGGTGCCGCGTGACCTGCACCACCGCCCACCGGGGCATCGTCCGACGTCGGCCTGGCCGCCAGCCAGGACAGGTCCCCGGCATCGGTGTTGGTGGCGAGGACGGTGGGGCGCCCCGTGCCGTAGTGCACGATCGACACGGAGGCCGGGCCCACGTTGAGGCGCTGGAACATGTCCAGGTGCATGCCGAGCGCGTCGGCGAGGACCGACTTGATGATGTCCCCGTGGCTCACCGCCACCCACACCGCCCCCGGCCCGTGCTCGGCCTCGAAGGCTGCATCGTGGCGCCGGATCGCCGCCACCGAGCGGGCCTGCATCGCGGCCATGGACTCGCCGCCGGGAAAGGTGACAGCGGAGGGCTGCGACTGCACCGTCGCCCATAGCTTCTCCTTCGCGAGCTCCTCGAGCGTGCGGCCCTGCCAGGAGCCGTAATCGCACTCGGTGAGGTCGACGTCGACCGGTGCGTGCGGTGTGCCGGACTGGCGGTCGAGGATGAACAGAGCGGTCTGCCGGCAGCGCTCGAGCGGGCTCGACACGACGCCGACGACGGGTACGACGGCGAGCCGGTCGCCGGTCGCGGCGGCCTGGTCGAGGCCCACCTGGTCGAGTTCGACGCCGGGGGTCCGGCCGGCCAGCACTCCGGTGGCGTTCGCTGTGGTGCGGCCGTGCCGCACGAGGATTACTGTTGCCATCTCCCCAGCGTAGTCCGGGCGTGAAGTCGCCCGACGGCGGGCTGAACGTGCTGGTGTGAGCTGTCTGTACCGCGCGGGCAGGCGCCGCCCCGGTTATAGCTATGGTTGGCGCATGGAAATTGTCCCGTATTCCGCCGAACACCGCGAGCCACTACTGGCCCTCTCGTTGCGGGCATGGGAACCAGTGTTCCAGTTACTCAAACCAGCTGTCTCTGCCTTCGTCTATGAGTCGTTCTACCCCGAAGGTTGGCGTAGCCGGCAAACCGACGATCTAAAAGCGACCCTCGACGGCGAGCCGGAGAATATCGACGTCGCTCTCATCGACAACGCACCTGCCGGGTGGGTCTGCACGCGGCTTCATCCCGAGGACAGCATGGGTGAGGTCTATGTTCTTGCTGTCGACCCCACGCACCAAGGGAAAGGACTCGGTCGGGCACTCATGCAGAGTTCAATCAGCCGAGCTCGATCACGGGGCATGCGAATGGTGATGGTCGAAACAGGCGATGACCCTGGACATGCGCCGGCCCGTCAGCTCTACGAGGGGTCCGGGTTCGAGCGGTGGCCTGTTGCTCGCTACTTCAAGGAGATAAGCGGCGAAACGTAGTACACGAACTGCACTAGAGCATCCCCATATGGGACTGGAGCAATGAGCCATGCTGAGGAATTGACCGGAATAGTCGTAGTTCCAATCAGGAGGGAGAAGCCTTGAAAAGGTTCTATGTTGCGTCGAGCTTCAGAAATATCGCCAACGTCCGGTACGTCGCGCAAACCCTGGAAAGCAAGGGCTACGTCAACGCGTACGACTGGACCCAGAACGCGTCAGCGCGCGATGCGGGCACAGTCACCCTCGATGATCTGCGCTCTATCGGGCAGCAGGAGAGAGATGCAGTGATGGGGGCCGACGTCGTCGTTATCCTGCTTCCAGGCGGGAAGGGTACGCATGTTGAGCTTGGCATCGCAATCGCTCAAGGCAGAAGAATAATCCTGCATGCGGCGGACGAGGACATCAATAACCCTGAGACCACCAGCACGTTTTACCACCTACCTGAGGTGGAGAAGTGCCACGGAACTCTGGACGACCTCCTGGCCATGATCGTCGGCCGGGAAGTGCCCGTCGCCTCGGTCTGACTCAATTCTGCCGCAGTGAGGAACCGGCTATCCGGCACCGAAGTTCCGATAATAGTGCTCGACTACCTGCCTCAACGCTTTTGGTGCACTGGATTTCGCTCAGGTAGTTGCGCAGGGACGACAAACAGAATCCAATAGCCCCATGACGAAGGATCCCGGCACGACCACATCAGACACACAGCCCGGGCTGAAGCGGGCAATCGGTGTGCCGCTGCTGTTCGCATTTATCGTGGGCGACACCCTCGGTGCAGGCATCTACACCCTCGTGGGTACGATGGCCGCCGATGTCGGTGGCGCGATCTGGATACCCCTCCTGATAGCACTGGTGGTCGCGTTACTCACTGCCGCGACATACGCGGAACTGATCACCAAGTACCCGCACGCTGGAGGAGCCGCGCGCTACGCAGACCGGGCTTTTGGCATCCCCTACGTGTCATTCATCGTTGGCTTCCTGATGATGGCCTCAGGAATCACCACAGCTGCTGCCCTCGCGAACGCCTTCGCGGGCGATTACCTCACCGCGCTCATTGACGTGCCGGCCGCCCCCGCAGCGGTGGTGTTCATCATCTTGCTGACCTTGATCAACCTTCGCGGCGTCCGGGAGTCCCTCGCCGCGAACCTCGTAGCTTCTGTAATCGAGGTATCCGGCCTCGTCCTCGTCATCGTCGTCGCCGCCATCGTCCTCGCCTCCGGCAACGGGGAACCATCCCGGCTCCTCGAGTTCGCACCGGACGTACCGCCCTTCCAAGGTGCCTTCGCCGCATCGATCGTCGCGTTTTTCTCTTTCCTGGGCTTCGAGGCCGCAGCAAACATGGCCGAGGAAGTACGTAACCCATCCAAAGCCTACCCTCGCGCACTGTTCGGCGCCATCTGCACCGCTGGGGTGGTCTACCTCCTCATCGCTCTCGGTGCGGTCATTGTTATGCCCCCGGCCGAACTGGCCGACTCCACCGGTCCTCTGCTCGACGTCGTCGCCGCCAGCGGCGTCGGAATCCCGCCCGGACTATTCAGCATCATCGCCCTGATCGCCATTGCCAACGGAGCACTGCTGTTCATGGTCATGGCCAGCCGTGTCGGCTACGGATTGGCAGAAGCAGAACTGCTCCCTCACGCCTTCGCTCGGGTGCTGCCAGGCCGTCGCACTCCCTGGGTCTCCATTGTTGTCGTTGCCGGACTGACGATCGTCCTTACCCTCCTCGGTAATGTCGCCACATTGGCGGAAACCACCGTCCTACTCCTGCTCCTGGTGTTCCTTTCTGCCAACGTCAGCGTCCTCGTCCTCAAAAAGGACAAAGTGGACCACGACCACTTCTCAGCCCCACGAATCATGCCGATTCTCGCGATCATTGCGAGCATCGCACTCCTCACACAACAAAGCGGGATCGTCTGGCTCGGCGCCGCTGCCTACGCAGTGGTCGGATCCTTGTTGTTCCTCGCTGCCAGGGCCGGGCGCAAACGCCAGGAACGCGTGAACGCTAGTAGCTAACGAGGTGGGCCACCGTTGGGAGGGGTCCCGCCGGCGGGACCGGCGCCGCCGCCCATACCGGAGGCGCCTTGCTGCGTCACGCTGTTGGCATAGTCGTTCGTAGGGTCGCGGTAAATGGTGTGGACGTGTCCCCAGCCGGAAGTGGATACGCCTTCGACATCCGCGCCTGCCGAGCCCTGCTGCGCCTGGAAGGCGACATAAACGTTCGGCCCAGAGATCGAGAACGAGATACCGTCCCCGGAGCTCATGTCGTATGTGGTCTCCCCGGACCACGCGATGACGGTGTCATCGAGGGTGGCCTCGATCTTCGCCCGGGAGTCGGCTGTGGTCTGCTCGTCAGCCATGCCTGACCAGTTCGCGATGAGATCGAGGAGTAACTGCTTCTGCGCGTCGGTCAGATCGGCGCCGGTGAGGCCGGCTCCGGCGTCGAAATCACAGGCATCGCCAGGCGCACACATGCTGACGTCGCCCGACGTGAGCGTCGCCTGCTGTTCCCCCGTCAAGCTGTCAAAGAATGCGAACGCATCGGTGTAGATGCCGTCGAACGGCCGCACTTCCTTGCCGTCGGCGTCGGTATAAACGGCAGGCTGCACACCGAGGTGGGTGGGAGCGAACGTGATCGCGTCCGTCGCGCCGTCGAGAGTGGCGTTGATACCGAGGTGGTGGCCGCCGAACTGCACTTCGAAGGCACCGGTGTCAGACGGGTCGCCGAAGAAGGCGATGTAGTACTGGCCGAGGGACTGCTCGGTGCTGCTGCTGTTCTGCTGCAGGTACTCGTCGCCACCCATAATTCCGGACACCGTGTCGTACGCTTCGTCGCTAAGCAGCGCCTGCAGGACCGCCAATGCTGCGGTCTTCTGCTCGTCGGTCAGGTCGGCGAGATTCAGGCCGGCACGCTGGACGAACGTCACGGGAAAGTTCGACCAGGATGTCGTCTTCGCCGCGTCGTCGTAGTCATACAGGACTGTCCCGCGTTGCTCATCGCTCAGCGTCGCCAGGAATGCCTCAGCGGCAGCCGTCGTCGAGGAAATCGTCTCCTCGGTCGTTGTAGACGACGTCATTTTCGGGTCCGCGGCCGTGCTGCTGCTCGAATCACTCGCAGCAGAGGGGGATGCCGTGCCGGAGGTGGACGCGACGTCGGCCGCGCAGCCGGTCAGGGCGAGGCCGCCTGCCAGGAGGAGCGAGACGGCCCGCAGGGCGCGCCGTCGTACCAACGACGACGCCGTGGGCAGGGTATCGGTGGTTCTGGATGACCTCATGTGAACACAGTAGAAAAAGCCGCTTACCGGTCGCTTCCGAGTTGCTGAGAGCCTCCTGAAACCGTGTGTCGAGTATCCGGAGACGGACCGACTTGTGCACCAACACGGCGCAACGTTCCGCCCCTGAAATGAAACGGAGAAGACGTCTTCCATATACGATAAGCAAACTTAGCTTTGACGGCGGCCAGCCGGAAATGCACACAGCAGCGGACCTCCACCCCGGCCAAACGGGGCGGATCCGGTGCTGTTGGTTAACATGACATGGACTACGTCCGCCGATATGAAAGTGAATTATGGAAGACGCCGTTATGACGGGTACCAGTGTGGATTCGAGTGGAGAAGGCAAACGCCGGCCAGCTGGCCCGGCCCGCCAGCGGCACCTCAGCGACTTCACGGCTTTGACCCGGCAGATCCAGGAAGCCGGTTATATGCGCCGGAACTACGGCTACTACTGGGCCAAGCTGATCGGGGTAACCCTGATTGGGCTGGTGCTGGCCGTGGCTTTCATCCTGCTGGGGGACACGTGGTGGCAGATGGTGACTGCGGTGGTGCTGGCGTTACTGATGACGCAGATTGCGTTCCTGGGGCACGACGCCGCACACCGGCAGATCTTCGTGTCGCCGAAGTGGAATGAGTGGGTCTCGCTGATCGTGGTTAATCTCTTTGCCGGCATGGGCCTCGGCTGGTGGAATTCAAAACACAGCAAACATCATGCTGCACCAAACAAGATCGGCACGGACCCGGACATCGCTCCCGGCGTCCTCGCCTTCACCCCCGAGGCGGCCGAAGCGCGCAAGAACCGTTTCACGCGCTGGCTTGCCACCAAACAGGGTTACTTTTTCTTCCCGCTGCTCCTGCTCGAGGGAGTCAACCTGCATGTGCAGGGCATCAAGCGGGTACTGGGACGGGGCCGGATCAAGCGGCGGTGGGTGGAACTTAGCTTCATCACTGTGCGCCTGGTCAGTTATGTGGCGCTGGTCTTCCTGGTGCTTTCACCCGCCAAGGGCGCAGCGTTCATCGGCGTCCAGCTCGCCGTCTTCGGGCTGTACATGGGTATTTCCTTCGCCCCGAACCACATCGGCATGCCGATAGCGCCCCGGGAAGCGGGCATCGATTTCCTGCGCCGCCAGGTATTGATGAGCCGTAACATCACCGGCGGCCGGTGGGTGGACACCTTTATGGGAGGACTGAACTTCCAGGTGGAGCACCACCTGTTTCCCTCCATGTCCCGCCCGAATCTGCGAAAAGTTGCCCCGCTGGTCCGCCAGTACTGTGACCAGCTGGGGGTGCGGTACACCGAAACCGGGTTTGGCCAGTCCTTGAAGGACGTCACCGCCTATATCAACAGGGTGGGCCGCGGCGGGGTCGATACGTGGGCATGCCCGCTGGCCAGCACGCACCGCGTGTAGTTCGGAAACCCTGCCGCGCCTGCGCGCGGGCCGGCGTCGCCCCTGCCTGGGAAACCAGGCTCCGTACTGCGACGGCGGCCCGCGGGGCGGCGGACGCCCTGCAAGAATGTTCCGGTGATGAAAAGCCGAAAACCGCGACGACCGGACGTGACGACGCTGGAGCTGATCGGGGGGCCCGAGAGGCTCGAACTTCACCTCCACAGCTACGACGACCGGTGGCCGGCAATCTATCTCACTCACCGTCACCGCATTGAGCGTGCCATCGGGACAGCCCACGCCGGGATCGAGCACATCGGCTCGACGTCCGTTCCGGGACTGGCAGCAAAGCCGATCATCGACATCGTGGTTGCAGTAGAGGACATCACCGCCGAAGAGGACTACCTCCATCCGCTCATCGCCGCCGGATACGAACTGCGGGTACGCGAACCGGGACATCGCCTCGTACGCACACCGGCCCGTGACGTGCACGTGCACCTGTACGGGCGAGACGATCCTGCCGTGGACGAATACCTCATCCTGCGCGACCACCTGCGGGCAAATGCGGATGACCGCGCCCTCTATGAGAGCACCAAGAGGACGCTGCTCAGCAGGCAGTGGGACGACATGAACGAATACGCCGACGCCAAGACCGGCGTCATCCTGGCGATCAAGGCACGGGCAAGAGCCGCTCGCGGACGCTAATCAGATAAACAGGTGGCCACGCTCGTGTTCATCGGACCGAGACGGAGTTCGTACCCTCGGTTTCGATCAAGGGGTCCCCTGAGGCGTAGGTAACGGAGTTGTTCTGCCCTTCGACGTCGATGTCACCGGTCTCCTCGACGCCGACAGAGTTCGCGGTTCCGTCCACATCGATGTCGGGCACATTGCTGAGGGTGGCTGAATTATTGTTGCCCTCAATGTCGAGGCTTTCCGCATCCTCGCCGCTGACTGCGTTGTTGTTGCCCTGGATGTCGATGTCTTCACATTGACCGGAGGTCCGCACCGTGGAGCCATTTGTCTCTACGTCGATGTCCCCGCCGCCGGAGCAGGTAATGCTGACGCTGGTGTTCGCTTCCGTAATTTTATGTTCTTGCCCCCGGCTGAGGGTGATCGTTGCACCGGAGCCGCCGGAAGCCGTTGATGCGCTTGGGTCTGTCGCGGAGGCCGTTGCCGTGCTCTCCGGTGTTCCGACGCTGGTTGATGATGGGGTTCCGGTCTCCTCGGGCGTCGGCGCCGGGTCGGCGGAGCATCCGGCGATGAGTGCCAGGCCCGCGACGGCGGTGATCACGGGGGCGGTGATGCGGGAGCTTCGGTACATGCGGGTCTCCTCAGCTAGGGCTCTTCCGCTTGCCTGTTAATCATCCAGCATCATGGACGGGATGGCCACGCAACTCCGCAGAACGCTGGGGGTCAGGCAGCTGGCCGCCGGGTGAGACGCTCGGTGATGAGCCGGTTGGCCCAATTTGGAGTGATCTGGGAGAGCATGACTAGGAAGCGTGCCTGCGGTCCGACGGCGTGGTGGACGTTGCGGGGCCACTTCGAGTTGCGACGGGACCTGATGCTGCGTTCCACGGCGGCGACAGCAGCTGCGGCAACGTCGGTTTCGTTCAGCCGCACGCCGAGCGACTGGATTGCTCCGATACTGACGCCCTTAACCATCCCGGTGTTGACGAACAGCGGCCACAGATCGAGCACGGCAATGCCATGCTCCGCCCATTCCAGTTCCAGTGCCTCGGTCAGGCCGCGGACCGCGAACTTCGTGGCGCCGTAGGTGGCAAGATCGGGCTGCCCGTAAATGGCTGAGGCGGATCCCAGGTTGAGCAGCACCGGCCTGTGAGCGTTCTTCAGGTACGGGAACGCGGTATGCGCACCGTTGATGGTGCCGAGAACGTTGACGTCCACGAGCGCCCGGTGCCGTTCAAGGTCTGTATCAACGAACGGCCCGGCAGCCAGCAGCCCGGCGTTGTTGACCAGAAGGTCCAAATGGTCCTCGCCAACGGAGGCCAGGGCGTCGCGCCACTGCTGGGGGTCCCGGACATCGAGCGTTCCCGTGACCACCGTGGTGCCATGCTCGGCAGCGATGTCCTTAAGTTCGGCGAGGCCCTGGCTTTCGATGTCGAAGGCGCCGACTTTCCATCCATTGCGCAACAGTCGGTCCGCGGTGGCGTGCCCGATACCGCGGGCGGCGCCGGTGACGACGGCGACGCGGCGCGAGTGCTGCTCAGCGTTCCCGGCCATGTTAGGCCCCCACACTGTCGGTTGCGGCCTGCGCAGCGGTTCTGCGCCGCGCTCCGGCATCGCGCTCCCTGCGCAGGGCACGCATGTAATCGACGAAATCCACCTGGATGGTGTGCCGCTTGCTGGCGACGTACCTTTTGGTGATCGCCTTGCGGTGGCGGTCGATCTCGGCGTCCATCGCGGCCCGCTCGGGCAGAACGTAACGGCCCTGAAGATGGTCGGCGGCGAGCTCGGACTGCCGCTCGGCGATCGGCATCACCGCACCGAGCGGTTGAACCAGTCCGATGAAGTACAGCCCCGGCACCGTCGAGTGGAACATCCGCTGGTAGAGCCGGATCTCGTTATCTCCGGAGGGGTCGAGGAAGCCGGCGTCAAAGAACGGGAACGAGATCTTGTAGCCGGTGCAGTAGATCACCAGGTCGGCCGCGACGCGGGTGCCGTCGGTGAAGACTACGCTGTCACCGTCGAAACGCTGGATGTTGGGCTTCGGGACCACGTCACCGTGGGCCAGCCTGTCGAGTATCCGGCTGGAGACGGTCGGGTGGGCCTGGGCGAACTTGTGGTCGGGTTCCTGAAGGCCGTAACGCGACATCGGGCCGGTGGCGGCGCGCATGACCACGCGGGCGACGCCCCAGCGGACCCGGGACGGGATCTTCTCGTGCGCTCCGATCTCGTCGAAGGGCTTGCCGAAGACGTACTTGGGAATGATGTGCACGCCCCGCCGATGGGAGAGGTAGGTCTCGGCCGCGTGGTAGCTGGCATCTGTACAGATATCCATGGCCGAGTTGCCCATGCCGAGCACCACGATCCGCTTGCCGGTGAGCTGTTGCTCGTCCGTGTAGTCGTGGGAGTGCATCTGCTCACCGGTGAAACCTTCGGCGCCGGGGAAGGGTGGCTCCGGCATGCGGGGGTCCCAGTGGTGGCCGTTGGCCACTATGACCGAGCCGTAGCGCCGGGTCTCCGCGGTGCTCAGCCGAACCTCGAAGCCGCCGCCGGGCAGAGGGCGCACGTGCTCCACGCCGGTGTTGAAGGTGATTTTGTCCCGGAACCCGAAGTGGTCGACGTAGGCGTCGAAGTACGCCGCGACCTGATCGTGGCGGGCGAAATTGGGCAGGTTCGCGGGCATGGGAAAGTCGCTGAATTCCATCCGGCTGCGCGAGGTGTTGATGTGCAGGGACTTGTAGGACGCGGACACTCCGTTGCTGTTGCCCCATACCCAGTTGCCGCCGACCCGGTCCGACAGTTCGAAGCAGTCGAAGGCAAGTCCCCGTTCGTGGAGAACTTTGGCCGCCGTGATTCCGGAGCAGCCGGCGCCGATGACGCATATGCGCTCGCGCTCGCTGCTGCCGAGCTCGTCCGTGGGTGCTGTGCTGTGGACTGTCGTCATTGGCGCTCCAAGCAGGGGGATGTAGGCCGGGTAATACTGTGACCTACGTCACTGTAGACTTACCCGGCCGCGCCCAGCGTTAGCAACACCCCGGCAGGTGGCGTCGTGCTGGCTACTTAATCCCGAAGTCGAAGCCGCCCTGACGGTGCCCGAACCGCTCCCGAAGGAAGTTGCCCGTGTTGGTCAGTTCCGCGGAGGTGCGGCGGTGGCGGCTCGCGTGCAGCGTCTCGGCCTGTCCGGCAAGGAGCTGCAGCTGCTCGGCCAGTTCCTCGTTGGGGGTCCTTCCACTCGCCTGTTTGGTCTCCAGCATCTTGGGCGGAATGGCCACGTAACTCTGCAGGACGCTCGGCAGATAGTCACGCACCGTGGCGGACAGTTCGTACTCAAACTGGGGATCACCCAGCGGCTGCCGTGTTTCGGCGTCGATAACCGCGTCCAGCGTCTGGCAGGTTTCCAGAATGCTGACGTACGCCTCGGACGGAAGGCGACTCCTGTTTCGTTTGGCGAGGGCGGCAGCCCAGGCCAAAGCGGAGGATAGGTCCTCCGGCGGCGTTGTCGCTGTCCCTGGCTGGGACTGGGGCATAACCTGCGGTCCCCGGGTCCTGGGGTGCAGCCACAGGTCCCGGAGCATGTATGACCGCATGCCCGCTACGGCTATGAGCCCGAGAACCACAAAGAACGAGAGGATGAACTGCGCTGCGTTCACGGGCAGGGCGACGGCCGCAAGGACGAGCGCAACGTACAGGCCACCCTCAAGGATTACTTTCCAGTTACTCCTGCGCACCCCGATCATCAGCACCAGGAGTGGCATAAAAGGAAAGAAGAGGAGCGCGACGGTGACTTTGAAGATGTTCCCCACGGTAAGGCGAGACATCATGATCCTCTCGTGAATGGATAGTGGCGGAGCCACACCAACTACGGCCAGATTACAACTACACGCTGGTCATCGGCTGTGGACTCTGCTCCCGGTTTTGGCTGCCACCAAAAGCAGATGTTCTACCCCTGTATAACCGTCGCGCCAGACGTTGAATTCCCGGGGGTTTGAACACCAGGATGGATTGGCGCGGGCCTCAGCGCCAGGCCCGCCGGAGGCACCTTGTTACAGTGGCGGCGTTACAGTAGCGGCATGAAAGTGCGCCCCTACAGCGAAGTCGATGTCTTCTCCTCTGAGCCGTATCGGGGCAATGCCTTGGCGGTGGTTCACGACGCCAACGGCTTGAGCGTCGAAGAGATGCAGCGGTTCGCCAACTGGACAAACCTCTCGGAGACGACGTTCCTCCTGTCACCAACCACACCGGAGGCTGACTACCGGGTGAGGATCTTCACCGCCATGGAAGAACTGCCGTTCGCCGGTCATCCAACCCTCGGATCAGCCAAGGCCTGGCTGGACGCCGGGGGATCACCACGGCCCGGCGGAACGGTCATCCAGGAATGCGCGGCAGGGCTGATTCGGATCCGGGTGGAGGAGGGGCAGCTGGCCTTCGAGGTGCCGCCCCTCACCCGCTACGAACCCCTGGACGAACGGCTCGTCCAACGGATAGGGGAAATCCTGGGGATCCCGCGGGAGAACATTCTTGATGCGTCGTGGCTGGTCAACGGTCCTCGATGGATTGGGATTCGGCTTTCCTCTGCACAGGAAGTCCTGAGCCTGCAGCCCGACCCGGCAAAGGCAGGCGATCTGGAAATCGGTGTGGTGGGGCCCTACGGGTCCACGGAGGAAACCCAGTTCGAGGTGCGCGCCTTCATTGGGGGAGATCCCGTCTGGGAAGACCCCGTGACCGGCAGCCTGAACGCGGGTCTGGCGCGCTGGCTGACCGACACAGGGCTGGCCGTCCCGCCCTATACGGCATCACAGGGAACAGTTCTCGGACGGCAGGGACGGGTGCACATCAGTCTCAGCGAGGGGAAAATCTGGGTTGGCGGACAGGTCACGGGCTGCGTTGAGGGGACCGTCCGTCTGTAGGGATTAGGCGGCCGCGTCCTGCAACCCCGGGGCTTGGCCGGGACGACGAAGGCAGGAGAAGATCGGACCGCAAGGCAAGAGAATGTGAAGAATAACGCCGTGTCATAAATATATGCAATGCGGCGTCTGACATTATTGGGAGATGACAACACCAGAGTTTCCTGGGGGCGGCTCACAGCAAGTCTCACCCTCTCAGCAACCAATGCCCACATATTACGAGCAGGGGGCGCCGCCGCCCGGACAAACCAAGTCGGAAAAGCAGTCAAATGTGGTTGGGCTGATCGCGCTCATCGCCGCAGTAATCGGTTTCATTTTTGCCTGCATTCCAGGTGTTCTGATTGTCGGCTGGATCCTGCTCCCCATCGCCTTTGTAATGGGCCTCGTGTCCTTGTTCCTCAAGGGCAAATCCAAGTGGATGGGCATCACCGCCCTGATCCTGTCGGTCGTCGGGACGATCGTCGGATTTATCGTCTTCTTCGTTGTCGTTTCAAGTTCTGTTGATCAGGCGCTGGATAACGGCGACACCACCGTCGTCGAATCGTCGGACAGTGCCGAAAAAGCAACTGGCAAGGATGGGGAGTCTTCCGGCCAGGAGGGAACACGCGCGAACCCCTATTCGGTTGGCTCCGTCATTGAAAACGATGAATGGCGGATCGTCGTGAACTCAGTCACTCTTGCGGCAACGGATGAAGTCCTTGCTGCCAACCAGTTCAACAAGCCCCCGGCTGAAGGATCGGAATATATTCTCGTGAACTACTCCGCCACCTATCTGGGTGACGAGCCAAACGGGGAAATGCCGGGACTCGTGTCCTTGGAATATGTAACAGCGGACGGCACAACGGTGAACAGCTACGACAACTACGCTTCCGTGGCCGAGCCTTTCGATAGCAGCAGTACGCTTTACACGAATGGCACCGCAACAGGAAATGTTGCGTTCCAGGTGCCGACAGCAACAGCCGGCGAGGGCGTTCTCGCCGTGAGGCCAAGCTTTATCGGTGACAAGGTCTTCATTGCCGTCAAGTAACATCCGTTGAACCAAGTGAGGCCCCCGGTAATTCATCGGGGGCCTCACTTATGTTAAAAAGCTGCGGGTTCCCCGCCTTCCTGCACGTCCTTACCGGAGATAGCGTGTCGGGCGGGCGAGGAGACTGGCAGGGTCGCCAAGTGCCCTGTGCACGGAGGCGACGGCGCTGGACCCTTCGCCCACCGCTGCCGCGATGCGCTTCATGGAGCCGTGACGGACGTCGCCCGCTGCAAAGACGCGCGGGGTGGAGGTTTCAAAAGGCATAGGTTCACGGCCCAGCGGCTGCCACTGCTCCAGGGACTGGATGGCAATATCGGTTCCTGTACGGATGAATCCCGCAGTGTCCCTGTCCAGGGTGGGCAGCCAGGCGCTGGCAGGGTCGGCTCCGATGAAGCAGAACAGTCCGCGTGCCTCGACCGGCCCGGCGGTGTCGATGCGGACCGACTCCAGGCCGGAGCCACCGTCCAGGCCGATGATGTTCGACTCGGTATGGATATGGATCCGGGAATCCTCCCGCAGGCGGTCCACGAGGTAGGAGGACATCCGTGCCCCAACGTCAGTTCCCCGCACCACCAGATGGACCGGGCAGCCATGGGATGCGAGATAGAGCGCGGCCTGGCCGGCCGAGTTCGCCCCGCCAACGACAACCACAGGGTGACCTGCGACTTGGCGCACCTCGAGGCTGGTAGCGGCGTAATAGATTCCGCGTCCCTCGAAGTCCTCCCACCCCTGCACTCCGAGACTTCGGTAGGCGGCCCCGGACGTAATCAAGGCGGTGCGGGTATGGAGGGTAGCGCCGTCACCCAGCGTGAGCTTGAGGCCATCATTCATAGTCTCGAGCGACACCGCATCGCAGGGTGCCCAGATCCTCACCCCGAACTTAATCGCCTGCAGTGTGGCTTGGCGGATGAGGTCTCCGCCGGCCACTCCAAAGGGGAAACCAAGGAAGTTTTCGATTCGAGAGGTCGACGCCGCCTGCCCGCCGGGCGCGACGGCGTCGAGCACCACGGTGCTCAGCCCTTCGGAAGCTGCATAGATGGCCGCCGCGAGCCCGGCAGGTCCACCGCCAACGACCAGCAGGTCCGTCGCGCCCTCCTGATGGGGCTGGTAACTCAACCCGAGCCGCTCCGCGATAGTCCCCGGCGTCGCACGTTTTATCAGCTTGCCCTGGATCAGCGCTGCCGGCAGATCATCGGCTGCGATGCCGTGGCCATCGAGGGCACCCATGCCGTCCGGCGGGACGACGAAGACGGTATGAATCAAATCCAGACGCTCAGCGAAGCGTCGAAGAGCCAGCAGTTCGCTCGACGCTTCCGTCCCGATGAACTTCAGCGTCATGGCGGCAGGGCCCCGCCGAAGCGCTTCGCGGCGTTCCCATAGAGTATGGAGAACAATCCCGCCTAGATCATCGTCCTGGTTCATAACCAGCCGGAGGTCCTCGCGGGCCAGCCGCCGGATCCGCCCGGACTCCTTCACCCGCGCCGACAGGAGCGCGGACTGTCCGTTGAGCAGCCCGAGTTCACCGCCGAACGAGCGTGGCCCCAGAGTGCTGAGAACGGTTTCTTCGTCCCACCACAACGGGTCACGCACCATTTCAACGGCCCCCGATTCCACGAGGATCATTGGATAGTTCAAGTCCCCCGCGCGAAAGACGTAGTCGCCGGCGTTGACGTCGGTCGGCGCGGCCATACCGAGGAGTCTCTGCCACTGGGAGTCGGAAAGGCGCGGCACGTCACCGGTTCGCTGGGCGGGGTGCTCACTGACATCCGTCATGTTGGTCCTTCCACAGAGACGGCTCATCCTGGGAAATCGGCTTGCACCGCGGAGCTGGACGATGGATCAAGGATGCAGCGAGACTACCTGAATGCACTTGGAAATGGAGGGCCCGCCGGAACAACGGGTGGGCCTGCGGTTGCTGCACCTGCATCTGGGCGCTAGGGGAAACGGTCCGGGTACTACCGGACGGCGGCCTCACCCGCCCAGGCCTTTCTATAGAACTTCGGCGAATGAGAATTCAACAGTTCTGTATACGCGTTGGGGTCCATTGCCTGCGCCGAACTCCCCGGAACCCGCTCGGCTAAGGCGGACACTCCCAGTCCCGCCTCATCATTCTTCAGGGTTAGGCCGGCGGCTTCCAGGAGCGTGGGGTACATGTTGAGTTGATCCAGGCCGGAGCGCAGAGCGCTGTTCTTGTCACGGCCGGGAATCCAGATCCGATTGAAGATGGAGCGGGTGCTGCCGCCGTCCAAGTGCTCGAGGAAAGCGTCGTCGGCACTCAGGTATTTGAGGTGGTCGCCCATGATCACCACGGCGGTATCGTCGAGGTAGCCCTTTTCCTTCATATGGTCCACGAACCCGGCCACCTGGGTCATGGAGCAGGAGAACACCGAGATGTCCGTGTACTGCGTATCCACGTTGCAGTAGTCGAAGACGTGCGCCGGCTTGTGGGTGTCCAGCGTCAGCAGGGAGAGGTTGAACGGCTGGCCCGTCGCCTCCGCCTCGGCGTGCAGCGCGTCGATCCTATCCTTGGCATGGGCCATCAGCCGTGCGTCGCTCAGGCCCCAGTCACTGCGGAAGTTCTCCTCCGGTTCGCCGGCGGAGCGCCAGTCGGCGAGGCCCTTCTGCTCGGAGTAGCCATGGCTGCTGAGGAAGATGTCCTTTGCGGCGAAGGAGGAATTCGCGCCGCCTAGGAAGACGCTGGTGTAGCCGTGTCTGGCCAGAACATCGCCGAGGCAGGTGACCCCGCCCAGATAGGTACTGACTCCTTCACCTACCTGCGCGAGTCCGTCCACCCTGGGCGCGGTGCCCTTCAACGGTACGCCGCACTGTGTGGCGACAACGCCGGCCATGGTCCAGCCTCCGCCCTCAAACTCCACGAGCCCCTCCGTGCTCTGCCAGCCGTCCGAGGCCGGCGTGGCCTCCTTGAGGGGAGCGAACGCGTCCTTTTCGAAGAGTTGGTCGTCCCCCAGCAGTGCCTCGCCGGATTCCAGATAGATGACCACCAGGTTGCGCTTGTGCTCGGTATTGGTGACGGTCGGCTCCACGTAATAGTCGACGAGGTCGTATTCGGAGTTGGCCGCCTTGATGTAGTTCTCCACGCCAACCGTGGCGGAAAAAGCCGTAACACCGCCGACGACCACCGCGGCGACCAAGACAGCGGAGACAGTGTGCCGAATCCACCGAGGACGGCGGGGCTGCCCGCAGCTCTTCCGGCGTCGGAAGAACTGCCACAGGGCAATCAAGGCGGTGATCACCACAGGTGCAACACCGACGCCCATGATGCCCGCCCAGACAATGCCTCCACCTCCGCCTTCCGTTTCCACGGAAACGAGGTTGAGCATCATCTGGTTCACGGAGATCTCGCCCCAATAGTATTGGATGCCCGCGGCTGCGATGAGCAGGGCAAGCCCGGCCCAGATTAGGACGTATAACAGAATCCGTCCCAGGACCACGCCGGCCTTTCGGGCCGCGTGGAGAACCGGGCCTGGCCCGGCAACACCGCGCGGTCGCCGCGTTTCAGCGAACATCTCGACATGCGCACCGTTCTTTTGAGCGGAGTAACTCTCGGCGGAAGACTAGTGCGCGAGGGCTACCTGATCAATACGTGGCTTCAGGGCGGCTGGAATCAGAGAACACCCCGGCGTCGCCGTCGCGGACCGCCGCGAGTTCCAGGACGCGGTCGCGGCAGAGCCGCCAGCCGAGCATCAGCGCGGGGATGATGACTACCAGGGAAGCGATGGTCCAGGTGCCGACCGGCGAATCGAAGGCCATCAGGATCAGCACGGCGAGAAGGAACGCGAGCGTGATCCAGCCGCTCAGGGGTGCGCCGGGCATCCGGAAGGACGGGCGGGACAGTTCGCCGCGCCGGGCCCGCTTCGTCAGCTCCATCTGGCACAGGACGATCATGGCCCAGGTGCTGATGATGCCCAGGGACGCGACATTCAGGACGATCTCGAAGGCCTGGGCGGGGACAACGGCGTTGAGGACGACGCCGAGCAGGGCAACGAACGCCGTCAAGGCGATACCGCCGTAGGGGACACCCGCCCTGTTCATCCGCCCGGCGAACTTCGGAGCTGAGCCGGCAATGGACATGGAGCGCATGATGCGGCCGGTGGAATACAGGCCCGCATTGAGCGAGGACAGCGCTGCCGTCAGGACCACCAGGTTCATGATCGCGTCCACACCGTCCACCCCGATGGAGCCGAAGAACGTGACGAACGGGCTTTCGCCGGCCTTGTAGGAGCTGTAGGGCAGCAGCAGCGAGAGCAGCACCAGGGTGCCGACGTAGAACACGGCAATGCGCACGATCACCGTGTTGATGGCCTTGGGCATGATCTTTTCCGGGTGCTCGGTCTCGCCCGCGGCCGTGCCGATGAGCTCGATCGAGGCGTAGGCGAACACCACTCCCTGCATTACGACGACGGCGGGCAGCAGGCCGTTGGGGAACATGCCGCCGTTGTCCGAGATGAGGCTGAAGCCGACCTGCTGGCCGTCCACCGGGGTGCCGAAGATGACGAAGCAGATGCCCACGATCAGGAAGGAAACCAATGCCACCACCTTGATCAGCGCGAACCAGAACTCAAGTTCGCCGAACACCTTGACGCTGACGAGGTTCAATCCAAGTACCAGGATCAGGGCGGCCAGGGCCCAGGTCCACTGCGGTACATCCGCGATGGGCGGCCAGTACTTCCGGAAGAAGTTCATGTACAGCGCGACGGCGGTGATGTCCACGATCGCGGTCATCGCCCAGTTCAGCCAGTACAGCCAGCCGGTGACGAAGGCTGCCTTCTCGCCGAAGAATTCGCGCGCGTAGGAAACGAACGAGCCGGAGGAGGGCCGGTGCATAACCAGTTCGCCGAGGGCCCGCAGAATCATGAAGGCGAAGAAGCCGCAGACCGCGTAGCTGATGACCAGCGACGGCCCTGCCGTGGCGAGCCGGCCGCCGGCACCCATAAACAGCCCGGTGCCGATGGCGCCGCCGATGGCGATCATCTGGACCTGGCGGGGCTTGAGCCCCTTGTGGTAGCCCTCTTCCTCGTGGTGGAAGGTGGGCTCAGGCGCGTTCGCCGCACTCGCGGAGTCCGGGATCGCCGGCCTCTGCGTGACCGGTGATGGCTGTGTCATGGGGGTCCTTTGCTTGCTCAGCCGCGCGGGTGCCGTGGGCTCAAGAGTTCGGTGGGCTGCTCGGCGGTGAACAGCCCAGGTTCGGTACAGGGTCCGCACGCCGGGTCAGGGCGTGGTTGCCCTAGGGCAGGGGAAAGCAGGGAGTTCTTGGATGTACAGGCGCCTACTCAGCTTCTGAATTGCCGCAGAGTGAGTTGGGGAGCGCTCGCAGGTGCTTACTCATGCTGTCCGATTGTTCGGCTCCCTGACAAGTTCACCCGTCGACTATGGCAGCAGTCACACAGGAGCGTCAAAACGAGCGTGCGGCCTTCACCACCCGCCGCGCGTAGGCGTGTGACCCTTCCGGGCGTCGTCGGGCATCGCCATTTCGGCCCGCAGGCCCAGCAGCCGGATCCGTCGGCCGGGTTCGATCGCGCCCGCGAGATCCAAGGCCCTGGTGAGGACGTCCTCCCGGTCGTAGGTCTCGGGGATCTTCCTCGCATGCGTCTTGGTGGTGAACGGCGCGTACCGGACCTTGAGGGTCAGCCCGATCACCGGCCGCCCTTCCGCCGCCACGTCCTTCAGGACCTGCGCGGTCAGCTCCCGCACGGCGTCGTCCACTTGGGCCGGCTCGGTGAGGTCCTGCTGGAAGGTAGTTTCCCGGCTGTGTCCCCGGGCCACCCATGGGGTGTCGTCCACAACGCTGCTGCCGTCCCCGCGCCCGAGTTCGTTGTACCAAGGGCCCATCTTCGGCCCGAACTCCGGAACCAGCGCCTGTGGATCGGCCGCGGCGAGCTCGGCAACGGTATGAATCCCCAGCTTCGCGAGCCGGCCCGAGATCTTGTTCCCGACGCCCCACAGCTCCTTGGTGGGCCGTTCGCCCATGAAGTCGAGCCAGTTCGCGGTGGTCAGGCGGAAAATGCCGGCGGGCTTGCCGAAATCCGTGGCGTTCTTGGCGCGGATCAGGGTGTCGCCGATGCCCACGCTGCAGTGCAGCTGCGTGCGGTCCAGGACGTCGGTCTGGAGCTGGCGGGCGTAGGTTTCCGGATCGTCCGTCACCACCCCCACAAAGGCTTCATCCCAGCCCAAAACCTGCACGACGGCGCCGGGCTGGGCGCGCAGGGTGGCCATCACCGCGTCCGACGCCTCGAGGTAGGCCTCGGCATCGACCGGCAGGATGACGGCGTCGGGCACCTTCCGGGCTGCAATCCGTAGCGGCATGCCCGATCCGACGCCGAACGCCCGGGCCTCGTAGGAC
Source organism: Arthrobacter sp. zg-Y179 (assembly GCF_020907345.1). Classification (NCBI taxonomy): domain Bacteria; kingdom Bacillati; phylum Actinomycetota; class Actinomycetes; order Micrococcales; family Micrococcaceae; genus Arthrobacter; species Arthrobacter sp. zg-Y179. The sequence continues at coordinate 122,876 of NZ_JAJJOB010000013.1, read as the reverse complement.
GCGGTGGACACCACTGCACGTTCGGTCGGGTCGCCCCGGCCGCCGACAATGATCGGTTTGCCGGCCAGCTCGGGCCGCCGGAGCACTTCGACGGCGGCGATGAACTGATCGAGGTCGACGTGCAGCACCCAGGGGATAGCGTTCACGCGACCAGTGTGCCCTACCGGCCTCGAGAAGGCACCGGTCCCACATTCTTTGCGGCATGGCTTCGGTAGTGTACAAGTATTCCGGCCTGGTGAAAACCCGTCGCGGAAACACTCCTGACGGGCTAGCCTGACGCGTATGTTGACCGGTTCGGACAGCCCGCGCGAGGAAGCGCCCCCATGCCAAGGTGCCGGAGCGCCCGGACCGGATGAGATTTGGGATCTCTTTGACGAGCTCATGGAACGGGATGCTGATCCATCGACGGTCCTGGAGAGTGTTGCCAAGGTGCTTGGCCGCGGGGTCGGTTTGTGCACACCGGACGGAGTGAAGCTCGCCGTCGATCCGGATGGGGCGGTCCGGTGGGAATCGGTGACCGTACCTGCCGGGGCCCGCTGTCTCTTGGACGGCCTGCGGGTCTGGCTGGAAGGGCAGCCCGGCCTGGAGGAGAACCTGCTTCTGCGGCGGCTGGGGGTGACCCTGATGGTCGCGCTGCGTCGGCCTGCCGGCGCCGTCCGGCCAGCCATCGAGGCGGTTTTCGATCAGGCCCGGCGCCCGGATGCCCGGCTCAATGCTGCCATGCAGCTGGGGATGTCCGGGACGAAGCTGCTCACTGTTGCTGCTGTCAAAGGTCCGGACGGTGGGGTGAAGGAACTGGTTTCGCGGATCGGGACAGTCGCCTCGGTACTGGGTACATACGACGACGGGAAGGCACTGATCCTTGTCGCCATGGGACTGCCGGAGGTCTTGCCCGGCCTTGCCGTGCCGATGGGCGTTCGGATGGCATTCGCGAGCGGCGTCCACGTCGTGGACCTGCCGGCAGCGCATCGGCTGGTACTGCTCGGGCTGCGCTACGCGCTTCCTGCCACTCATGACAGTGCCCCGTATTCGAGGAGTGAAGCGGTGCTCGTTGATACAGCCTCCATGGGTGGGTATGCCTTGCTGCCGGCTTACCTGACGCGGGAACAGATCGACACGGTTGAGGACGTTCACGTCCTGGACAGGTTGTGTGTGGCATACGGTGCGGACATGCTGCGGATCCTCGAGGCGGTCGCAGCGACGGAGTCGGTACGGCAGGCAGCCCGTTCGGTCTACCTGCACCACAATTCAGTGGCCTACCGGGTCGAACGCGCCGAGCAGGCCTTGGGGTTCACCATTACCGAACCCTACGGCCGCAACCGGCTGTTCATCGCCCTGTGCCTGCGGCGCGTACGCGACTCAGCCGACGGGTAACTCGCCAGATGGCGCACATTGTTGCGCCACTTGGCCCATGACGCCGAACGGGGCACGGTACAGACTGAGGTGCACCAGAAGGCCTGGGCCGGCAATGACGCCGGAAAAGGACGGAGTGTCTCGATGAATGTATCGGGCGGGCAGGCAACCGATTTTGACGCCATGATCGTAGGCGCAGGGTTCGCCGGCATGTACATGTTGAAGCGACTGCGTGACGACCTGGGGTTGAGGGTGCGCGTAGTTGAACGGGGGGAGGGGGTCGGCGGGACCTGGTACTGGAACCGCTACCCGGGGGCACGCTGCGACGTTGAGTCCCTGTTCTACTCCTATTCGTTTTCACCGGAACTGCAGCAGGAATGGGAGTGGACCGAGCGCTATCCCACCCAGCCGGAAATCCTGCGGTACGCAAACCACGTTGCCGACCGGTTCGACCTACGTGCTGATATCGCCTTCTCCACCTCAGTCGATAGCGCACGGTATGACGAGGCCCGGGAGTGTTGGGTCGTGAGCACCGACGACGGGGCCGTCAGTACCGCGCGGTACCTGATCACCGCCGTTGGCTGCCTTTCAGCCTCACGGGTACCGGATTTTGAGGGCATGGATACCTTCCGCGGGCCCACGTACCATACCGGCCAATGGCCGCACGAGAGTGTCGACTTCACCGGCCGCAGGGTGGCCGTGATCGGAACCGGGTCCTCCGGAATCCAGTCCATCCCGCAGATTGCTGCCCAGGCGGCCCATCTCACGGTGTTCCAACGGACGCCCAACTTTTCGGTGCCGGCGGTGAACCGGCCGCTGAAAGCGGACGAGATTGAACAGACCAAGAGCGAGTATGACCAACTCCGGCAGGCAGCACGGATGTCGCCCAGCGGAACGAACCCCGCAGACCCCATTGGCCACGTTCTCGAGTTGCCAGACGAGGTCCGAACCCGCGAGATGAACCAGCGCTGGGATTACGGCGGGGCGGGCTTCATGTCCGCGTTCCTCGATACGGCGGTGAACCCCGAAGCCAACGAGGTCGTGGCGGAATACGTGCGCGACCGGATCCGCGAGATCGTTGGCCGCCCCGAAGTCGCCGAACTGCTGATGCCCCGGGACCACCCGATCGGAACGAAGCGGATCTGCGTCGATACCGACTACTACGCGACATATAACCGGGACAACGTGACCCTCATCAGTGTCCGGGAGACACCGATCGATCGGATCACCGAGCATGGTGTTGTGGTGGCGGGCGAACTCTACGAGGTGGATGACATCGTCTTCGCCACCGGCTTCGACGCGATGACCGGTCCCCTCAATGCGATTGCCCTTCAAGGAGTGGACGGGGTGATGCTGCGGGACAAGTGGATAGCCGGCCCCCGCACCTATCTGGGGATCGCCAGTGCGGGGTTCCCCAACCTTTTTATGATCACCGCACCCGGGAGCCCTTCTGTGTTGAGCAACATGATGGTCTCGATCGAGCAGCACGTGGACTGGGTTGCCGACCACATTGCCTATGCCCGTGAGCACGGCATTATCCGGACCGAGGCGGACCCGGCCGCGGAGGAGACCTGGGGGGACCACGTCAACGAGGTGGCCAACATGACGCTGTATCCCAGGGCAGCCTCCTGGTACATGGGCGCCAACATCCCGGGCAAGCCCAGAGTCTTTATGCCCTATGTCGGAGGCGTCGGCGCCTACCGGACGTTGTGTGACGAGGTTGCGCGCGACGGCTACCGCGGCTTCAACCTCACCACGCGGAACGACGTCAGTGCAGCTGGAGACATTGACGCCAAAACCCCCGTTCCGGCCGATTCCTGACATCCGCAACAGCACTAAAACTTCCCGATAACCTCACGAATGAAGGACACCATGACCCTGAAACCCACCACCACCAGTTCACGGCACCTGATCGACCCCGAGATTGTCGACCTGCTCGATGTCTTTCCGGCCCTGAACCTCTCGGCGGAGACACTTCCGACTGTCCGCGCAATGATGGGCGCGCCGGTCGAGGGGGCACCAGACCCCGTCGAACTCTTCCCCGACGTGACCACTACCGAGTACCTGGTCCCGGGGGCAGAAGGCGACCCCGATGTACGGGTCCTCTACTACGAACCGAAAAACAAGGCGACCACCCCGTCTGCGGCCTTGGTCTGGATCCACGGCGGGGGATACGTCATCGGATCAGCGGACGCAGACGAGATTCTTTGCCGTCGGATTGTTGCCGAGACCGGCGCCGCCGTGGCATCGGTCGACTACCGGCTCGCTCCGGAGACTACTGCGCCGGGCCTGGTGGAGGACTGCTATGCGGCACTCCGCTGGATTCACGGCAAAACCGACGAGTTCGGGATCGACGCAGCCCGCATCGCCGTGGGCGGTGCCAGTGCCGGCGGTGGGCTTGCCGCCTGTCTGGCGATCCTGGCCCGGGACCGCGGCGAATTTCCGATCGCCTACCAGCTGCTCATCTACCCCATGCTCGATGACCGGACGGCCAGCACCCGTGATCCGCACCCGTACGCCGGTGAGTTCCTCTGGACACCGGGAGACAACCGGTTCGGTTGGGCATCGATCCTCGGACACGAGCCCGGGGGTGAGGGTGTCTCACCGTATACGGCCGCTGCGCGCGTAGAAACTGTCGCGGGGCTGCCGGCGGCATTCATCAGCGTCGGTGCCCTGGATCTGTTCCTCGAGGAGGACATTGACTACGCCCAGCGGCTGATCGCGGCGGGCGTGCCCACGGAGTTGCACGTGTATCCGGGGGCCTACCACGCCTACGACATGAACCCGGAGGCTCAGGTCACCGGATGCTACTTCCGCGACTTCCTGGGCGGACTCTCCCGGTCACTGAAGGGTTAGGGCTAACGGCCCGAACTGCGGCGGTCCGGCACGACTGGACCGCCGCAGTTCTTTGCCTCTTTGCCCGACTCATCTGCGGACCAACGTGCGCAGCGACCCGGCAAGCTGGCCGAGTTCGGCCACCCGAAGCAGTTTCAGCATGCCCAGGTACACGGCACCCATCACAACGCCACCCAGGGCGAGCACCACAAGGGCATGGAACTTGGACTGCCAAAGGTACCCGCCGGCGTCGTACCCGCCGAACGCCCAGGACACGGCCGTCCCGGCGAGGGCGGCGACGATGCCGGCAACCGCGAACCGGACGTGCGCATCGAAGATGTGGCCGGCGCCGTAAGGGCCAATCGCCCGCGTGAGGAAGAGGTGACTGACGACGACGGCGGTCACGTTGCCGAGGGAATAGGCGACGGCGAGCGTCGGCACAATGAACCGGGGATCAAGCACGCCCGCAAAGACGGCGAGAACCACCCCCACTCCGGACAGGATCAGCTGGATTTTCAGCGGGGTCTTCACGTCCTCGCCGGCATAGAACACCCGGCCGAGAAGGAAATTGGCGCTCAGGAACGGGGCTCCTACGGCGAGGATGGCGATGATGATTCCGTTGAGCGTGGCAGCCTCGGGTGATTCGCTGAAGAGCATTCCGAGCGGGCCGGCGAACGCCAGCAGGGCCGCCGCGCCGAACACCGTGGCCACACCGGTGATGCGCAGCCCCTGGGACAGCACAGCGCGTACCTCCGGAAGGTTGCCGCCGGCATAGGCAGCGGAAAGCTGGTTGAACATTACCGAGGCCAGGGACAGGGCGATCACGGCGTGCGGCAGCTGGTAGACCATGGCACCGATGTCCAGGTTTGCCAGACCCGCGATCCGGGCCGGCCGGCCCTGATCGGTGAGGGCTTGCCGGGCGTCGGAGGCGATGGTGGCAACGTAGAGATTGACGAAGTACAGGCCGTTGCCGAGGAGCATCGTGATGATCGTGACGGACGCCAGCCGTCCGGTTCGTCCGAGTCCCGTGCCGCGCAGCCCGAACTTCGGCTTCAGGCCCAGTTTCAGGCGTCGAAGCGGGATCAACAGCAGAAGCGCCTGAAGGGCGACGCCGAGTGTCATGCCGCCCGCCAGCAGGACCGTATGCGCCGGCGTCCACGTTTCCGGCTTATACCCTTCTGACTGTTCGGCACCCATCAGCGACAGGAACACCACCAGCGCGCCGATGGACACCAGGTTGTTCACCACCGGAGCCCACATGTACGGACCGAAGGAGCGGTTGGCGTTCAGGATCTGGCCCAGCACGGCATACAACCCGTAGAAAAAGATCTGCGGCAGGCACCAGTAGGCGAACGCCGTGGCCAGGGCGAGGTTCCCGTCCGTGAAACGCGTCGCCGCATCGATAATCACCGGAGCCGCCAGCGTCACCAGCACCGTGAGGACCAGCAGCGCCGCCACGGCGAGGGTCAGGATCCTGCTGACATAGTCGGCACCCCGGTCCGGTTGCCGGCTGGCCCGCACGATCTGGGGAACCAAAACGGCGTTGAACACACCGCCGGCGAGCATCAGGTAGATGAAGTTCGGCAGGGCGTTGGCGTAGGAAAACAGGTCCGAGACCCCGGCCGAGGCGCCAATGGCAGTGGCGAGCAGCGCCGTCCGGACGAGGCCGAGCACCCGGGACACGACGGTGCCCGCCGCCATAACAGCGCTGGCCCGCGCGGCGGAACCACGGCCCGGGGGCGAAGGCGCGCCGGAAGCCGCATCTTCGGCGTTCCTGGCGGCCGCGGCTGTACTCATGGAGGACATCGTCCCAGATGATGACGCCGGCTTCGCGCTACCCGGTCAGGAACCCAGCGCCGCATGCGGGTAGGCGGGCTCCCGCTGCTGGAACTGCAGCACGTCCTGGTTGAGGATCGCGCCGTCGCGGATTTCGATTGCCCGCCGGATGGTTTCGTTCTCCGTCCACGCCGCAGGACCGGCAATGACCGTTTCCAGGAAGGGCAGGAGCGCCTCGCTGATTTCCCAGCTCGCGGAGTTCCAAAGGTAGGACGGGCTGTGATCGACGGCGTAGTAGTTGATGTGCTCGCCCACCTCGAACATCGGGTCGGTGAAGGTGGTGGTTTTCGCCCACTCGAAGCCCATGCCTTCGTCGCAGGACACGTCCACGATCAGGCTGCCGGGCCGGAAAGCCTCCAGGTCATCGGTGCGCAGGTAGGTCAGCGGGGCGTTGGGATCCTGCAAAGTGCAGTTGACCACGATGTCGCTCTCGGCAAGGAACGGGGCCAGCGGCACCCGCCCGTCTTCGGTGATGACCTCGCTGAGGAACGGAGTGCTGTCGTCACGGTCGAACTGAACAATCCGCGCCGAGTGGATGGGAGCCCCAACCGCCGCGACGCCGCGGCTGGTCAGGACTTGGACGTCGTGGATGCCGTGGGCGTTCAGGGCAGTGACCGCGCCGCGCGCCGTTGCGCCGAAGCCGATGACGACGGCGCTGAGCCGCCGGCCGTAGGCGCCGGTGGAGCCGGTCAGGCTGAGGGCATGCAGGACGGAGCAGTACCCGGCCAGCTCGTTGTTCTTGTGGAAGACGTGCAGGCCGAAACCGCCGTCGCTGGCCCAGTGGTTCATCGCTTCGAAGGCGATCAGCGTGAGCTTTTTGTCGATGGCCAGCTGGGTGACGGCGCGGTCCTGGACGCAGTGCGGCCAGCCCCAGAGGGTCTGCCCGTCCCGCAGTTCGGCCAGATCCTCGGGCTGCGGCTTGGGGAGGAGGACGACGTCGGCCTCCGCCACGATCTGTGCCCGCGGGAGCACAGCGCCAACGAGCGGCTTCAGGTCCATGTCCGAAACGCCGAACTTTTCTCCGTAGCCTTCTTCCAGGAGCAGCTGCCGCCGAACCTCAGGGGCGATGCGTTCCAGATGTAGCGGGTGGATGGCAAGACGCCGCTCATCGGGCTTGCGTGTGCTGGAAAGGACGCCGAGGGTGAGACGCTCCACGGGGCGGTTCACTTCTTTTTGGGCGGTGCAGGTTTGGCGCCGGCGGCCTTGTCGAGGGCGGGGGGAGCCGCTGCGGCCTTCTTATCGGCACGCTTTTCCTTGATGGACTTTCCGGACTTTTTCGATGCTGCTTGGCGCGGGGACTTGTCAGACATGTTCGCTCCTGTAGCGGAACCGAAGCGGTTCCTGACTCTGAACCATACATGCACAGCAGCCGGGCCCGTGGCAGGCGAAGAGGCCAAGCCTGCCTGGGGCCCTACCGCCCGGCCCAGGCCTCCGTGTAGAACTGCGGGGAAAGCGATTCGAGCAGTTCGACGTAGGCCTCGCGCTCCATGGCCTGCGCCGATTTGGCAGGGATCTCTGAGGTGAAGGCGGATACGCCCAGCCCGGCCTCATGATCCTTCAGGGTCAGGCCTGCGGCTTCCAGGATGGTCGGGTACATGTTCAGCTGGTCGACACCGGGGCGCAGCGTGCTGCCTGCCTGGCCCGGAACCCAGACCCGGTTGAAGATAGTGCGGTTGGTGTGATGGTCCAGCTGCTCGTGGAAAGCGTCGCCGGCACTCATGTGCTTGAGGTGGTCGCCCATGATCACCACGGCGGTGTCCTCGAGGTACCCCTGCTGTTCCATGTAGTCCACGAAGCCCGCCACCTCGGTCATGGAGCAGGCGAACACGGAGGTGACGTTGTTTTCGGTGTCCACGTCGCAGTAGTCGTAGACGTGCACCGGTTCGTGGGTGTCCAGCGTCAGCATGGAGAGGTTGAACGGTTTCCCGGTTTCGTCCGCCTCGGCGTGCAGCCTGTCGACTTCCTCCTTGGCATGGGCCATGAGGCGTTCATCGCTCAGGCCCCAGTCCTTGCGGAAGTTCTCTGCCGGTTCCCCGGCGTCGCGCCAGTCGGAGAGGTCCTTCACCTCGGAGTAGCCGTGGGTGCCCAGGAATGTGTCCTTCGCAGCGAACGAGGCATTGGCGCCGCCTAGGAAAACATTCGTGTACCCCTGCTCTTCCAGGACATCGCCGAGGCAGGTTGTCCCGGCCAGGTAAGTGTCGCCGTCGTCGTCGAGGTTGCTTGCGTCATTGCTCTCCTCGGCGGAGCCCACACCCTTCAGAGGGACGCCGCACTGCGTCGAGACGAGCCCGGCCATGGTCCAGCCCCCTCCCTCGTACTGCTGGAAATTCTCCACGCTCTGCCAGCCGGCGGAGGCCTGGGTAGCATCCTTGAGGGGAACGAAGGCGTCCTTTTCGAAGAGCTGGTCATCTGCGAGGGTGCCCTCGCCGGACTCGAGGTAGATCAGCACCAGGTTGCGCTTCTGTTCGGCCCCGGTGACGGTTGGCTCCACGTAGTAGTCGCCGATGTTGTACTTGGAGTTCGCCGCCTTGATGTAGTCGGCCATGCCCACCGTGCTGGCGAAGGCCGTGGTGCCGCCAATGACCAGTGCGCCCACCAGGACGGTGGAGACCGTGCGCATAACCCACGGTGAACGGCGGGGACTCGTGTCCTCCCCGTTGCGGCGCTTGCGGCGGCGGAAGTACTGCCACAGGGCGATCCCGCCGGTGATAAGCAGAGGCAGGACGCCGACCCCGAGGATGCCGAGCCAGACAATGCCCCCGCCTCCGCCGTCGGTCTCCACCGAGACGAGGTTCAGGAGCATCTGCCCGACGGAGATTTCGCCCCAGAAGAAGCGAATGCCGAGGGCGGCAATAAGCAGCACAAGTCCAAGCCAGATCAGGACGTAGACCAAGACGCGTCCAACGACGACGCCAACCCGGCGGGTCACGTCAAGAATCTGGCCAGACATGGAAATACCTCACGTTCCAGATGCCAGCCTTTTCGCCGAACACCCTTGACATCCAACCCGCTCTCCGGGCCAAAGAAGAATAGTACCGTCATGCTACCTGTTCAACCTTGGTTCATCCCTCAGGAACGGGCTGGACACCTCCGTGGGTTATGCACGAACTTAGGCGGTTTCGTCGGCAACGCGGATGAGGATCTTGCCGGTGGTTCCGTCCTCGACGGCGTCGTGCGCAGCAGCGGTCTCCTCGAGGGGGAACCAGGTGAGGGGGAGTCCCGCAGACTCACCGACGGGCAGCGCGCCGTCCTGCAGTGCTGCGTTGATGTCCTCTGCCGCAGCGTGCTGGGCCTGGGTCCCGACGGTATATATAAGGACGCCCTGCCAGCGGACATTCTTCGCGAAGCTCGCAACGATCGGCGCCGTGAATTCCTCGCCGTTGTTGTTGGCGTAGTAGGCGATGCTGCCGTGATTCGCGATTACGTCTACATCAAGGGCTGCGTTCTGGGCGGGGGACACCTCGACAATGTGGTCGACGCCGTCCGGGGCGATTTCCCGGATGCGGTCGGCCTCGGCGTCGTCCGGGTAACGGACAATGTGGTGCGCTCCGGCAGCGGTGGCGAGCTCGGCCTTCGCGTCGCTGCTGACCGTCGCGATCACCGTGGCACCGGCCCAGGCGGCGAACTGGATGGCGGCATGGCCCACGGCTCCGGCGCCGCCCTGAACCAGGACGGTGCGTCCGGCGAGGGCGCCCGGGGCGAGCCGGGACGGGCCGTGCTCGTGGACGGTGAGGGCGCGGTGCGCGGTCATCGCGGGGACGCCGAGGCTGGCGGCGACGTCGAAACCGATGCTGTCCGGAAGCCGTACGGCCCGGTCTGCGGGGAGGACGGTGAACTCCTGGGCGGTCCCGGTGGGACGGCCGTGGGCGGCGAGGTAAATCCATACCCGGTCGCCCACCTGCAGATCGATCACACCCTCGCCGATGGCGTCGACAATCCCGGCGCCGTCCTGGTTCGGCACCACTTCGGGGAACGCCAGGCTGCTGCCGGCGCGCGCTTTCCAGTCGGTGGGGTTCACGCCGGAAACGGCAACGCGGACCCGCACTTCGCCCGCACCGGGGGCGGCGGCGTCGCGGTCAACGAGGGAGAGGACGGACGAGGGGCCTGTGGCGGAGTACACGATTGCTTTCATGGGCGGTACAAGAAACCCGGGCGGAGTTCTATTCCCCGGTGCGGACAATCGGGTCAGGTGCTCGCCTGCGGCAGCTGCTGTTGGCCCCAATAACTGCGGGCATCCGGGCCGACGGCATCGTAGTCAGCGCTGCCGAGGAAGCGCTCCTGTGCGTAAGGGGTGTCATTGGCGACGGTGGCAGTGTAGAGCCTCAAATCCCTTCGCCTGCGGTGCAGGTCCCGGGGACGGGATTCGTGGACGTAGACCCCCGCCAGGGCGACCGCCTTGCTGATCAGCATGCTGGAACCGTCGGCCAGGCCAGGACCGTTGTAGAGCACCCAGCTTGCGACGGTCAGAACCTCCTCCAGCACCTCTCGGGGCGCTTCCCACGCCCACTGTGCAGCGGCGTCTTCTCCATACGAGAGCAGATCCGCAACGATGCTTACCCGCGACGTGCTCAGCGACATTCTTCCCCCATTTCCCCCGACCCCCGGGGGTGTTGACTCGGTTCGGCAACGAGTTCTGCAAAGAGCCGGACCGCCCCCGCGGGGACGGTCCGGCTCTGATCGACGACGGTTACTACTTCTTGTCGTCCTTGTTTCCGTCGACGGCGTCCTTCGCCTTGTCTTTAACCTGGTCAACCTTCTCCGGGTTGTCCTTGGCTGCGTCTTTTGCCTTGTCTGCCATGCCGCCTAGATCTGCCATTGGATAATGCCTTCCCTCTGTGCGGTCCGGGGCCAAGCGGTCCCGGCTGGGTACACCTATCCTGCCCCACATGGGCGGCTTGGAACCCGGGTGCTGGTGTTTTTTATCGGGAAGCGGAGGGGAAGTTGTCCTTCGGCACTGGTACCGGCGCGGGTGCGGCAGCTGGAACCGTGCCGCCAGCCAGGGGTTCCGCCACGGCTTCGGGTGCATTGTTCTCGTCTTTAAGCTGCCGCACCTCTGACTTGAAGATCCGCAGGGACTGGCCGATGCTGCGCGCCAGTCCGGGCAGCTTCGGAGCACCGAACAGGACTATCGCCAGAACGACGACCATGATGATTTGCCAGCCTTCAAGCCTCATAGCGGGGAACCTTCCATCGGGGTATTGGTGGGGGAGGAGTAGTTTGCGGGGGAATCGACGGCGCCGGAATCGTGAAGGGCCCGGACCAGCGCGTGGTCACGGTCGCGCAGGCTTTGGGTACCAACATGCGAGTCCGGACAGTTCAGCTCGAACCCGTGATAGGCGCCGGGATACACATGTAGCTCGGTGGGCACACCTGCCTGCAGCAGGCGGGCGGCGAGGGAAATGTCTTCGTCCCGGAACAGGTCCAGCTCGCCCACCTGGATGAGGGTAGGCGGCAGGCTGCGTAGATCTTCTGCGCGAGCCGGAACCGCATAGGCGCTCGCAGGCGAACCGCCCAAATAGCACTCCCACGCGAACCCGCTGTGCGCAGCGTTCCAAGTGGGAACGTCAGCGAACTCGACGGCCGAACCGGAGGTGTGCGAGGAGTCCAGCATCGGACACCGGAGCGATTGCCGGCGGGACGGCTTCCATGCTCGACCTGGTGCGCAACAGCGTTCGGGCCGGTGTCAGCCTGGCGGATGCCGTTACCGCAGCTGCGTTGGTGCCGGCCCGGGTTCTCGGGATGGAGCAGCAGATTGGACAGCTGATACAGGGTGGCGCTGCGGACGTGCTCGTCCTTGGTCCGGACCTGGATCTCCGCGGCGTCATGCGGCGGGGGGAATGGCTGTACCGGGATGCAGACTAACTCCGCCGCGGTGGCGGCCTGTGTGTGCAAAAGGAAGCCTGCTGTCCGATAGGCTTACCTACCGTCCCGGCAAACCTGCCGCGGAATCAGCCAGCTTTATGGGGGAAGCATGTCCGAGAAAATGGCGCAGGACGCCAATTACAATCCTTACGCAGGAGTCCAGCCGGCAACGCCCGCTACAGCTCCCGCAGCCGCACCGGCGCGGCCGAAGACGGTGGAGACCGCCTTCTGGCTGCTGATCGCTGCGGCGGCTTTGGTGCTCATCCGGATTCCGGTGGGGATCGCTGCCGTGAACACCGAGAAGCACAAGGAGGAAGTGGGGTCCATCTTCGGTACGGCCAACATCCCCTGGTGGACCTCCGAAGAAATCTCCAGCTATGTGTGGTCGGGTGTCAGCACCGCCATCATTCTTACGGCGATTGCCCTGCTGTCGCGGATGGGCTTTGGCTGGCCCCGGATCGTCCTTATCCTTGTCGTGATTTCCACCGCGCTGAACACACGGGTGCAGTTTTTCGCGAGTGTCGTGACGGTCTACCCGGCAGCTTGGGTGACTTTGGTGTCCGTCCTGCTGTCGCTGGCCGCAACGGTGCTGCTGTTCCTGACCCCGTCGAATCACTACTTCAAGTCGATGGGGCAGTACCGCAAGGGCAAGAAGTCCGTCCAGGCCTAGGCTGACGAGTCTGGGCCCGGCGGCCGGCAGCCCTGTTGGCTGACCGGCCGCCGGTTTCGCGACGTAGGCTTGGAAGATGCGAAACGAAACCCTCTGGGAAGCGAAAAAGCGGCAGAATCCCGGGCATTCCGCCTGGTATATCTCGCGGTTCGAAGCCATGCGGGAGCAGGGCCAGGACCTCGACGGCGAAGCCCGGCTGATCGACGCCATGCTGCCGCGGGGAGCCCGGATCCTCGACGCCGGCTGCGGTCCCGGCCGGGTGGGCGGGGAACTGGCGCGGCGTGGCCATGCCGTTGTCGGCGTCGACGTCGATCCGGAACTTATCGACGCCGCCCGGCAGGACTTCCCGGACCTGCAGTGGCTCGTGGGTGACCTGGCCGAGCTGGACCTGCCCGCGGAGGGCGTTACTGATCCGTTCGACGTGATTGTCTGCGCCGGCAACGTGATGACCTTCCTGGCACCGGGCACCGCCGTCGACGTCCTGTCCCGGATGCGCGAGCACCTGGCAGCAGACGGCCGGGTGGTTATCGGGTTCGGCGGAAAACGCGGGTATGCCTTCGAGGCCTTCTTTGCCGACGCCGTCGCTGCAGGGCTCGAAGTGCCGCAGCGGTTCTCCACGTGGGACCTGCGGCCGTTCAATGAAGAGTCGGACTTCCTGGTGGCGGTGCTGGGCCGCGCCTGAGACCTAGGCCGCGGCGTCCATGGTGCCGAGAATCCGAACCCTCAGGTCTTCCGGCCCCACGTGTCGACTGATCAGGGACATGGCTGCGGGGTCGGCGCCTCGGAGGACTCCCAGCAGTAGATGTTCCGTCCCGATGTAGCCGTCCTTCCGAGCCGTTGATTCACGCAGGCTGTTCGTCAGTACGGCTTTCGCACCGCTGCTGAAGGGCAGGTGCCCGCCTTTGAGGGAGTCGAACAGGCGACGACGCCGCGGGGCGGGACCGGCGGCGGCGTCCAGGGTGCCTTCCCCGAATTGTGCATCGACGGCGCGGCGCACCTCGTCCAGGTCGATACCGACGGATTCCAAGGCGGCGGCGTCGTCGTACCCGGAGTCCGGGCCCATGGTGCGTAGGTCCGCACGGAGCTGCGCTGTCGTGAGGCCACACTCGGCCAGTACGGACGCCAGCCGAGGGGTGGATGTTTCCACGGCGGACACCGCGCCGATCAGCACGTGCACCGGGAGGATCTGGGTCGCCTCCAAGGTGCGGGCTTCTTCCTGGGTAAAGACGACACTTTGGCGGGCTTGCTGAGTGAACCGTTCAAACATGGCGCTACTTCGCTTTCCGGTTGTATTTCTGGTGCACTGCCTGCTTACTGATGCCGAGCTGGTCGGCGATGGCCTGCCAGGACCAGCCCTGCGCCCGGGCATTGGCAACCTGCACGGCCTCGAGCTGGTCGCGCAGCCTGCCGAGGGCGACGACGGCGCGCAGCCCGGTGGCCGGATCGGGACTCGCCGCCGCGGCGGCCAAGGGGGAATGGTCTTCCATAAGCGTCAACTTAGATTGACGGGTTCGGTGAGTCAAGAGGGTTAGCGGAAAAGCTGGAGCCAGGGCAAACGCACGTGTGCCGTCTTTGGCGGGCTGCAATCGATCATGGTTACCTGCGCCCCTGCCGTTCGTGTTCATTCTTCGTCTGCGGTACCGACCGCGTGGCGGAGGCGGCGGGCGCCGGTGCCTTCGAGGGCACCGGTGCCTTGGTGCAGGTAGCCGCCACGTTTGAACCGCCTTGTCGGGCGACGGCGAACCGGTTTCCAGCCCCCTGCCCAGCCCGGTTGGCGGCCAGGCCGGCCCACCTAACCATGTCTTCGCTGGCGTCGGGTTGAGCTCGGGCGGGTTGTCGACCGTGACTGACGATGCCGGAGCTGCGGGCAAGTAGTTGGGTGCGAAAGACGGGTATTTTTGGTTTTTTTGACGGCTGTTTTCGGCCTATTTTTCGGCCTGGAATGTCAGTGCGGGATGAAATCCTGAGATATGGATCAGCTCGGGAATACCGAACCGACAACCGAAGAGCCAGGCAATAAAGACCAGCAGCCGGAGGGGCAGCCTGGTGAAGCAAATGCGCCCCGCTCTTCGATAACCTTGTCTGTATACCGGGCGGAATTGGCCGCCGAACCTGCCGGGGCCACTACTGCCGGGACCACTCCTGTCGGCGGAACTGAGAGTCCTGCTGGTGCCTTCCCGGACGGTTTCACCGGGACGCTGGCGTTGCAGAACCTGGAAGCCTTCGACGAAGCCATGGTTGGTGAGGCCTTGGTCCGGGTGGAGCATTTGATTTCCTGGGGGCAGGCGCAGCGGGCCCAACTATTGAATCGGATGGAGCAAATCTTCCGGCATAACTTCTTCGACCCGTCGGAGCGGGATAAACCCGGGATCGCTTTCAGCGTCGCGGCGTCCGAATGCGCCGCCATTCTGAATGTTGCCCAGGTGACCGGTCAGCGGCTCCTCAGTGAAGCCGGCCAGCTGTGCGGCACCCATACGGCGACCTTGTCCGGGCTGGAAGAGGGACGGTTTTCGTACCAGCATGCGCAGGTGGTGCTGGAGCAGTGCCAGAACGTTTCCGCGGAGAAACTTCCCGGGTTCGAAGCGGACCTGTTGGCGGCTGCGGAGGGTCAGACGCGGGCGCAGTTCTCGGCCAAAGCCCGGCGGTTGCGCGAAAAGAAGTTCCCGGAGACCGTCAGCAAAAGGCACCTGACCGCTTTCGAGCAGCGCATGGTCACCCTGGACCGGGAAGAGGACGGCATGTCCTGCCTGTCGGCCCATCTGCGGGCTGCGGAAGCGCAGCAGATTTACAGCGCTCTCAGCACTGCGGCGCGAGGCGAGCAGGCGGGAGGGGATTCCCGGACCACGGACCAGCTCCGTGCGGATATTCTGGCGCAGCTGCTGATGGGCGGCAATCGGGGACTTTTCGCGACGGGAGGGGGTCAACGCGGCACCGGGCGCACCGGCGAGGTCGGAAACAACAGCAGGGCCGTGCATACCGGCGGCGACACTGACAGAACCAGACAGAACGAGGGAAACCTCGGTTTTGACGGCGACCCGGAGAACGACGGCGGACTGGAAGGCTACCCCGATATGGAGGCCAGAGCGGACACGGGATCAGGACCAGACGAAGGAATCATCCCGCGGGCGGAAATCATGGTCCTGATCAGCGCCGAAACCCTCTTCGGAGCCGACGACCAGCCCGGCGAGCTGCATGGCTACGGCCCCATCAGCGCCGAAGAAGCCCGCAGGCTGGCCCGCAACGCCGTCGGATGGACCGGGCTGGCCCAAAACCCGCAGACAGGTGAAATCCTCGGGGTGGGACGGCGTAGAAAAGTCCCGGCCGGGCTACGCCGCTGGCTCCGCGCCCGGGACGGAACCTGTCGGTTCCCCGGTTGCCGGGTCAGCACCGCGAACGCGGACATCGACCACACCATCGACTGGGCCCGCGGCGGACCCACCGACCACGGAAACCTGGAACACCTCTGCCGCCGGCACCACCGGTTCAAGACCCTGGGTTTCTGGAAAGCCTGGCAACCGGTGCCCGGGGTGATCGAGTGGACCTCTCCGACCGGCCGGGTCTATCGCACAGAGCCGTTCCTGGAACTCGGACCGCCGGACCCGGCTGCCGAACAGGAAACGGATCCCCTCGATGCCCAGCAGGCAAGGGATTCCGGGCAGAAAGATGCCAGTCCAGCACCGATGCCCCCGTTCTAAGCACTGGCGTCGTGGCCTCCACGTCGCCGTTCTGAACCGACCGGTATCTGAGCCTCGTGACCACTTGACGACGTGTACACGGTTGCACGGAAGTGACAGGTTCCGCAAGGAAAAATGACTTCCAGGATTGTTCCATCCCGCAGGGTCTACGTATCCTGCGGCATACGTTCATTTCCGCCTAATCCAACGGCGCTCCGAAGGGGGCACCATGAACGGTTCCAACACCCCGGATACGATCGTGCTGGTCCACGGGCTCTGGGTGACGCCCCGCAGCTGGGAAGGATGGAAAGCCCGTTATGAGGCAAAGGGCTTCACCGTCCTGACGCCCGCCTATCCGGGCTTCGAGATAGAGGTTGAGGCACTGCGCGAAAACCCGGACGTGATCGCCGCGGTTACCGTGCCGGAGACACTGGATCATCTCACGGGCGTCATCGGGGACCTGCCCCGTCCGCCCATCATCATGGGCCACTCCTTCGGAGGACTCCTGACACAGATGCTGCTCGCCCGGGGATTGGGGGTTGCCGGTGCTGCCATCAACTCGGCACCAACCGAAGGGGTGAGGGTTACCCCGCTGTCCCAGGCCCGCGCACTCTTCCCCGCACTGAAAAATCCTGCCAACTTCCATAAAGCGGTGGGATTCAGCCCGGCGGAATGGCACTACGCCTTCACCAATACGCTGAGCCGGGAGGACTCCGACGCCGCATACGAACGGTACGCTATTGCCGCTCCCGGGAACTGGGTGTGGGCGTACGGGTTGCTCGCGAATTTTCAGCCGGGGCATCAGGAGACATGGGTGGATTACTCCACCGACAGGGCACCGCTGCTGTTTATCGGAGGCAGTGAAGACCACATCATGCCTCCGTCGGTGAATAAATCCAACGCCAGGCACTGGGCCAAATCGCCCGCCCTCACGGAGTATCACGAGTTTGACGGCAGGGCGCATTGGACCTGCGCCGAACCGGGGTGGGAAGAGGTGGCCGATTACGCGCTGGACTGGACCCTCGGCCACGCGCAACCGCACCCGTCAGCGCTCTAGGACGGATCAGGACTAAGCGCCGTGACAGAACAAGACGCCCGATTTCCCGGGCCCCATGCCCTGTGACCAGTCCGCCGAGGTTCAGTCCGCGTTGATCTGGCGGCGGAAGGTGTCCCGACGGGTGTGGAGGTCCCAGAGGACGCCGGCGAGAACGTCGGGATCCTTTTCCGGATCACCCTCGATGATGCGGCCGCCGATGATGAGCTGCGATACGTGGATGCCCTCCTCGCCGAGGACCTCGTTGAGGAGCTGTGCGTAAGCGGCTTGTCCGGCGAACGCCACCGAGGTTCCGGTGACACCGCGTCCGGGCTTCACGGCGGATCCGCCGTTGACGAAGAGGATGGTGCCTCGGTTTTCACCAAGGAACCGCATTCCGGGCAGTACCTGGTGGACTGCGGCGACCGGCCCGTAGATGGAGAACTCAACAGGACCCCTGAGGTCCGCCACCGTCGTCTCAAGGACGGGCCGCATGAAGTCTTTCTGCGGAAGGGGGCTGTACTGCAGCACCTCGACCGGGCCGAGGGTTTCGGCCGCAGCCTCGAGGGCAGCGGCGATCGATTCCGGATTGCGGACGTCGGCGGCGAAGCCCCGGGCCGGAATTCCGGCCTTGCCGAGGTCTTCGGCAAGGGCGTCCACCTTGGCCTGGCTTCGGGAGATCAGCGCAACGGAGAATCCCTCTGCGCCGAAACGTCGTGCCACGGCGGCACCAAGGCCGCGTCCTGCACCAATGATCGCGATTGTAGTCATGGGGAAGCTAACTGGGTCGGGTGCCCAATAATTCCGGAGGTTTCCTGCCCGGCACGGCCCCGGCGTACAAAAGGCGCACAAAAGGCGTATAAAAAAGAACCGGTCCCGCTTTCGCGGGAGCCGGTTCCTTTTTCGTCAGGGACGGAAAGCTTTAGCCAACGGGGGCTACCTCGGGGACCTTCAGCAGGTCCTCCTTGGACGGACGGATCATGAAGTACCCGATCGGGGCAGCGAGGAACAGTGCGACGCCGGCCCAGATGAACGCGGTGGAGTAGCCGTTGACGAGCGCGTCGAGCTGCGCGGCAGGCTGGCCGCCGTTACTGCTCATGTGGGAAGTGATGCCCGCCGTGTAAACGGCGGTGAACAGTGCGGTGCCGATGGACCCGCCGATCTGCTGGGTGGCCGATACCGCGGCGCTGGCAACGCCGGCGTCGTGCTCGTCAATGCCGGCAAGGGCCACGTTCTGCAGCGGCACGAAGATCATCGCGAGGCCGAAGCCCAGCAGCGTCAGTCCGGGGAGGACCTCCAGGGCGTAGTTCCCCTCGACCGTGATGAAGGAGAGCCAGATCAGGCCGGCAGCGCCGACGATCGGCCCTACGGTCATGGGCAGGCGTACGCCGGTGCGCGGCAGGAACTTGGACAGCACGCCGGCGCCGACGGTGATGGCGATGGTCATGGGCAGTGACGCGAGGCCGGACTTCAGCGGCGAGTAGCCCAGGACAATCTGGAAGTAGAAGATCAGGAACAGGATGCCGCCCAGCAGGGCAGCGCCGGTCAGCGTGGAGGTCAGGAACGCGCCGCCGCGGACCCGGTTGGTCAGCACACGCAGGGGCAGCAGCGGGTTGGAGACGCGGCTTTCCACGAACACGAAGAGCGCCAGGATCAGCACGCCGGCGACGAGGAACGCAATGGTTTCAAAGCGTGCCCAGCTGTTTTCGGCCTGGGAGAACCCGTACACGAGCGAAGCCAGTCCGGCCACCACGAGAACGGCGCCAGGTAGGTCGTAGCGGGTGTTGCCGTGGGCTTTGCTCTCCCGGATCAGCGGCAGGGCGGCGGCCATGGCGACAATCGCGATGGGGACGTTGACCAGCAGGCACCAGTTCCAGCTGGCGTACTGCGTCAGGACGCCGCCAAGCAGCAGGCCGATGGCCGCGCCGCCGCCGCCGATGGCACCGTACACGGCGAAGGCCTTGATGCGGTCCTTGCCCGAGGGGAAGGTGATGGTCAGGATGGCGAGCGACGCCGGTGCCAGCAGTGCGGCGAAGGCGCCCTGCAGGCCGCGGGCCGCCAGGAGCATTTCGGTGCTTTCCGCAAAACCACCGATGGCGGAAGCCACGGCAAAGCCTGCCATACCCACCATGAACGTGCGCTTGCGGCCCCAGTAATCAGCGATGCGTCCGCCGAGCAGCAGCAGCGAGCCGAAGGCCAGTGCGTAGATGGTGACCACCCAGGTGCGGTCGCCGTCGGACATCCCCAGTTCGCGCTGCGCATCCGGCAGGGCGATGTTCACGATGGTGCCGTCAAGGACCACCATCAGCTGGGCCAGCGCCAGGACGGCCAGCAGCAGCCAGCGGTGCGGGTGTGCCGAATGGTCGACGGCGGCGGCCCGGGGCAGGCCGGAAGGGGTGGTGCGGTCCATGAAGGTGAAATCCTAATCAAACGAACTGGTTGGTTGGCTTAGATAGACTACAGGTATGAGAACCGACGGCGAAGCCACGAGGGCCAGGATCCTGGCTGCAGCACGAAAAGAGTTTGCACAGTATGGCTTGGCCGGTGCCCGGGTCGACCGTATAGCGGAAGAGGCACGCGCCAGCAAGGAACGCCTTTATGCGTATTTCGGCGGCAAGAGTGCGTTGTTCGCCGCAGTGCTGGCCGCCAATCTCCAGGAGACCACGGACCAGGTTCCCCGGGACGCGCTGGATCTTCCCGGGTTTGTGGGTGCCCTGTATGACCACGCGGTGGAGCACCCCGAGCATCTGCGCATGCTGGACTGGGCCCGGCTGGAGGGTGCGCCGGAAGCGCTCGCCCCCTCCAGCCGCCCGGGGCCGACGTCGGCCGATATTGCCGCCGCCCAGGCGCAGGGGATCATTGATCCTGCCTGGGATCCGGATGACCTGATGACTCTGCTTTTTTCGCTGGCCACCGCATGGGCACAGTCCCCGGAATTGCTCTACACCGGCAGAACCGAGGATTCCGACGCCGCCCGCGAACGACGCCGGCAGGCCGCCATCGCTGCGGCCTGCCGGCTTCTTACGCCTTCGAAGGACGAGGCAATACCGTCCTAGAGCTCGGTGCTCACCTTCCAGGATGAGTGGATGGCACCGTGGATGTAGTTGACCTCACCGGCGTCGCCGACGACATCGCAGCTGATGTCCGCGGCCCGCAGCTCGTCCGCCAGCGGTGAGGCCGACGTCGTGCCGTCCGCGTAGACCACCATGTCCGCGGGGGCGGAGAAGCTTTCCCCGCCCACGGTCCACTCGACGCTCTTCTCGGTGATGCGGGTGATCGAGGCGTTGCGGTGGATCTTCACGCCGTGCTTTTCCGATTCCTTCACGGCGGTCCAGCGGCGCGGCATGGCCAGCGGCAGGCCAAGCTGCTGCTTTTCATGCAGCAGTGTGACCCGGCGGCCGCGCTCGGCAAGGAACTCGGACAGCTCCAGGCCCACGAGGGAACCCCCGATCACCACCACGTCCTTGCCCATCGGCAGCCAGACCTTGGTGAACTGACGGACAAACTCCGGGCTCTTGGTCACGCCGGAGAGGCGGCCGAGCTTGCCCAGGGTGCTCAGCACTGCGCCGGCTTCCTCAGCGGTGGCGGTGCCGAGCATCATGGCACGCAGCGTGTCGCCGGTCTGTACGATCGGCAGGTCGCCGCCGGGGAAGTCCGGCTTGGGCCGGACTGCACCGGTGGCCACGATCACATGGTCCGGGTGCAGGGCCCGGATGGACTCCACCGTGGCCTTGGTGTTCAGCTTCACCGCAATGTTCAGGCGTTTAATTTCGGCCTTGAACCACTTCAGAAGGCGTTCGTTGTCCGGGGTGGTCATGGTGGAGAACCACATGGTCCCGCCGAGGCGGTCCGACTTGTCCACGACAGTGACCCGGTGGCCGCGCTCGGTCAGGACCCGGGCGCTTTCCAGGCCCGCGGGGCCGGCGCCGACAACCACTACGTGCTTGGTCGCGGACGCAGGCTTCAGCGGCAGCAGCGCCTCGTTGCCCAGTGCGGGGTTGACCGCGCAGAACGGGGTGTCGTCAAAGAAGTTCTCCGCGACGCAGAGGTAGCAGTTGATGCAGGGGCGGACCTGGTCGAACTTGCCGTCGCGCAGCTTGTTCGGCAGTTCCGGGTCGGCCAGCAGCTGGCGTCCCATGGCTGCGAAGTCGATCTGTCCGGCGGCCAGTGCCTTCTCGGAAACCTCCGGCAGCATCCGGCCGACGGCGATCACCGGAACACTGACGTGCTTCTTGATCTCCGCGGCGTTCTGCAGGTAGGCACCCACCTTGTTGGGCAGCGGGCCGTCGGTGAAGTTGTCGAACGGGTTGCGCCCCCAGCCGGTGACGTGGATGGCGTCAGCGCCGGCCGGCTCGAACAGCTTGGATGCCTCGATCGCCTCGTCGAGGGTCAGGCCGCCCTCCTGTCCGTATTCCTCGCCGGCAACGCGGACCAGGACGGCCAGACGGTCGCCCACCCGCTCCTTGACGGCGCTGATGACCTCGCAGGCCAGCCGGGCCCGGTTTTCCAGGGAGCCGCCGTATTCATCCGTGCGCAGGTTGTCCCGCTGGTTAAGGAAGACGCCGAGGATGTAGCCGTGCGCTACGTGGATCTCGATCGCGTCGGCGTCGGCCTTGGCAACGCGTTCGGCGGCGTCGGCCCAGGTGGAGACCAGCCAGGAAATGTCCTCGGCCGTCATCTCGTGGTACGCGGTCTGCTTGCCGGCGGTGGCGGCGCCCATCTTGCCGAGCTCTTCGCGGGTGCTGTCCGCCAGCGCGGACATGTCATAGGTGTAGTCCGGCTGGTTGGGTGCGAGCACCGGACGGTCATTTGCGACGTCCACGCGGGCAACCTTGCCGTGGTGCGTGGACTGGATGCAGAGCTTGCTGCCGGCGGCGTGGACGGCGTCGGCCAGCGCCTTGAGGCCGGGAATGTACTTGTCATCCGACAACCCCGGTTCCTTCATGGACGCCGCGCCGTGCGGGAACGCGATGGCGCAGGCACCGGTGATAATCAGGCCGGCGCCTCCTGCGGCACGGGCCACGTAGTGGTCGATTTCGGGCTGTTCAATCTCGCCGTGCTCGGAGACATTCATATCCATTGCCGGCAGGACGATTCGGTTGTGGGTTTCCATGGGGCCCATGCGCCCCGGGGCCATGAGGTGGGGGAAGGAGTTGTTGTTCACAGGGGTATTTTAGCGCCGTTGTGTACACCGTAAACGCGCGGCGCGGCGGAACCGGGCCGCGCGTGGCCGCCCCGGTCAGGTTCGGCTAGCCCGGGGCGCTCCGATGCCGGGGGTGATCTGGAAGGGAGCCGAGGGACGGACATCGAAGTCGAAAATGGACGCCGGAAGGTAGGCCTGTTCCGGGCTGTGACCGAACTTCGTCAGGTAGTCGATGGCGTGCAGGCAGGCCCGCTGGTAGGACAGGTGCGAGTGGAGGTAACGCTGCTCGCCGTCGAGCGTCACCGAGGTGCCCGAGTCAACGGTCGGTGCGTGATGGTGATATTCGACCGGCTGGAATTGTTTCCCCGAATTATTGGAATGAATTATAAAGGGATATCAGTATTGGGACTTTCGCTATTTCGGTCGATTGCATCGTGAGGAAAGTGCAATACTTTTGCGGCGCGGGCTATCCGTGGAGCCTGGTTCGAGCCCTTGCGTGCGATTGGTCCTGCCGCGGTATTAGTGCTATGTGGGCACTTCTGCGCTTGATCGAGAGGGGACCGTTGCAATCCGTTGTTTACTGTAATTAGCGCTTTATGGCCTAAAGTTTAGCGTTATGAATTCCGACTCTTCACCCCCAGAGCACGTCGCAGGGACCACCGACGGTTCAAGCGTGGCGGGGTCGCCGATGCGCAGACCCGCCGGCCGCCCAGTTGAACGTGTGAAAAAAGCGCTGCGCACTGCTGCTTCCGCCCCAGTGCTTAGCCTCCATCCCGGGCTGGTCCCGGGCATCAGCGTTGAGGACACCGGAGTCAGCTATCCGACCCGGCGCGGTGTCTTCATTTTTGCCATGGCCATCTCTCTCGCTGTTCTGGCATGGGCGATTTTTGCGCCAGACAACCTCAGTTCCGTGGGCACTGGCATACAGGGCTGGGTGGTTGTGCATTTCGGCTGGCTGTTTAACGCCACCATGGTTGCCGCCGCGATCTTCATGCTGGTGGTCGGCTTCGGGCCGACCGGCAAGATCCGGCTGGGGGCCGACGACAGCACGCCGGAGTACTCCACGACGTCCTGGATCTCCATGCTGTTCGCAGCTGGTCTGGGCATCGCGCTGATCTTCTACGGGCCGATGGAACCGCTCAGCCATTTCCTCTCCCCGCCGCCCTCGACTGATGCCGAGGCCGGAACCTCCGCCGCCATCCTGCCGGCCATGTCGACCACCTTCCTGCACCAGGCCAGTCTCGCCTGGGTCATCTACGCCCTGGTGGGCGGCGCCCTGGCCTACGCCTCTTTCCGGCGCGGCCGGCTGCCGCTGATTTCGTCGCTGTTTGAACCGGTCTTCCCCGACGGCAACAACCGCGTGCTGGGAAAGATCATCGACGTTTCCGCCGTGCTGGTGACACTGTTCGGCACCGCGACCTCGCTGGGTATCGGCGCGATCCAGATCCGCACCGGAGTCTCGATCATCACGGGCCAGGAGCTGGGCAACGGCTTCGTCGTCGTCGCCATCAGCCTCCTGACGGTTGTCTTCACCATCTCCGCGGTCGCCGGCATCAAGAGGGGCATCCGGCTGCTCTCCAACCTCAACATGACCCTGGTCATTCTGCTGACGCTCTTTGTCCTGCTGACCGGTCCGACGTTCTTCCTGCTCGATCTGCTGCCCGCCTCGCTCATCGCGTTTGTCGGCAACCTGCCGGACATGCTGACCGTCTTCGCCGGCCAGGGCGCCGAGCAGGAGGCCTTCCTGACCGGCTGGACCACCCTGTACTGGGCCTGGTGGATCTCCTGGTCGCCGTTCGTGGGAATGTTCATCGCCAAGATCTCCAAGGGCCGCACCCTGCGCCAGTTCGTCACCGTCGTCGTCTTCGTTCCCTTGTCCATCTCCGTCTGCTGGTACACGGTCTTCGGCGGCACCGCCATCTGGATGAACCAGAACGGGCTGGACCTGACCATGAAGGGCTCCGGAGAGAACGTCATGTTCGATCTGCTGGCCAACCTGCCGTTCAGCTCCGTGACGCCGATCGTGTGCATGCTCGCGATTATGGTCTTCTTCGTCACCGCCGCGGACTCGGCGGCCAACGTCATGGGTTCGATGTCCCAGTCGGGCCGGCCCGTGCCCTCGAAATCGGTGACCATCATCTGGTCGGCGGCACTCGGGCTGATGGCCATGTTCCTGCTGCTGGCCGGGGGCCACAACGCCCTCTCGGGACTCCAGGCCATGATGGTGACCAGCGCCCTGCCGTTCACCATCATCCTCGTCGGTGTGATGATCTCCTGGGCCAAGGACCTGCGCAACGACCCGCTGATGATCCGGCGCCGGTATGCGCTGGAGGCCATCAGCGGCGGCGTGCGCCGCGGCATCGACGAGCACGGAGACGACTTCGTCTTCGGCACCGCGCACGTGCCGGAGGCCGAAGGCGCGGGTGCCGACTTTAAGAGCGACGACCCCGCCCTCACCGGGTGGTACACGGACAACGTGCAGGCCCCGGATGTCGTGGAGGGCCCGGAGGAGGAGCATTCGGACAAGGCGAAGGTGGGCGCCGTCGACTAGCGCTCTTGTCTGGTTGAACCGGACTTAAGAAGTGGAAGCGGGAACCCTCTGGTTCCCGCTTCCACAGCCGGCGAGAATCATCCCGCTGGTTACTTCCCCACAAGCTCCGGATGATGCAGCTTGGCCACCTGCGGGTGCGCCCGCAGCCAACCCTTGAGGACGTTGGCGCCGTAGGACGCCAGCATGGGGTTGTCCGGATCATCGGAAATACCGCGGGACTGCGCAGCCAGCTCGGCGGGAAGCTGCACGGGGTCGATCACCGTGTCCAGCCGCGGCGACCAGAAGAACGGAATGGCGTAGCGGTCCACTCCGGGCGCCGGCGCCAGAACACGGTGGATGGTGGCGGAAAGGTAGCCCTGGGTGGCCACCTCGAGCATTTCGCCCAGGTTCACCACCAGCGCGCCGGGGATGGGTTCCACCGGAAGCCAGGTGTCGGACTCATGCGGCTTCACTTCCAGGCCGCCCACGGAATCCTGCAGCAGCAGGGTGATGAAGCCGTAGTCGGCATGGGCGCCCACACCCTGGGTTCCGGCTTCCTTCACGACGCCGCCCACATAGTGGATGAGCTTGGCCATCCAGGCGGGGGTGTCCTCGAAGGGTTCGGTGAAGTGGTCCCCGGGCAGTTCCAGGGACACCGCGATGGCGCTGAGCAGCTCCGCACCCACCCAGCTCATTGCCTCCGCCCAATCCATGGCGGTGGAGCGCAGTTCGGGCAGCACCTCGTCCGGGAACTGGTTGGGGCCCTGGACCAGCCAGTACGGCTGGTCCGCAGGATAGTCCGCCACGGGCGCGCGTTCCGGACCGAAGTCCACCTGCTCCCGGGCATCGGGGCGGCCCTTGGTGATTTCGGTGCCGAGCCGGGTGTAGCCGCGGAAGTGCGGGGAATTGCGGTTGTCCAGGGCCAGCCGGTCCTCGAGGGGCAGGTCGAAGAACCGCTTCGTGACGTCGAACAGCTCCTCCACCCGGGCCTGCGCGGCGCCGTAACCGACCAGCTGGAAAAAGCCGATCCGGTGCGTGGCATCACGCAGCTGGTCGATGAACTCGGGATTGAAGGAGCCGTCGGCATTGCGTGCCGTGCTCAGGTCCAGGACGGGAATTGACTCGGGAATAGCGCTCATAGCGGCAAGCTATCACCGGGGCTGTCAAGTTCGAACCAAATATTACGAAGTGCTAGGAATCACGTCCCCGTGTTTCCTACGAGTAGGCACAGGAGCCGGAATTGGGTATTCCGCCCGGGGATGGGATGCAATGGAAGCAGGCCAATCGAAAGGGAGCTCCGTGGAGGACAACGCCTTGTATGACAACTCGAACGACAATACGAACGACAACTTGTACGACATCCCCCTGACCATGCTGGACGGCACCGAAACCACCTTCGGAGAGCTGTTCCGCGGCAAGGCCGTGCTGGTGGTGAACGTTGCCTCGCGCTGCGGTTTTACCTCCCAGTACGAGGGACTGCAGGCCCTCTACGAAACCTACGAGCACCGGAACTTCACCATCCTCGGCGTGCCCAGCAACTCCTTCGCCGGGCAGGAACCGGGCACCAACGAAGAGATTGCCGAGTTCTGTTCGCGGAACTTCGGCGTCACCTTCCCGCTGACCGCCAAGGCCGACGTCAACGGACCGAACCGGCACCCGCTCTACGCAGCCCTGACCCGGTTCCATGACGGCGAACTGGGCGACGATATCGGCTGGAACTTCGAGAAGTTCCTCATCACCGACAGCGGCGAGATTGTGGGCCGGTTCGCGTCCAAGACTGCGCCCGGGGCACCGGAAATCCAGGAATCCGTAGAAGCGGTCCTGCGCCTGGAGTAGGGCTCCAGCGCCGGGGGAGCGCTAGACGACGACGGCGTCGTCCACTGCTTCCCCGGCAGCCATTGCCACCCAGCGCTCAAAGTAGGCTGCACCGGCGTCGTCGTGGATCAGGGACCCGGCCGTCAGCACCGGATAAGGCGTGGACGGGACCCCGTCCGCCGGCCGCACGTCCACGTGCGCGACGTCGTACCCCAGCGCGTGCAGTTCGTCGGCCATGGCGTAATCGGTGCGGGAATCGCCGACCGTCCGCCAGATCTGCGGAACCGGCGTGCCGTCCGCTTCGAGCAGGGACAGCGCGCGCCGGGCGCCCAGGTCCTTGCCCACTCCCATGGCTTCGATGTCGGTGGAGATGATGGTGGGATCAATGCGGAAGGCAACGGCTCCACGGGCGTCCGGAATGGCATGCTCCAGACGCCGGCCGCCGATTCCGGCCAGGGACATCTGTTCCAGTGCGTCCGCGTCGAAGCGGCGCTGGTCCGTGAGGTAGTCGGAGTTGTCCACCTGCACGTGCTGCTCCACGGAGACCATGGCCAGCTTGGTTTCGTCGAAGAACATGGTCTCGGAGTACTTGGCGGCCACCAGGTCGCGGATGGCCTCGGCGTAATCTCCGGGGACCTTCAAATCCGGGTCCACCTGCGGCTGGTCCGGACCGGTCCCGTCGAAGGAAAACCAGACGGCGCCCTTTTCACACACGGCGTGCAGCCGCACCCCCTCCGGCAGCCCCGCTGCCATCATCGGCTGCATGACCTGTTCGCGGATGAAGGCATCAGAACGGCCCGTATTGAAAATGACCGGCCAGCCTGCCGATGCCAGGGTAACCAGGTCCCGGATGATGGAGGGGCGGACGCTCCGGGAGACGGGGCTGGCCACGGGGCCGTCGACGTCGAGCAGGAGACCGATTCGGGGAGCAGAGGTGTTCACCTCCCCAGTATCCCGTGTCTGCGCCG
The DNA here is from genome assembly GCF_020907345.1 of Arthrobacter sp. zg-Y179. Classification (NCBI taxonomy): domain Bacteria; kingdom Bacillati; phylum Actinomycetota; class Actinomycetes; order Micrococcales; family Micrococcaceae; genus Arthrobacter; species Arthrobacter sp. zg-Y179. The sequence goes on along the minus strand of NZ_JAJJOB010000013.1, from coordinate 95,157 downwards.
GTACCGCATTTTCGTGTCTCGGACGCAATCCGCGGCCTAATCGGGGCTTTTGCGGGCGGCGCGCCCGAGCACCGCTGTTTCTTTGGGTGCGGATGTTATCTACTCTGTACTAGTGATCTTCAAAGCTGTTGGCGACGTACGCCCCTACCCTGACCATGGATACGTAACACCGAAGGACTGGGCAGCGGTACCTCCCCGGCAGGTTCGCCTGGATGAACTGGTGACCACGAAGGCCACACTGGACCTCGGCGCGCTGCTGGCCGAGGATTCCACCTTTTTCGGAGACCTGTTCCCGCACGTCGTCCAATGGAAGGGCACCATGTACCTTGAAGACGGATTGCACCGGGCCGTAAGGACGGCATTGCACCAGCGGACCATACTGCACGCACGCGTGCTGGTCCTCGATGACTAAAGAGCCCCCTGAGGGGCGGCGCCGCGGCAACCCCGCCAGGAACGACCCAAGGGAATGGCACGGGCACCGGATCATCACCGGAGGAGACCTCGGCGCGGTATTTGCACCGACCGACGAACCGGACGTGGTCCGGCGTGCGAGACGGCGCCGGCGGCTGCATAATTCAGTGGTCGGGATCCTGGCGTTGCTGCTGGTGCTGGCGGTGATCCTGGCGCAGGGATTGATTTCAGGGTGGGTACGGCTGCCCAGTGCAGCACCCAGTACCTCTGCGGGTCCGGTGGACGAATGTCCGGCCGGGCCTTTTCCGTATCTGGACCCCGCCACCGTAACGGTCAATGTCTACAACGCGACGGCGTCCCCGGGCCTGGGCGCAACCGTCGGAAACGCCCTGAATGAGCGCGGCTTCCGGGTGGACCGGGTCGGCAACAGCAGTGTGAACCGTTCCGGCATGACCGCGCTGGTGCTTTCCGGACCCTCCGGCCTCGCCGCCGCCTACACGCTGCAGCAGCACATTCCCGGCACGGACTACGTCCTGGATGAGCGGACGGACGCATCGGTGGACGTGGTGATCGGCTCCGGATTCCAGGCACTTCTCCCGGCGGAACAGGCAGTAGCAGCGGGACCGGGTGCGCTGAGTTGTCCAGGCGCTTCGACGCCGGACGGGCAGTAACGCGGTGGGCCTGCCGCACAGTGAAACACGCGTGTTTCGACACCAGCAGGAACCGGCGGAGGTGCGGCTGGCCGTCCGGCGGCTGGACACAGTGGACCTTCGGGCCGCGGCCAGCCTGGGAACGGCCGTACGGGCACGGGCGAAGGGATTCCATCACGAGGAGGACCGCCGTCGTTTCCTTGCCGGGCGGCTGGCCGCCCGGTCCCTGGTGGCCGGGTACCTGCAGGCGCCTGAGGACGCGGTGACCGCGGTGGCGCACTGTCCCGACTGTCTGCACGGCAATGACGGAAGCCACGGGGAGCCGCGCTATTTCATTGCGGGCCGGCCCATCCCGCAACAGGTCAGTTTCAGCCGTTCCGGGAACTGGCTGGCGGCGGCGTTCGCCCGGACGCGCGTGGGGGTGGACCTGGAAGACTCTGCCGCACGGGCGTTCACTGATACGGCAGTGGAGGACGTGATGGCCACCGGTGCGGAAAGGGCGGCCATTGCCGCCGTCGCGGTTCCGGACCGCCCCCGCCTGCGGGCGCAGATCTGGGTGCGGAAGGAAGCCCTGCTGAAGGCGTCAGGCCAGGGGCTCCGGATTGATCCCCGCAGTGTGGAAACGGATTTCGGCGAACGGGGGCGGGAAAAGGGCGTCGGGTTCAGCGGGCTGCGCGCGTACGACGTCGAGCCGGAGCAGTTCGGACTGCCCGCCTCCTTTGCGCTGTCCTACGCCGTGGATGCGAGGGTGGCGGACGGATTGGCTTAGGTGCCCCGGTTGGCGGAACGGGTGTCCGGGTGCCGCCGAAGGACGGACTCCCGCGCGGCAGCAGCGCCACGGGAGACGAGTTTCTCCAACGGCCCCTGCTTTCCCGCAAGCTGCCAAATCACGGCGACGATTACGAATACGGTGATTTGCAGCCAAAGGGAGAATTCCGGGAGGTCGACCAGTGCTCCGGTGCCGAGGAAAAGCAGATGGGCGCAGTAGAAGGTAAGCGTCATCCGGCCGGGTGCGGACAGGACGAGCAACGCCTTGCCTGCAAAGCGTGAGACCAGCAGCATGGCCCCGAGCACGGCCGTGGCAACTCCAATGGTGTGCAGCAGGTCGAACGGTGTGGTGGAGTGCGGCGCGGCGATGGACAGCCACCACCAGGAGCTGGTGGGAAGGTACTCTTCCGTGCCCCACACCAGGATTTCCTGGAGATCACCTGTTCCTAGATCCGGTTCCGATGCCAGCAACCGGTCAAACCCGGGACCGGCGAGCAGCAGCCGGGAGCCGAGCCAGGCAGCCGCGGCAAGTGCCGCGCCTGACCCCAGCAGCCCCAGCTGCACGCTGGTCCGATCCAGGCTCATCCTGCCGATAGCGAGCCCGGCGGCAATGTAGGCCAGCCACGGAATGGCGGGGTAGGTTCCGGTGAGCAAAAGCTGACTCAGGAACACGCCGGGTTGGGTGAGTACGGTAGAGAAGGTGGGGTCGAATCCGGGCTCGGGGAGGTAATCCCGCAGGCCCTGCATCAGGATCGGTCCCAGCAGTGCGAATCCCGCGGCGGCGACGAGCAGGGTCCGGGTTGATACTCCCAGCAGCGGGACTGCCAGCAGGAACATGGCACCGTAGTACGCCAGGATGATGAAGGCGTCCATGTCCACATAGGCGATGGCCAGGCCAAGGGCGGTGACCAGTCCTGCCCTTGCAGCCACGCTCCACCGGGCCGCAGCCAGGAAATGTCCGCCTTCCGTCCTCGCTCTTCGGGTGGTGAAGGCCAAGGTAACCCCGGCGAGAAGGGCAAAGAGCGCTGCCGCCTTGCCGGCGAACAGCAGCCACGTCAGGGTCGGCTCTCCGTCTTCGCCCACGGCAGACAGGACGTGGATCGCCATCATTCCGAAAAGCGCGAGCCCGCGCGCAGCGTCCACTCCGGACAGTCTGGGTCTCGATGTTGCCAAAGAAGACATGCTTTAGATCCCATCGGCAGGTGTTATCCAGCGCCCTGTCGAGTGCCGGGGGTGGACCACACACAACCAACAGCTTCTGTCCGTAACCTATCGGAAACCTAAGCGCAGGCTGTGAAGCACGGTGAGCCATTTCTACCTGCACCCTGCTTGCCTGTGCTGACGCGAGACGCCCGCGGAACGAATTCCAAGTTGGGTAGTGATCCGAGTAGCCGCGGAGGCGGGGGAGTAATTAACCCCGTACCGGATGGACTCCTGCAGCCCTGGGGTACTCATGTGAATTCGCTGTGATTTTTCTAGGCTTCCCTGCATCGCCCCGGCCATCGCCGGGCTCAGGTTGTGGTCCCTCGACCACGGATATGAGATGTACCAGCAGGGAGAACTGCTTTCTATGAACACGCCCGAAAACCCGCAAGACGTGGCGGCAAGACCATCAACCATCCAGCACCCGACCGCCTTCGGCAGCAAGACCGCACCACCCCTTCCCGAAAGAGCACCATCAGTAACAAACCCGAATCCAGTTCCCGCGGAATTGGCGGTACTTCACGGCGGCCGCGCACCTGAGCAGCGCACCCTGGTCGATATCATCACCGAAACGGTCTCCGCCTATCCGGGCGCACCCGCCATTGATGACGGAACCGTTTCCCTGAGCTACGCCGAACTTGAGCTGCGGGTGCAGGCGCTCGCAAGGCGGCTGTGGGCCGGCGGCATCGGTGCAGGTGACCGGGTGGGAATCTATGTCCCCTCCGGATCCGTGGACCTGTACATCGCCATTCTCGGAGTGTTGTACTCCGGGGCCGCCTATGTTCCGGTGGACACGGACGAACCGGCCGGCCGGGCTGAGACGGTGTGGTCCGAAGGCGGAGTCTGCGCGGTTATCGAAGCAGGGCTGGAGCTGAACCTGCTGCAGGGCGTCCCCAGCGGCGGACACAGCCCTCAGCCGCACCCCGAGGACGATGCGTGGATCATCTTCACCTCCGGTTCCACGGGCAAGCCCAAGGGCGTGGCCGTGACCCACCGCTCCGCGGCTGCCCTGGTGGATGCCGAGTCTTCGCTCTACTGCGTCAGTGCCCCGCTTTCCCCGGGGGACCGGGTCTTGGCCGGGCTGTCGGTCAGCTTTGACGCCTCCTGTGAGGAGATGTGGCTGGCATGGGCCCATGGTGCTTGCCTGGTTCCGGCCCCTCGTTCCGTGGTGCGGTCCGGAGCGGATCTCGGCCCCTGGCTGGTCGAACGGAGAATCACTGCCGTTTCAACAGTGCCCACCCTTGCCGCGCACTGGTCCACCGAGACCCTTGACCGCGTGCGGCTGCTGATTTTCGGCGGTGAAGCCTGTCCGGAGGAGCTGGTCCGGCGGCTGGCTGCCCCCGGGCGGGAAGTCTGGAACACCTACGGCCCCACTGAAACCACGGTTATTGCCTGCGGCGCGCTTCTGGACGGACAGTCCGCCGTCCGGATCGGACTGCCGCTGAACGGGTGGAGCCTCGCCGTCATCGGCGAAGAGGGGAACCCCGTGCGCTGGGGGGAAGTGGGTGAACTGGTCATCGGCGGTGTAGGTGTTTCGCGGTACCTCGACCCGAAAAAAGACGCCGAGAAATTCTCCCCGCTTCCGGCCCTCGGGTGGGAACGGGCCTACTACAGCGGAGACCACGTCCGCGCAGACCAAGAAGGCCTCGTCTTTGTGGGGCGAGTGGATGAGCAGATCAAACTGGGCGGCCGGCGGATTGAGCTCGGCGAGATTGACGACGCCCTGAGCCGGCTGCCGGGCGTAGCCGCGGCTTCCGCAGCCGTCCATTCCACCCAGTCCGGAAACCGGGTGCTGGCTGGATATCTGGTCCCGGCAGCCGGGGCCACCCTGGACCTCGGCGCCGCACGGGCACAGCTGGCACAGAACCTGCCGGCATCCATCGTTCCGTCGCTGGGAATCGTCGATGAGCTCCCGATGAAGGCCTCGGGGAAAGTGGACCGCAAGGCCCTGCCCTGGCCGCTGCCGGTTACGGAAACGCCAACCGACGTCCGGGTGGAGCTCAACGCCGATCTGCGTTGGCTGGGCCAGCGGTGGACTGATCTGTTGGGGCCGCTGCCGTTGACCGAGGAAAGCGATTTCTTCGCCCTGGGTGGAGCGAGCCTGGCGGCAGCCCAATTGGTCTCGGCACTGCGGGAACGTTATCCGAAGGTCTCGGTCGCCGACATCTACGAGCATCCGACGCTGAGCACGATGTCCGACCACTTGACGTCACTGCGTGATTCAACACTGGACGTCCGTGAAACCCCCGAGTCGCCCTGGTGGCTGGGGCTGGCCCAGGCGCCTCTGATCGTGGCCCTCTACGGGATTACGGGCCTGCGGTACGTCACCGGTATCGCCATCGTGTGCATGGTGATGTTCCATGCAGTGGGCAGCCCCTGGACCCCGGATCCACCAGTAGTTCCCACCCTCGCGGCCTGGCTGGCCTTGTACAGCCTGCCGGCGCGGATGGTGGCCGCGGTGGTGTCGAGCAGGTTGCTGCTCCTGGGAGTCGGCCCCGGCATTTATCGGCGCGGCGGCAGCACCCACCTGAGGCTGTGGGCAGCGGAACGGATAGTGACGTACTGCAAGCTCGAGCCCATCATGGGATCCCCGCTCGGCATTTGGTATGCCCGCAAGCTGGGCTGCAACATCGGCGAAGGCGTGCACCTTGACGCCATGCCGCCGGTGACGGGTTTTGCGTCGATAGGCGGCCGGTCCTCCATCGAATATGAGGTAGACCTGGCCGGCCACTGGATTGAAGGCGGACAGCTCCACGTCGGCCGGGTGCAGATTGGCGAAGACGTGCGGATCGGTGCACGGTCCACGCTGATGGGCGGGGCGAAAGTGGGCCGCGGAGCCGAAACGGAACCGGGGACCCTGGTCTCCGGCGAGATCCCCGCAAATGAACTCTGGGCGGGATCCCAGATGCGGAAGACCGGTAGTGCCGGGGTGGGATGGCCCACGGAAGCAGCCCCGACGTCGGAATCCGGCAGAGTACGGTTGCTCTACCCGGCATCCCTGGGTGGCATCGCGTTGTTGAATCTCCTTTCCATAGCGCCCGGATCCGCCTTGATGCTGTGGTTGCTGAACGGGGTTTCCTCCTTCAGTGACGCGTTGTGGATCCTGGCCGTCTGGGCACCGGTTTTCGTGGTGATTTCCATGCTGATGTTCCTCGCAGTCACTGCCGCCGTGGTCCGCGGTACCGCCCGTCTGATGCCCGAAGGCATGCACCCGGCGGACGGCATGACAGGCTGGGCGTCCTGGTTGAGCAATCTGATGCTCAGCCGGTCGCTCATTACGATGTATCCGATCTATGCCAGCGTGCTCACGCCGGTGTGGACGCGGCTCCTGGGCGCGAAGGTCGGGCGACACGTGGAGATTTCCACTATGGAAACCGTGCCGCACCTGACGCGGTTGGAGGACCGGACCTTCCTGGCGGACCACTCCATGGTGTCGGCACGGCGAGTGCGCCAGGGGTGGCTGCACCTCGGCCAGGCGAGTGTCGCCGAACAGTCCTTCGTGGGGAATTCGGCGATCGTCGGGCCGGACACGCACGTTCCGGAGAACTCCCTGATTGCGGTGCTTTCCTCAGTCCCCAAGAACATGCCGGCAGGTACGTCCTGGTTCGGACGTCCGGCGGTGGAGCTTCCGCGGCCGGTGCAGGTGGGGGACACTGCCCGGACCTACGATCCTCCCCGACGCCTGCTGGTTGCCCGGAGCGCGGTTGAAGCCTGCAGGATACTGCCGGCGGTAATCACGGCCTGGCTGGCCCTGCTGACCGTGTGGGCATTGGCTGCCCTGTACGACAACTTCGGGTTCCTCACGGCCGTCCTGTGGTCCGGTCCGATCCTCCTTCTGAGCGGGATTGCCGCAGCGCTCATCGCCGTCATGGCGAAGTGGCTGCTGGTGGGCCGTTTCGAAGCTTCGGAGCACCCGCTGTGGAGTTCTTTTGTCTGGCGGAACGAGCTGGCGGACGTGTTTTCGGAATCCCTGGCCGTTCCCGGATTGGTGCGGATGAGTCTGGGCACCCCGATGCTCAATGCCTGGCTGCGCTGGATGGGTGCACGGATCGGCCGCAGCGTTTGGTGCGAAACCTGGTGGCTGCCGGAATTCGACCTTATACAGGTGGGCGACGGAGCGAGCATCAACCGCGGCACTGTACTGCAGACCCATCTTTTCCATGACCGGATCATGCGCCTGGACGAAGTAACCCTGGGCGACGGTTCCACGCTTGGACCCAACAGCATCGTGCTGCCGGGCAGCGCCGTCGAAGAGGGCGGCACCGTCGGAGGCTGCTCGCTGGTGATGCGCGGGGAAAGCGTCCCCGTGAACAGCGCCTGGTGCGGAAACCCGCTGGCGCATTGGGACCAGAGCCGCCCGATGGAACGCCGTGCCCGTCACCGCAAGTCGATTGAATCCAAAACTGTAGGAGCAAGACTATGAGTACAGCTACGGGCAACACAGGAACAACGGTCTCCCGGCAATTCGGCACGGTGCTTACCGCAATGGTTACGCCCATGGACGAGCGCGGCCAACTGGACCAGGCCGGCGCCGAGGAGCTGGCCCGATGGCTGCTGCGGACCGGCTGGAATGACGGCGTGGTGGTCAACGGCACCACCGGGGAGTCCTTCGCTACCTCGGACTGGGAAAAAGCGTCGATGATTCATTCGGCCAAACGGGTCACCGCGGGCACCGAGCGGCGGGTTATCGCAGGGGTGGGGTCCACCGACACGCGGCACAGCATCGAGCTGGCCCGGGCTGCGGCCGAGCAGAAGGCCGACGGGCTGCTGGTGGTGGCCCCCTACTATTCACGCCCCACGCAAAAAGGCCTGCTGCGCCACTTCGAGGCCATCGCCGACAGTACCGACCTGCCGGTGATGCTTTACGACATCCCCGCCCGCACCGGCGTCGCAATTGCCCCCGAGACTTTGGTGGCTGCCGGACACCATCCGAACATCGTGGCGGTGAAGGACGCCAAGGGAGATCTCGCCTCCTCATCCTGGGTCATGAAGCACAGCGAGCTGGTCTATTACTCGGGTGATGACGCACTGAATCTGCCCCTGATGTCCGTTGGTGCGATCGGCGTCGTCTCGGTGGTCGGACACGTCGCCGCTAACCGGCTGCGTGCCCTGACAGTCGCGTACCGGCAGGGCCGGGTGGACGACGCGCTGCAGATTCACCGTGACCTGCTGCCGATCTACACCGGTATGTTCCGGTGCCCCGGCGCAGCATCGGCCAAGGCAGCGCTTCGGAAACTGGGGCTTCCCGCCGGCCCCGTCAGGGGACCGCTGACCGACCTGAGCGAAGAGGAGACCGACCTGCTTGTGGCTGACCTCACCGCAGCGGGATTGCCGACTACGCTTGCGCCCGGCCCCGCAGTCCCTGAAGCTCTGGCACGGGCGTATTGAGCAAAGGGGGAAGCATGAGCGGGTTGGCTGAGGCAGCGGTGGGCAAACGGCGAGTGACCGGTGTCGATGCTGCCCGGGGAGCGGCGTTGATTGCGATGATGGCGATCCACATCCTGCCCGCCTGGAACGAGGAGTTCGCCCCCACGCTCACCTGGCTTCTGTTCGCCGGCCGGGGAGCCGCGCTTTTTGCGCTGCTCGCCGGGATATCGCTGGCCTTTATGTCCGGCGGCAAGCACCCGCCGCGGGGACGGAAGATGGCTGCCGTCCGTTACGGACTTGCGGTGCGCGCCGCCTTCATCACCGTCATCGGGCTGTTTCTCGGCTACCTCGCCGTCAACGCACAGGTGATCCTCGTCTATTACGGCGTGATGTTCCTGCTTGCCCTTCCGCTGCTCGGGCTGCGTGTGCGGACCCTGCTGGTTCTTGCTGCGGGTATTGCCGCTGCCGCCCCTGTCCTGATGCAGGCCACCAGGGATTGGCTCCCGGACATGGGCGGGGTGGAACCCAACTTCTCCACGCTCGTTGAAGCCCCCGGCGGTGTCATTGGCCAGGTCCTTCTCTCCGGTACGTATCCCGCGCTGCCTTGGATGGCGTACGTCTGCGTCGGCCTGGCTATCGGCCGGCTGGACCTGGCCGAGCGGGCGGTGCAGATTCGGCTGCTGGTGGCCGGCGTCGGCCTGGCGCTTGCAACAGCAGTCCTTTCCGCCCTCATCCTCGGCCCCTTCGGCGGGCGGCAACAACTGGTGGACGCGACGTCGGAATGGACTTCGGCCCCGGAAGAAATTGTTGAGGACATCCTGATCTGGGGGCCGGACCCGGTGCTGCCGACGGATTCCTGGTGGTGGCTTGCCTCCTTGGCTCCCTATTCCAGTACGCCGCTGGTGCTGGCCAACACCATCGGCACCTCGGCGGCGTTCCTGGGGGTGCTGCTGCTTCTGGGCGGCACCCGCGGGCAGCTCCTGCGGCCCTTGGCTCTGCTGGGCAAGATGACCTTGACCCTGTACTCCCTGCACCTGATACTCCTGGCCACCGGACTGCTGGCTGACCAGCCGGTGCCGGGAATGATCCTCCAGTTGGTCATCATTTCGGCCTTCGCCTCCATCTGGCTGCGGTACGCGGCCCAGGGCCCGCTGGAAAAGGGAGTTGCCGAAGCCTCGAAGTGGGCGCGGAACAAGTACCTGGCGCGCACGGGAGGTACGCGGGATAGCCGGACGTCCTCGATAAATCCAGCGGCTGCGGGAACGACGACTGAGCCGTCTGCCCCGTCGTCGTCGCCACCGCGTGGACTGGCTTACCCGCCGGCCCCGTCCTATCCGCCAGCTCCGCCGGTGCCGCCAGCTCCTCCGGTGCCGGAAGGCCGGGCCCGGCACCGTTCCCGTCAGCGCAGTTGATGCTGTTGACTCGTGCACGCCGTCTCGGGCTTGCGGCAGCTGCAGGGCTGCTTGCTGCCCTTTTCCTGCCTGCTCTGCCCGCGGCCGGCGCGGAGCAGGAGCACGATCCCTGCGCGAGGCTCAACGCGGGGGAAGTCCGCTACTCCGTCCGTGAAGCCAAGCGTGTCACTTTCGCGACGGCGGAAAAGTACGGAGCTACGGAAACCCGCCTCACGGGCTGCGTTTTCGAGGACGGGGCCTATGTACAGGAATGGCAGTCCTGGGGTTTCAGCGGCCGCAACGGCTTTGCGCCCCCGGGCAGCATGTGGGAGAACACCCTGTATTCACCGACCGGGTCCTTCAGTTTCACCGAGGCGCTCGGCCGCAGCAACCCGGGCACGGAACTGGAATATCACGAGCTGAAACCCTCCTCTCGGTGGGGCGGGAAGCACGGGGAGACCTATAACCAGTACTTCGAAGGGGAAGGTCAGGGAGGAGACGAGAACCTTTGGCGGTACATGGAGCAGGGCCTCTATGAGCAGGCAGCCGTGATCAACTGGAACCGCCCGCCGGATATGCCGACCCGGCAGGGTGCCTCCTTCGCCATCTTCTTCCATGCCGGGTACGCACCAACGTGGGGTTGCATTTCCACGGACCTGGCCACGGTCACACGGTTGCTTCGCGGGGCCGTTCCGGGCGACCGCATCGTTATGGGGACCGTGGAGGACGTCTTCACGGCGTCCACTGCCGCTTCCGACGCTGCCGTTTCCGCTGCGGCCCGGGCAGAAGAGAAGGCAGCGGCCGTCGAACACAGGTTGGAAACGCTGACTCGCACGCTGATGACCCTCGGTGTGCTGGCGGCTCTGGGGCTGTTGATCCGGCTGGCGTTCAAGCGGGCCGGGCGCCAACGGAAGCCGCGGGGCTCTCCGCCGAGCGCTGACTCATTCGCCAAGACGGCGGCGTCGGACCGGCAGGCTGCGGCAAGGCCACGGACCCATACGGGGTGGTCCCCGCCGGCGGAAATCCCCCCGGCAGGCGCATCCCGGCCGCTGGACCCGTCGCTGGATTCGCCGGTGGATTCACGGCTGGACAGTGAGCGTGAAAGGAAACCGCGGGAGGACGTTTCTTCACGCAAGCCCTGATGCGTTAGCGGTGTCGCTTAGAATTTAAGGGTGAACCAGACACCTGCCGCCGACGGGACAGCCTGGATGGACCCCGACGCAGCGGATGAGGGCAGGTTGCTGTACGAGGAACGCGCGGCACTGCTCCCAGGATTGTGGATGCCCCCGGCACCCGACTGGGAGGACCTGTCTGAAACGGACCGGCAGCGGTGGCGCCAATACGCCCAGGACGCTGAAAGCTAACGCCGGTTCCGCTAGCTACCCGTGGCGAAATTGCCGCGCCGTGTCAGGATGTCCGCCATGTGGCAGACCGGATCCCACCACCAACATCAGCACCAGACGCCCGACCCGTATACGCCCGCGTCCGGTTCCACGGACCTGAGCATCAACGAATATGACCTGACACTGGATTACGACGTCGGCTCCAACCGGCTGAAGGGGCAGGCGCGCCTTGCCGGCTCCGCCCTGGTCGACACCGAACAGCTCACCCTGGACCTGGACCGGCCGATGCGGGTGGAAGAAGTCCTGCTTTGGAGCGACGGAACTCCGGTGGACGTCCGTTCCTTCCGGCAGCGACGCGGCAAACTGGCGATAACGCCCAGCCGGGACCTGAAGGCCGGTGGCACCTTTCGGCTGAGCATCCGGTACCGGGGCAAGCCGCGCGCGGGCAACGGCCTGTGGGGCGATATCGGCTGGGAGGAATTGACCGACGGCGCCCTCGTTGCGGGACAGCCGACGGGCGCTCCGTCCTGGTTTCCCTGCAATGACCTGCCTGCGGACAAAGCGCGTTATCGGATCAGCGTGACGGTGGAGTCCGGCTACCGGGTGACGTGCAACGGAGAGCTGGTCTCCCACGAAGACCGCCGCGGCCGGGAGACCTGGGTCTTCGAACAGCCCGAACCGATGTCTACCTACCTGGCCACGGTTCAGATTGGCCGGTACGAATGCCTGGATCTGCCGGGCGACGTGCCGCAGTTCGTCGTCGCACCCCCGTCCCTGAGCGACCGGGCGCGGGCCGCGTTGGCCCGGCAGGACGCCATGATGACGTTGTTTGCCTCCCGGTTCGGGCCCTATCCCTTCGGCCGGTACACGGTGGTGGTGACCGATGACGAGCTGGAGATCCCTTTGGAGGCGCAGTCGGTGTCCGTCTTCGGGCGCAACCATCTGCGGTCGGCCGTGGCATCGCTGGTGGCCCACGAACTCGCGCATCAGTGGTTCGGCAATTCGGTCACGGCCGGCAAGTGGCGGGATATCTGGCTGCACGAGGGCTTCGCAACCTACGCAGAGTGGATGTGGGCAGAGGCGGCCGACGGCGCCGGCAGCGACCAGCGGGCCGCGGCCGACCTGGAGTGGCTGCAGCACCAGCGGCAGGACCTGCAGCTGGCAGATCCCGGGCCGGCGGCCATGTTCGACGAACGGGTTTACCGGCGCGGAGCGTTGACCCTGCACGTCCTCCGGCACAGCGCCGGCGACGGAATCTTTTATGAGCTGCTGCAGGAGTGGACGCAGAAGTACCGGCACAGTTGTGCCGGTACCCCCGAATTTCTGGATCTCGCCGACAAGGCATATGCCTCCGCCGGTGTTTCGGCCAGCGGCCTTCTGGGGCCGTGGCTGTTCGAGCCCTTGGTCCCGGAGGCTCCTTTCCGGGCCTAGCAGCCGTCAGGTCCGCAGGCAGGTCCGTCCGCGGACTCCGGCGTTAGGCTGATCAGGGGGTGCGATTCCTGCCAGGCCTGTTCCAGGGCGGAGGCAAACAGATCGGCAGGCTGCGCACCGGAAATGCCGTACTTGTCGTCGAGCACGAAGAACGGGACGCCGCTGATCCCCAGCGACCGGGCCCGGGCAATGTCAGCATTGACGGCGTCGGCGTATTCGTCAGTGGCCAGCACGGCCTTCACCCGGTCCGCGGACAGCCCGATGCCGGTGCCGATCTGCACCAGGTCGTCGGCGGACCCGATGTTCATGCCCTTTTCGAAGTGGGCCGAAAGCAGCGCTTCCTTGGCGGCGTCGGCGGCCTCGAGCCCGCCTTCCGCCTTGGCCAGGTGGATCAGGCGGTGGGCGGAGAAGCTGTTGGCCACCACGAGGGAGTCGTAGTCGTAGGACAGTCCCTCGCCGGCGGCCTGGACGGTTACCTGGTCCAGCATGCCGGCGAGCTGTTCGGGGTCGATGCCCTTGCGCTCGCTGAGGTACTCGACCTCAGTGCCGTCAAAGTGGTCGGGCAGGGACGGGTCCAGCTGGAAACTGTGCCAGTGGACTTCCACCTCGTCCCGGTGCGGGAAACGGGCGAGGGCGGCCTCGAAGCGGCGCTTGCCGATGTAGCACCACGGGCAGGCAATGTCGGACCAGATATCAATCTTCATATCGGGTGCAACGCGCAAAGGGCCGGGAGCCATTCCCGCGGTGCCCAACGAATTGAACATCTGCGGTAATGATTCCCGGCCCTTGCTGAAGCGGATACTGAAGCGGCATCCGCCTCGCCGCCCCCAAGCGGCTATGCCGTGGCCAGCTCCTGCGATTCATGCAGGAAGCGGGCGTAGGCAGGCACGGTGAGGAAGGTGGGGAAATGCTCCCCGCAGGCAACTTCCTCAAAGAGTTCGCGGGCGTCGTCGAAGCGGTCGCCCTCGAAGCGCTGCAGGCCCGTGAACTCCTCGTCGAGCAGTTCCTCCACCCACTCGTGAGTCACGACGTCGCCCTCGTCGGTCAGCGCCGAGCAGTGGATCCACTGCCAGATCTGCGAGCGGGAGATTTCCGCGGTGGCGGCGTCTTCCATCAGGTTGTTGATGGCGGCCGCACCGTTGCCCCGCAGCCAGGACTCGATGTAGCGGATGCCCACCTCGATGTTGCTGCGGATGCCGGCCTCGGTGATGATGCCGGGCGTGGAAGCGATATCCAGCAGCGCCTTGTCGTTGGGCACCACGTCTTCGCGGGTCTTCTCCAGCTGGTTGGGCCGGTCGCCGAGCACCCCGTCGAACACCTCCATGGCCACGGGGACCAGGTCCGGGTGCGCCACCCACGATCCGTCGAAACCGTCGCCGGCCTCACGGGTCTTGTCGGCGCGCACCTTCTCCATGGCGACGTCGTTGGCTGCGGCATCCTTGCGGTTCGGGATGAAGGCGGCCATGCCGCCGATGGCGTGGGCGCCGCGGCGGTGGCAGGCACGGACCAGCTGCTCGGTGTAGGCACGCATGAACGGTGCGGTCATGGTGACCATGTTGCGGTCCGGCAGTACAAACCGGGGTCCGCGGGTCCGGAAGTTCTTGATGACCGAGAAGATGTAGTCCCAGCGGCCGGCATTCAGGCCTGCAGCGTGGTCCCGCAGTTCGTAGAGGATTTCCTCCATCTCGAACGCAGCGGTGATGGTTTCAATCAGGACCGTGGCGCGGATGGTTCCCTGCGGGATGCCGAGCAGGTCCTGGGCCAGGACAAAGATGTCATTCCAGAGCCGCGCCTCGAGGTGGTTTTCAATCTTCGGCAGGTAGAAGTAGGGGCCGCGGCCCTGGGAGATCAGGCGCTGGGCGTTGTGGAAGAAGTACAGCCCGAAGTCCACGAGGCCGCCGGCGATCGGGGTGTTGTCCACCAGCATGTGCTTTTCCGGCAGGTGCCAGCCGCGGGGGCGCACCACGATGGTGGGCAGCTCGGTGAGGGAGGCACCCTGCACCCGGTATTCCTTGCCCTCCGGGGAGGTGAAATCGATGCGGCGGTCCAGGGCGTCGCGCAGGTTCAGCTGGCCGTTGATCACGTTGGACCACGACGGCGTGGAGGAGTCCTCCATGTCCGCCAGCCACACCTTCGCGCCGGAGTTCAGGGCGTTGATGGTCATCTTCCGGTCCACCGGTCCGGTGATCTCCACCCGCCGGTCCTCCAGCCCCGGAGCCGTGGGCGCCACCTGCCAGGAGTCATCCTCGCGGATGTTCCGGGTTTCGGGCAGGAACGTCGGGTCCGCACCGTTGGAAATCTGCGTCCGGCGGGCCTGACGCTGCTGAAGGAGTTCCTGCCGCCGGGAGGTCGTGGCCCGGTGCAGCGCCTTGACGAAGTCCAACGCCTGCGGGGTGAGGATTTCCTCCTGCCGCCGCACTGCGGGAGCGGTGAGGGAAATGCCGTTCAGGGTGATCGGGTCATTCATGGCGTTCTCCTTGTGGTCTTTCAAAAACTGTGGCGGTGATGCCGCGGGGGCGCCGCTGCAGATGCAGCCGGCGCCCCCGCAGGACCGGGGTTTAGTGGAACTGGCTGGACTCCGTGGAACCGGCCAGGGCCAGGGTGCTGCCTTCGGGGTTCAGCGCCGTGGCGATCGCGTCGAAGTAGCCGGTGCCGACCTCGCGCTGGTGCTTCGTGGCGGTGTAGCCGCGGGACTCGGAGCCGAACTCCTTCTCCTGCAGTTCCACGTAGGCGCTCATGCCCGAGCGGGCATAGCCGTGGGCCAGGTCGAACATGGAGTAGTTCAGGGCGTGGAAGCCGGCCAGGGTGATGAACTGGAACTTGAAGCCCATGGCACCGAGTTCGCGCTGGAACTTGGCGATAGTCTCGTCGTCCAGGTGCTTCTTCCAGTTGAAGGACGGCGAGCAGTTGTACGCCAGCATCTGGTCGGGGAATTCGGACCGGACGGACTCGGCGAACTTACGGGCCATCTCCAGGTCCGGCGTGCCGGTTTCCATCCAGATCAGGTCCGAGTACGGGGCGTAGGCCTTGGCCCGGGCGATGCAGGGCTCAATGCCGTTGCGGACCTTGTAGAAGCCTTCCGCGGTGCGCTCGCCCGTGATGAACTCCTGGTCCCGCTCATCGACGTCGGAAGTGATTAGTGTGGCTGCCTCGGCGTCGGTGCGGGCAATCACCACGGTGGGCGTGCCGGCGACGTCGGCCGCGAGACGGGCGGCGTTCAGGGTGCGGATGTGCTGGCCGGTGGGGATGAGGACCTTGCCACCGAGGTGGCCGCACTTCTTCTCCGAGGCAAGCTGGTCTTCCCAGTGCACGCCCGAAGCGCCCGAGGTGATCATGGCCTTCATCAGTTCGTAGGCGTTCAGCGGGCCGCCGAAGCCGGCTTCGGCGTCAGCCACGATCGGCACGAGGTAGTCCTCGACGCTCTGGATGCCTTCGGCGAATTCGATCTGGTCTGCGCGCAGCAGGGCGTTGTTGATGCGGCGGACCACGGTGGGAACCGAGTTGGCCGGGTAGAGGGACTGGTCCGGGTAGGTGTGGCCGGAGTTGTTGGCATCGGCGGCTACCTGCCAGCCGGAGAGGTAAATGGCCTTGAGCCCGGCCTTGACCTGCTGGACGGCCTGGTTGCCGGTGAGGGCGCCCAGGGCGTTGGTGTAGCCGTCATCGCCGGCGTTGCGCAGCTGGTCCCAGAGCTTTTCGGAACCGCGGCGGGCCAGCGTGTGCTCTTCCTGGACGCGGCCGCGCAGCTTCACGACGTCGTCGGCGGTGTAGTCGCGCTCGATGCCGTCCCAGCGGGGGTTGGTCTCCCAGTCGGAAGTGAGCTGTTCTGCTGTGGGGGCGGTGAACTGGTCCTGGCTCATGCTTTTATCTCCTTGAAATCATTCATTCGTTCCGGTCCGCTTCAAACCGGAATTTCCTGCTGTGAACTAAGCCTGTGCCAACAACAACCCCTCTTCTAGGGTTTTCCTATGGAAAGAAATGCGATTCTTCGCGTAATCTGAAAATGTGACGCCTACTACATGGAATAGACCCGCTCCTGACTCTCCGAAGAGCGGATTGGGGCCCGACGCCGAGCGCACGCTGGACGTGATTAGCCTCGGCCGCCGCGTGCGGCACCTGCGCAAGGCCAAGGGCATGACGCTCGATGACCTGGGTGCCGCCGTCGGAACCGTGGCGTCCCAGCTGTCCCTGATCGAGAACGGCAAGCGGGAGCCGAAGCTCGGGATGATGCAGGCGCTGGCCGCTGCGCTGGATGTCAGCATCGATTCCCTGCTGGGCTCGGAGCCGCCGAGCCGGCGTGCCGCGCTGGAAATCGAACTCGAGCGGGCGCAGCGCGGCCCGCTCTATGCTTCCCTGGGCCTGCCCAAGGTGCGGATCGGTTCGCGGCTGCCCATCGACGTCCTCGAATCCCTGGTGGGGCTGCAGGCCGAGCTCGAGCGCCGGCTCAACGAGCAGGTAGCCACACCCGAGGAAGCGCGCCGGGCCAACGGTGAACTGCGGGCCATGATGCGCGAGCGGAACAACTACTTCCCCGAATACGAGGCCGAGGCGCAGAAGGTGCTGGATTCGGTGGGGCACACGTCCGGTCCGCTGTCCCAGCACGTGATCGCCGATATTGCGGCGCACCTGGGCTTCAGCCTGCACCACGTCAACGACCTGCCGCACTCCACGCGCTCCGTCACCGACCTGAAGAACCGGCGCATCTACCTGACCCAGTCACAGCGTTCGGACCACGATCCGCGGTCGGTGCTGCTGCAGGCACTGGGGCACTACGTGCTTCAGCACCAGACGCCCAGCAGCTACGGGGAATTCCTGGGCCAGCGGGTGGCCACGAACTACTTCGCCGCCGCGCTGCTGCTGCCGGAGAAGGCCACGGTCGAGTTCCTGCAGCGGGCCAAGGCCGCCAAGGAAATTGCCGTGGAGGACATCCGTGACGCCTTCGCGGTGTCCTATGAAACCGCTGCGCACCGGTTCACCAATCTCGCCACCGAGCATTTGGGCATTCCCACCCACTTCCAGAAGGTGCACGAGAGCGGCATTGTCTACAAGGCCTACGAGAACGACGGCGTGACGTTCCCCGCGGACCACACCGGCGCCATTGAGGGCCAGCCGATCTGCCGGTACTGGACCTCCCGGGAAGTCTTTTCCGTGCCGGACCAGTTCAGTGCGTTCAACCAGTACACCGACACTCCGGCCGGCACCTACTGGTGCACGGCCCGCACGGAGCGCGGATCGGCAGGCAAGTTTTCGCTCAGCATCGGGGTGCCGTACCAGCACGTGAAATGGTTCCGGGGCCGGGACACCACGGAACGTTCCAAATCCCGCTGTCCCGATCCGGACTGCTGCCGCACTCCTCCGGGGGAGCTGGCATCCGAGTGGTCCGGCTTTGCCTGGCCGAGCGCACGGGCGCATTCGCACCTGCTGGCTGCCCTGCCGCCCGGCGCCTTTCCCGGCGTGGACGAGACCGAGGTGTATTCGTTCCTGCAGGCGCATTCGGAGCAGTGACGCCACCACCGCACCGCCGTTAGGGTAGGGCCATGCCCGAGATGCCCGAAGTGCAGGGACTGGTTGATTACCTGCGGTCAAAGCTGCTCCCGCCCGATGCCCCCGCAATGATGATGGCCGACGTCGAAGTGCTGTCCTTTCCCGTGCTGAAAACAGCCGCAGTGCCGCTGGAAGAGCTCTACACGGGCCCGGTGTCCGACGTCGAACGCCGGGGGAAGTTCCTGGTGGTCACCGCCGGGGGAGCGCATTTGGTGATGCACCTGGCCAAGGCGGGCTGGCTGCGCTGGTCCGATGCGTTGAAGCCGGGACGGCTCCGTCCCGGCCGGGGAGCGATGGCACTGCGCGTGCGGTTCACAGCGGAAGACGCCTCGGCGCAGCCCGGCTTTGACCTCACCGAGGCCGGCACACGGAAATCGCTGGCGGTCTACGTTGTCCGGGACCTCGCGGACGTTCCGGGGATTGCCCGGCTGGGTCCGGAAGCCCTCGACGTCGACCCGGCGGCTTTCACGGAGCTGGTCGCCTCCCATCACGGCCAGATCAAGGGACTGCTCCGGGACCAGTCGGCTATCGCGGGGATCGGGAATGCCTACAGCGACGAAATCCTGCATGCTGCACATCTGTCTCCGTTTGCCATCGGCGCCAAGCTCCGCCCGGATGAAGTGCAGCGGCTGTTCGAAGCCATGGGCGCCGTCCTGGAATCTGCAATCGAGAATGCGTCCGGGCGTCCCGCGGCGGAATTGAAGGACTCCAAGCGGCAGGCCATGCGGGTGCATGCGCGGACCGGTGAGCCCTGCCCGGTGTGCGGGGATACCGTCCGCGAGGTGGCCTTCGCGGATTCCTCCCTGCAGTACTGCCCCACCTGCCAGACCGGCGGCAAGCTGCTGGCGGACCGGAGGATGTCCCGTCTGCTGAAGTAGTTTGGCGGCCGGTCTTCCGACCCAAAAAGCAGCGGGCCCAGGATTTCTCCGGGGCCCGCTGCTTTATTGGCTGGCTAGGTCAGCATGTTGTCCTAGCCGCGACCGCCGCCGTGGCCGCCGCCGCCGTTGCCACCCTTGCACTTCTGGGCTTCAAAGTGAGCCTTGTAGGTGGCCTTTTCAACCTTGCCCTTACCCGTGGAGGTGAGGGTTACGGTGACGTCGCCTGCCTTGATGGAGGACTGGCGGGTCTTGATGACCACCGACTTGCTCTTGCCCGGATCCAGCTTGTTCACCGTAGCGGTGCCGTAGTTGGACTTCACCACCACGTTGGCCTGCTTGGTCCCGGTGTTCTTGACCGTCACCGCTATCTCCGCTCCCGAACCCGAGCACTTGCTGACCGCGCTGACCGGATTGACCGGCGTCGGCTTCACAGTGGGCTTGGGCGTAACAGTGGGTTTGGGTGTCGCCGTCGGCTTAGGTGTAGCCGTCGGTTTCGGTGTCGTCGTGGGCTTGGGCGTGGCCGTGGGCGTTGCCGTCGGCTTAGGCGTGGCCGTGGGTTTCGGCGTGGCCGTAGAGGTAGGTGTCGGCGTCGGCGTCGGAACCACCTTGATCGGGACCACTTCCGCCTTGCCGCCGTCACCGTTGGTGCCGCTCAAGTCGCCGGTGGCGTTGTGCAGGTGCAGGAACAGCGCCTTGGCGTCGGTGTTACCCGCGCTGCGGGTGACATCGATCTTGCCGCCGTTGACGTCCGCAAACAGGCTGGCGGGCGTAGCGCCTGCGAAGGTCAATGCCGGGTTGGCCGCATCGAACGAGATGTACTCGGTGGTGTCGACAGGAACGCTCTCGCCCTGCTCATCCACGCTGTACGGGTTCCAGGTGGTGACCCGGTACCGCAACGGTGCCGATGCCGCGTTTACATCCAGGCCCAGGGCAGCTGCCGAAACCGGCAGGGTAACCGCATTGGTATCGAACGTGTTGGTATCAGTGCCGCCCTGGACGCCGTTGGCACCGGTCTGGTCCACCATTACCGGAGCAGCGCCGGGGGTCAAACGGTAAGTCGCAGCCAGGACCAGGTCCACGTCGGCCGCGCGGGAGGTGAAGGTGACGAAGTCCGGGACCGAGTCACCATTGGTGTCGATCTCCACGTCAATCTCGAATGCACCGCCCAGCATGGGCCAGTTGGCCCAGGTGCTGACGCCGAAGTTCACGACGGACGTCTGAAGATTGCCGCCGGCAGCCTTCAGCGCCGGAATCGTGGAAGATGCACCCACCGCTTGTACGTCCATGGCGTACATGGAATCCATTTTCACGGATTCCAGCCTCGGGCTCTGCGCGCCGAGGACCAAAGGCGAAACCAGGGACAGGTAGCGCGAGGCACCCGTGCCTTGGTGGAGTTCACGGCCCTGCAGGGTCACGGTGCTCTTCAACGCCTCAGAGTCAGCGAAGGCGATTTCCTTGCCCGCACTCATGTCCGAAGTAGGTTTCGGTGCCGAATAAACGGGAACCCGCAGGGTGGGTGTGCCATTGCCGGCAAACTGTACCCGGCCGGAAACGTCCGCCAGGAACTGCCGGGTAATGCTCAACTGGTCGGTTTCGGCAGCCGGATCAATGGTTTTGGTCAGTGCCGCCGGGTCGGAAATGCTCAGCGTAACGTCCACTGTGGCCTTGCCGTTGGCAGGAACACTCACCGAGGGGGTGGTGCTTATAACGACGCCGGGCATCGCGGACGCCTGCAGGTAGCTGACGTTGTAGGAGACAGGCCGGTCGGACTTGTTCTCCACAGTGACCTGCCGGGTCAGCACGAGGGCTTCCTTGCCGAGCTCCAGGACACCGAAGTTGACGCTGGTCAGGGCCGGATCCTCGGTGGCGTACGCGAGGACCTTGTTATTGAGCGCATCAAGGGTATCTACCCGGCCGGAACCGACCCGGTTGGGCCCTTGAACGGCACCGCTTGCAGTGAGCAGGTCATGCGTGGCGGTGTTCATGATGGCGGTCTTGACCTCGTACGGGTTCAAATCAGTAGCCGCGTAGAGCAGGGCCGCAATACCGGCCACGTGCGGGGTGGCCATGGACGTGCCGCTGCTGACTGCTGCACCGGTGCCGGAGCCCACGGCGGCTGAGCCGATCGCCGAACCCGGCGCCGCGACGTCGGGCTTCACGATTCCGTTGGAACCGTGCACTCCGCGGGAGGTGAACGGGCTGACGGTGTCCCCGACGCCCGAGGGGGCGCTGGAGGTGGCCATGTAGGCCGGCGACAGCTGCAGGGTCAGTGCGCCTGCTTCGGCGGCCGGACGCAGCCGGTCCGAGGATTCGGCATTGAGCTGGATGCCGGGAATGGCGGTGTTTCCGCCGATACCCGATTCAAAGACCGAACGCGGGGAATCGAGCACGACGCCGGTGGCTCCGGCGGCCTGGGCATTATTGAACCGGACCCCCGAACCGCAGGGGAAAGCACCGTTTTCTTCCCACTGGATCCAGACCCATTTACCCGTCAGGGAACCGGCCGGGAAGGCGTTGCAGCCAAAGCGGTTGTCTGCCGGAGCCATCACTACATCGCCGGTGAGCTGTGCTTCCGGAACTGCCGAGTAGTTGAAGTTGGAGGAGTACTGGCCGGCAACGGCTGCGGCCGGTTCGGTCGATCCGGCCGGGGCGAGGACGTCGGCGCGGTCGAGAGTGACCCGGGAACCGATGGTGCTGGCCACGGTCAAGGCCGACTTTGCGTTGCCCGGGGAACCGCCGATGTCATAGACGTCTCCGGCGTTGCCCGAAGCGACAACGGAAAGGATGCCCTGTTCGGTGAGCTTGTTGACGATGTCGTTTTCGGGATCGTCAACCGGGCTGTAGTCGGAGCCGAGGGACATGTTTACTACCTGGGCACGGTCCGAAAAGTCGCCGTCGCCGTTGGGGTCCAGCACGTAGTCCAGCGCCTGGCCGACCACCTCGGAGGAGCCTGCGCAGCCGAAGACCCGGATGCTCACGAGCTGGGCATCCGGTGCGGAACCGGGGCCGATCCGCATGGAATTGACCTGCTCCGCCGTGAGGGTGGAGTAGTCGCCTCGGAAGGCGGAGCCGTCGTTGTTGGTCCCGTACCCGGCGGCAGTGCCGGCCACGTGGGTGCCGTGCCCGCCGCAGTCGAGCGGATTCAGGTCCGGCCGGGGGACCGGCTGGTAAGTGGGGGAGGCGGGATCGGCATCGTAGTCATCGCCAACGAGGTCGTAGCCGCCAATGAACTTATTGGAATCAAGAAGGCCGCTCTCGGCCGAGGGAATGGTGGCCGAAGCCTGTGCTGCCTGGTAGGCCTCGATGGTGCCGGGGCCGCCGAAGTCGCTGTGGGTGTAGTCGATGCCGGTATCCAGGACGGCGATGGTGATGCCTTCTCCGGTCTGCTTGCGCTCCACCCACGTGTTCAGGGCCCGGGTGTCAATATCCGCGCCCTTGTTGTCGACGTGCTTCGGAACGATCTTGGTGATGCGGGCAACGTCCGAGCGGCCGGCCAGCTCGCGGATGGCCTCGGCGTCGCCCACGATGGCGGTGCCGGGGAGCGTGTTGGTGGTTGTGTAGAGGGTGCTCGCGGCAGCTTCCTGTGCCACTGATTCTGCCTGCGAAGTGATGTCGCTGCGGATCTCTTCGACCAGGGGCTTGTTCACCACCGGCTCCGCTTTTCCGTCCTTGACCTCTTCCGGCTGTGTCCGTTCAAAGGCGCCTTCGCCCGTGAACTGTACGTAAACCGAAACCTGGCCGGTGGCGTCCCGCAGGCTGGGGGACACTTTTTGTTCGGCGAACCGCTCGAGGGGGATGCCCTCGGTGAGTTCATTGCCGCCGGAAGGTGTCTCGGTGGCCTGCGCCGGCAGGCTCAGGCCGAGGCCCGCTGTGAGTGCGATCCCGGCGAATGCGGCAGTGAAAACCGCACCGGGTTTGTGATGGTTGGACGATCTCATTGGGCTCCTTGAACGTTCCGCCGAGCGCTACCGGCACGTCCAGGAGACAAATGCACGGCTGCTGACACACTGCGGCAGGTTTTCCGTTGTGCCTCCAACCCCCGTGAGGAGTGTCAGCGTGCACGTAACGGCCCCCAAACCAAGCAGCCGTAGGGTCACCATAGAGGAGCAAACGCGCAGTGCAAAGGTTGGTCTTAGTAATAGCGAATTACTTCATTGACCCTTGTTTTCTGGCAATTCAGGCTGTACGTTTCAGCGCCCGCGGGTCCAATAAACGCCGGAAGGAGCCGTCCCGTTGCCGGGACGGCTCCTTCCGTGATGCTTCTGGCTTGTTTTTTGTGCGGCCCGGCGCAGTTAGAGGGACGGGCCCTGGCCGGCGTTGCCCTGCCACAGGGCATCAAACGGTGCGTTGGAGGAAACGCGGTTGCGGATACCTTCGGTGACGAAGGCCTTTGCCGTCTTGGCCGCTTCCAGCGGCGTCGCGCCCTTGCCCAGTTCAGCAGTGATGGCCGCTGCGAGGGTGCAACCGGCACCGCTGACAGCCACCTCGCCTACCTTGGGCGCCCGCAGGACCTCCATGGTTTCACCGTCGTAGAAGACGTCGACGGCGTCGTCGCCTTCCAGCCGGACCCCGCCCTTGGCCAGCACTACGGCTCCGCTGGCTTCATGGATGCGGCGGGCTGCTTCCTGCAGGTCTTCCACGGTCTCAATGGAGTCCATGCCGGACAGGGACATGGACTCGAAGTGGTTGGGCGTAACGAAGGTGGCCAGGGGGAGGATCTGGGCCTTGAGCGCCTTGTCGGTGTCCAGTGCGGCGCCGGGCTCCTGGCCCTTGCAGATGAGCACCGGGTCCAGCACGAGGTTCTTCCAGTCCTGGGCCTGCAGCGCCTTGGCGACGACGTCGATGGTTGCCGGGGTGCCGAGCATGCCGATCTTGACCGTGTCGAGGTCATAGGCGGTCATGATGGCTTCGAGCTGGTCGGTAATGACCTGCGGGTCCACCGGGACGAACCGGTGGTTCCACGAATCGTTGGGATCGAAGGACACAATGCAGGTCAGGGCGGTGATGCCGTAGACGCCGAGTTCCTGGAAGGTCTTCAGATCGGCCTGGGCGCCGGCGCCGCCGGTGGCTTCGGAACCTGCGATGGTCAGCGTGACGGCCGGGGCTGAGGCCGCAGATGTGGATGTGTTTGCAGACATGGCTCCATCTTCCACCCAAAACGGCGGAACCGGCCACCCTTGCAAGACACGCTGTTACGGCGCGCCGTCGTCGTACCGCGCCGCCGCTGCGGGCTAACCGTCCCGGCGGGCGCCTCGGAGCAGGCGGACGATGTCTTCCAGGATGTTCCGGACCACCGGGAGCCGGGACAGGATCACGAGTTTGGCCACCAGCGGGGCCAGATTCGCGGCAAGCCGGTGGGACCTGCGCTGGCCGGGGGAGCGGTCATACACCCAGAAGAAGGTGATCCCCATATGCATCAGCCAGAGCAGTTCGGGCAGGTCGTCGCGGATGGCCACGGGCGGCTGCGGCCGGGCGGTCGACACCGCCTGCCGGAACATCGCGATGGATTTCCCCCGTCCGACGGCGTCGTCCTCCCTGCGGCTCGGCGACATGGCGTCGCGCAGGAAATGCGTGCCGAAGGCGTGGTACGGCTCCATGGTGGTCAGGCCCGTGGACAGAATGACCGCCAGGTTCTCGCCAAGGTTGTGGCCCTCGCGGATCTGCGGCAGTGCAAGCGAGCGGTGTTCGTCCTGGAGGGACCGGTAAAGCTCGTGGAGGAGGTCATCCTTGGAACGGAAATAGTAGTAGGCGTTGCCTACCGAAACGCTTGCCTCCTGCGCGACGGCGCGCATGGTGGTCTTTTCGTAGCCCTGTGAGGCGAAGAGGCGCAGCGCGGTGTCGATGAGGAGCCGGCGCGTCTGTTCGCTCTTGGCGGTGACGGCCAATGATGCTCCCTTTGCAGTATTTCCAGCGTTTAGTAGACCATTCTTTTGAACGTGTTCAAAATAGGGCGCGCGGCAGGAACTGACCGGGCATGGCAGAATGGAGGCGGCCCAATAGGGCCGCCCGGGGCAGCGGGCACAGTGCTAATACAGCCGGCGAAAGCCAGGCGAACCACTACCGGAACGGAATGCCATGGATACACAGCCACGGGCAGCTGTGAAAACTGCTGCAACTTATGCCTCCCGCGGGAGCTCGCAGTACGACCTGATCCTCACCCTGATGTGCGTCGTCATCGTCATTTCAAATATCGGCGCCACCAAGGGCGTGCAGTTTTCCCTTCCCGGCGGCTGGGACATTGTTACCGACGGCGGTTTCTTCCTCTTTCCACTCGCGTACATCCTCGGCGACGTGGTCAGCGAGGTTTACGGTTTCAAAGCCGCCCGCCGGGCCATCTTCACGGGCTTTGCGATGGCACTTCTCGCCGTCGCGAGTTTCGCGGTAATCATTGCCCTGCCTGGATTCACTGATGCCTACGGGCTGGAGAAGCAGGCCGCACTGGAAGTGGCGCTCGGTCCGGTCTGGCAGATTGTGCTGGCGAGCCTGCTGGGCTTCCTGGCCGGCCAGCTGCTGAACTCAATGGTGCTGGTACGGATGAAGGAGCGGTTCCGCGAGAAGGCGCTGGCCGGGCGGCTGATGGTCTCCACCGGTGTGGGGGAATTTGCGGACACCCTGATTTTCTGCGCCATTGCGGCTCCGGTCATCGGGATTACCGACGCCGGCGGGTTCTTCAACTACGTCCTGTTCGGCTTCCTCTACAAGACGCTCATCGAGTACCTTTTTGTGCCGGTCACCGCCCTGGTCATCCGGGTCATCAAGAAGCGCGAACCCAGCTATGTGGAGCCGGTGCTGGAGCCTGTCGCGGCGTAGGGACCGGTACCCCCGGGTTCGGTGCTCCCCGTCACTGACGCGATTCGTCGCGGCGTCCGCTGCTCCGCCGGGTCCCCATGAACATCAGAAGCGGCCCGAGGACGAGGGAAATGACGACGGTGATGATCGCTTGGGAGGGTGGCTTCCATACTGCGACCACCACCAGCGCCAGCAGCAGGGAGAGCGTAACGAGGATCTGGATGGTCCATCCAACAGTGCCGTGCCCGCGCCGCACTATCCCCCGCTTTTCCGCCATGCTGACCCCTTCGAATAGCCGTTGCAAGACCGCCATGCCTCCGCTCCGAGCCTAGCGGCAACCGGTCCTACCGCGCGGGGAAACGCCAATCAGGTCACCGGGCGAAATCCCTGCCAAGGTGTGCAAAGGTGGGGGAACGCCAGCATTTCACTTCCCCAGTACGGCAGGAGACAAACATGAGCAATCCAGTCCCGAACCCCGGTGCCAAGGCAGTAGATGAAAATCTTGCCGGAACCGCAGAGGAATTCAACGATGAAGTCACCCGGGCGATGATCGACGACGCCCAGGAGAAGGATTCGAGCCCCGGAGACGAAGAACGGGATGCCCAGCCCGCCTTGGAAGAGGATGAATCGACCCAGGCCAAGCCGGACAATTCCTAACAGCCCGCTCACCCACCGGGTAGTCCCGGGGCAGATGCCCGGTGAATACAGCTACTTGCTGCTGTAGTACTTGCCCAGGACCTCCGCCTTGAAGTCGAAGAACGTACCGTCGTCGATGGACAGCCGGGCGTCATCAACGAGCTTCACGGTGAAGCGTTCGTTATGGATGGAAATCAGCGTGTGGCTGACCATTTCGTTGGACTTGAACAGGTGCTGGATGTAGGCACGGGTGTAGTTGGTGCAGGTATAGCAGTCGCAGCCGTCCACCAACGGCCCGAAGTCCCGCTTGAACTTGGCATTGGACAGGTTCTTGCGGCCGTACGGCGTGTAGAATGCCGAATTCCTGGCCACCCGGGTGGGAGAAACGCAGTCGAAGGTGTCGGCACCGTTTTCGATGGCGGTGAAAATGTCATCCGGCTCTGAAATGCCCAACAGGTGGCGTGGCTTATTCTCCGGAAGCTCCTCCGTGCACCACCGGACAATGGTGCCGAGGTTTTCCTTTTCGAAGGCACCGCCCAGGCCGAAGCCGTCAAAGTCCATGGCACCGAGATCCCGGGCCGCTTTACGCCGCAGGTCTTCGTACTGTGCACCCTGCAGCACGCCGAACAGTGCCTGGTAGGGCTTGTCGGCGCGTTCCCCGGTGAGCCTCTGATGCTCGGCAAGGCACCGCAGCGCCCAGAGGCGGGTGCGTTCCAAGGACATTTCCTGATACCCGCGGGAATTCATGAGCGTGGTCAGCTCATCAAAGGCAAACATGATGTCGGCGCCGATTTTGTGCTGTACCTGCATCGAAATTTCCGGGCTGAAGCGGTGCTTGTCCCCGTTGAGATGGGACTTGAACCAGACGCCGTCGTCGTCAATATGGGCCAGGCGCTCCTTGCCGGGCGCGACGTCGTCGTCCGCTCCCGTGGCATGCGTAGTCCCGTCGGCATTCATGTTGATGACCTTCTTGAATCCCGCACCCAGGCTCATGACCTGGAAGCCGCCGGAGTCGGTGAAGGTGGGGCCGGACCAGTTCATGAACTTTCCCAGACCGCCGGCCTCATCGAGGATGTCCGGGCCGGGCTGCAGGTACAGGTGATAGGCATTCGCCAGCACGGCCTGGGCGCCGAGCTCCGCGACCGATTCGGGCAGCACGGCCTTCACCGTGGCTTTGGTGCCTACCGCGATGAACGCCGGAGTGGCGATCTCGCCGTGGGGCGTGGAGATGGTGCCGGTGCGGCCCTGGAAGCCGCCGCCGTTCGCCTCTACTCGCTGTTCGGCCGCTGCAGGGGCGGTTTCGCGCAGGCGCTTACCGAGGGTGAAGGAAAAGGCTGAGGAAGACACTCCTCCATTTTGCCCTACCCGGCGCCCGCCTTCCGCCGGGTCTGCCTGCTGCGAGATGCACCACATTTATTCAGCCCTGTGCTTGGCCGGGGATAGGTTGGATGGGCGGAATTCAACCCGGCCTCCAGCCGCCGGAGTATCCCCGCACCCCTCCTATGCCTACGGCACGAAAGGCAGAGGTCACCAGCGTTGACGCACCTGCAGGAAATGTTCAGGATCGCTCCGGCGAACAATGACCACCACGCGGCCATCCGGTGCGCCATCGGCTTGGGTGCGCCGCTTTTCCTGGTGCTTTTCCTGGGGCGGATCGACCTGGCCATTTTCGCCACTTTCGGTGCGTTCACCGGGATCTACGGCAGGAACGAACCGCACCGCCAGCGGCTGGGCCATCAGGGACGCGCGGGGGCACTTATGCTGGCCGTCATCCTGGCCGCAGCGCTGTGTGCCCGGCTGGACCTGGATGACTGGGGAACCGTCATCGGCACGACGGCGGTCGCCGGGCTGGGCACCATCGCCACCGGCTTTTGGCGGTTGCGCCCCGTGGGCTCCCTGTTCCACATCTTCGCCTTCGCAGCGATCTCTTCGGTCCCGAACCAGCCCCCGCTCTGGCAGGGGATGCTTGCGGCCGTCCTGACGGTGGCGTTCTCCATCCTGCTGGGCCTGTCCGGGATGCTCGTGCAGAAGTACCGCACGGCATGGAAGCCGCCCGAACGGCTGCGGTTCACGCCGGCCCAACGCCGCGTCATCTACATTGACGGGCTGCAGTATTCGGTGGCGGCAGTGCTGGCGGGCTCAATCGCCACCCTGCTGGGACTCGGCCACAACTACTGGGCCATGGTCGCCGCGACCGTTCCCCTGATCGGCGCAACAGTGCGGCACCGGGTCCACCGCGGCCTGCAGCGCATCCTGGGCACGTTCGGCGGCCTCTTGCTGACAGCGCTGATCCTGCTTCCGGGCCTGGAGCCCTGGCAGATGGTCCTGGTCATTGCCGCCTGCCAGTTCGGGGCGGAAATGTTCATTGCCCGGCAATACGCGCTGGCCCAGGTGGTGGTCACGCCGCTGGCGCTTGTCAGCACCGAGCTGGCCCACCCGAGCAACCCGTTGGAACTGCTTCGGGACCGCGGCATTGAAACGCTGATCGGCGCCGCCGTCGGCATGGCCGTGGTGGGAGCCGTGCATCTGCGGCAGAAGCAGCTGCACCGGCAGCGGGAGTCCGCTTAGCCGCGTACGGCAATAAGCTCGGTGCGGATGCGCCGGTCCAGCTCGGCGTCGGACAGCGTCTGCGAACCGCCGTGGGAGCGCAGGTAGAGCAGGGCGTTCAGGCGCAGGATCCGCCACTCCCGCTCGCTGGCGTCTTTTCCGGCCTCGGCAGCACGGTGAATCTCGCGGTCGTACAGGTTGGGTTCGTTCAGTTGCCGCTGCAGCAGTTCGGCGGCCAGCTTGGCCTTCATCGGGTCCGTCTCGGAAGTGTCCGCCGCCCGCACGGCATGGCTGTACGCCGCCGCGCTTTCGGCATCCCCGGCCTCATGGGTGATGTGCGCCGCGAGGGCCAAGGCGCCCTGGATCCAGTTCCAACGCCCGAAGTTCCCGTCAAAGGGGAGCCCGGTGATGACGTTGCAGACCTTCAGGGCATTTTCAGCGTCGCCGAGATCGATGAAGAGAATGTGGGCCAAATCTCGGACATCCTGCAGGTGACTGCCGGATTTCACGTTCAAACCACGCTCCAGGCGCCCCGCAATCTCCTGTACGGCGGAGTTTTCCGGGTGGGCGGCAGCGGCGTCGGCAATGATTTCGGCCGCGTTGTCTTCCTCCGAAGGCACCTGCCGAACAGCGTCCGACGGCGCGCCCTCGGGAGCCGGAGCCTGTACCCGGACAGCGGATCCGTAGGCCAGCCGGAGCGAGGTCCCGTCGTCCAATTTAGCGATGACCAGCGCCGGAACACCGAAATCATCGGCCTCCACACTGGTTCCGGCTACCGGAGCCAGTGGTTCTGCGGCACCCTCGCCCGGGACAAGGATCTGTCCGGGGGCAAGCAGTTCCGCGTTGACCCGGAACGCGTACGTTTCCGGCAGGCTCTCAGACATGGCGATTCCTTCGTGGTTGGACCTCGGCTCCCCAGAACCTCCAGTATATAAAGCTTGTCAGCGGCGCCCTTGTCAGCGTCCCCAGCCGGCCGAGGCCAGTGCCTGGCGCAGCAGGTCTCCGCGGCCGCCGGAGAATTCGGCGTAGATCGCCGGGCTGAGTGCTTCATCCGGAGTCAGCCAGGACAGTTCCAGTGCATCCTGGCGGGGATTGCACTCACCGGTCACGGGGATCAGATAGGCAAGCGCCACGGCATGCTGGCGTTCATCCGTCAGCCCGCTCTGCGAGGGGGAGGGGAAGTACTCGGCGACGGCGAACGGCACCAGGGTGGGCGGCAGCTGCGGCAGCGCCATCGGCCCAAGGTCCTTCTCCAGGTTGCGCAGCAGGGCGCCGCGGATGGTTTCGCGGTACAGCACCCGGCCCGATACGAAGGAACGCACCATCTGCCCTTCCGGGGTCGCCTGCAGCAGCAGTCCAACCTCGGTGACATAGCCCAGCGGGTCACACCGCACGGGCACGGCCTCGACGTAAACCATGGGTAGTCGCTGCCGGGCCTCGTAGAGATCTTCCTCGGAGAGCCAGCCTGGATACGGGTCAGGAGTACGAACGTTCATAGCAGTGTTCTACCTCAAACGTGCCGTGCCAGTCACACGGCACGCTACGCTTCGGCCATCGGCTGAACCGGCCCGGACCCTTTCAGCCCGGCAGGTGCATCCCTAGACTTGGGCTATGACACGGGACCTCCCGGAGCTTCTCCTGCCGGATGCCGGGGCCTGGCGGGAGTGGCTGGAGCACAATTACGGGTTATCCGGCGGCGTCCGTCTGGTGCTGGGGAAGAAGGGCGGAAACGTCACCCGGTTGACGTACCGCGAGGCCCTCGACGAAGCGCTCTGCTTCGGCTGGATCGATGCCCAGGCTGACCGGCGCGACGAGGAAAGCTACCTGCAGCGGTTTCAGCCGCGCGGCCCGCGCAGTATCTGGTCGCTGCGGAACGTCGGCTTCATCAACCGGCTGGAAGCGGAAGGACGAATGCATCCGGCCGGCAGGGACGCCGTGCTCAGCGCCAAGGTGGACGGCCGCTGGGATGCCGCCTACGCCGGATCGGCAACAGCGGAAATTCCGGAGGACCTGCGCGCGGCCATCGCCGCCGTTCCCTCAGCCCAGGAAATGTTCGACGTGCTGACGTCGCAGAACCGGTTCGCCATGTACTTCCGGCTCAAAGGCCTCAAGACGCAGGCGGCCCGCGAGCGCCGGATCGCAGACTATGTGCAGATGCTCAGCGAACACCGCGCCCCCTATCCGCAGAAACGGAAGCCGTCGCTTCCGCCGGCGGTTCAGGAGACGCCGAAGGACTAGCCGCAGCCGGCCCGGCTGACACGGTTTTACGAAGCCCGTCCGTCCATCAGAATCCCGCTCCCAGGAGGTCCACATGTGCCGACTCTTTGGTATGCATGCCGGGAAGGATCCGGTCCGGGCAACGTTCTGGCTCCTCACGGCCCCGGACAGCCTGGCCCGGCAGAGCCATAAGGAAGCGGACGGCTTCGGAATCGGGACCTTCGCCCCTGACGGCAGTCCCGTCGTCGATAAAGCGCCCATCGCTGCGTATGAGGATGTCCGCTACGCACAGGAGGCCCGGGAACTGGAAAGCACCACCTTCCTGGCGCACGTGCGTTACGCCAGCACCGGCGGGGACACCGACGTCAACACGCACCCCTTTGAGCAGGACAACCGTCTCCTGGCCCACAACGGGGTGGTGGAGGATCTGGACAAGCTCGATGACCGGCTGCGCCAGTTGGAGATGTACCACTTGGTCAAGGGCGAGACGGACAGTGAGCGGGTCTTCGCGCTGATCACCGGTGCAGCGAGGGTGAACGGCGGCGACGTTTCGGCTGCCATCGCGTCCACGCTGACCTGGATAGCGCAGAACCTGCGGCTGTATGCAGTGAACATCATCCTCACCACCGCCACCGACCTGTGGGCCGTACGCTACCCCGACACCCATCCCCTGTACGTCCTGCAGCAGGGGCCGCGGGGTCCGGTGGGGGAGAAGCGGAGCAACCGGATCAGCGTCCACAGTGACCAGATACGTCAGGAGAAGCGGCCGGAAGTCCTGGTAGCCACCGAAAAGATGGACGCCAACCCTAATTGGCGGCTGCTGGACTCCGGCGAAATGCTGCATGTGGACAGCGAACTCAATGTCCGGCGCACGTTTCCGCTCCCGCAGCACCCGCAGCACCTGATCACGCTGGCGGACCTGGACCCGGCAGCGGCGGCGTCGCAGCACCCGCTCAAGACGGGTTGACGCTGTGCCTCAGGTGAGGTCCGCCCCGGCCCGCTGCACCCGCGCCGACGCTTCCAGGACCATCCAGGCTTGAAGCTGGGTGGAAAGCCCGACGGCGGTGCCACCCGGGTAGGAGACGGCGGCCGGTTCCAGCGGCTTGGCGGAGAAGAGGATCCAGTCTGCGCGTTTGCTGCGTCCCTCCCACAGGGCCTGAGCCGTGGCTTCCACCAGGGCGGCAGCCGTCCGGCGGGAAGGTTCCGGCAGGGCGGGGGACACGGCGGCCTGGGCCAGGTACCGCGCCAGAATTCCGGTGAATAGCCCGCCGTCGCCGGTGCCGTGGGTGCGCAGCACGCGCGAGCCGCCGTCGTCGGTCAGGTGGGTGTCGACGGCGCGCACCAGTTCCGCAGCGCGGGTGAGATTGGCACTGCCGCCGAGCTCGAGCAGGGCACCCAGGGCAGGCCCCTGGTTGTACGTGAAGACGGTGCGCTCCAGCTGCGGACGGCCCCGGACCACCTTGACCCCGTCCAGGTACAGTCCGGTTTTCTGATCCAGCACGGTGGCGTTGAGCCAATCCACCAGCTGCTGTGCCCGGTCCCGTGATCCGGTGCGGACAAAATGCAGGGCAGCGGGAGCGGTGGCCGGGGTGTTCTTGAAGTTACGGTCCTTGTTCCAGTAGATGCCGCCGCCCAGTTCCGGGGTGTGGGCGGACTCCAGCGCTGCGTTCAGGGCGGAGAGGATTTTCCGGTAGGGGCGCTGCCGGTCCCGCGCCCCCGACAAAGAGTTCAGCCGGCCGACGGCCAGGGCCAGCCACGCCATGTCGTCGTAGAAACGGTTGGTGTAGCGCATCCGGTTCCGCAGTCCGATGGTCCGGACCAGCGCCGGTGCCAGGTCCGCAGCCGAGGGATGCTCCGGTCCGCGGAACGGTGTGCCGGTGCGGCGTTCGCGCAGGCCGGCGTCGATCAGGGCATCGAGATAGTGTGCCTGCCACCAGTAATGCCAGGGCTGGCGCAGCTGCTGCAGCCGGGAAGCCGGATGGCTGGTGGCCGCCAGATGGGTCCCGGGCAACCCGGCCAACGAGCGGCCGAATGCAGCGCTCACGGTACGGGCGGCAGTCTCGGCGCGGTCGTCGGCGTCCAAGGCGGAATCCTCATAAAGCATGCGCCAACCCTATGCCAGCCGCCGAAGATGCGGCACCGGCCAACGCACAGTAGGCTCGGATACTGCCGGTGTGACATAGACGACACTGCCGGTGAGTAAATCTGCCAGGAGGAACGCATGGACATCGCAGGCGCATCGGCCATAGTCACAGGGGGAGCGTCCGGACTCGGGCGGGCGACGGCGCGGAGGCTGTACGACGCCGGCGCCTCCGTGGTGTTGGTGGACCTGCCGCAGTCCGAGGGCCTTGCCTATGCAGCGGAACTGGGGGACAACGCCCGGTTCGTGCCCGGCGACGTCACCAACCCGGAACAGATGCAGGCCGCCGTCGAAGCAGCCATGGCTGCAGGACCGCTCCGGGTGGCCGTGAACTGCGCGGGCATTGCCACACCGGGCAAGGTGCTGGGCCGCGACGGCGTCCTTGCGCTGGAGGACTTCGCACGCGTGGTCAGCGTGAACCTGATCGGCACCTTCAATGTCACCCGGCTCGCCGCCGCTGCCATGGCCGAAACCGAGCCGGTCACCGCCAACGGCACCGAGGAACGCGGCGTCATCATCAACACGGCCTCCGTCGCCGCCTTTGACGGCCAGATCGGCCAGCCCGCCTACTCCGCGTCCAAGGGCGGCGTTGCCGCGATGACGCTCCCGCTGGCGCGTGAGCTGGCCCGCCACCTGATCCGGGTGGTCACCATCGCGCCGGGCATCTTCGAAACCCCAATGATGGCGGGACTGCCGCAGGCGGCCCAGGATTCCCTTGCTGCGCAGGTGCCGCACCCTTCGCGCCTGGGCCGCGCCACGGAATACGCTTCCCTGGCCGCCCACATCATTGAAAACCAGATGCTCAACGGCGAGACGATCCGCTTGGACGGTGCCATCCGGATGGGACCGCGCTGACCTTGATGAGTACCCCCGCACCACTGCACCAACTGCCCGACGCCGATTTCTATGGTTTCGAAGACCTGCTCAGCGACACCGAGAAAAACAAGCTTGCCGAACTGCGGCTCTTCCTCGCCGAGGAAGTGCTGCCGCACGCCGTGGACTGGTGGAACGAGGCGCGTTTCCCTTCCGACCTCCTGCCGAAGCTGGCACAGCTGGAACTTTCCACGCCTGTCCAGCAGGGCTACTCGCCGCTGTTCGCCGGTCTGGTGATCGCGGAAATGACCCGCGCCGACACCTCGCTCGCCACGTTCTTCATGGTTCACCATGACCTGTTTGTCGAAGCGCTGCACGTCTTCGGCTCCGAGGAGCAGAAATCCAGGCTGCTCGACGACGCCCGTGCGCTGCGGATTACCGGTGCCTTCGCGCTGACCGAGCCGGAACACGGTTCCGATGTTGCCGGCGGCATGTCCACCACCGCAGTGCGCGACGGCGACACCTGGGTGCTCAACGGTGCCAAACGCTGGATCGGCAACGGCACCTTCTGCGACTACATGGTCCTGTGGGCACGGGAACCGGAAACCGGACACACCCGCGGTTTCCTGCTCGACGCGAACCTGCCCGGAGTAACCCGGACCCGGATCGAGAACAAGACAGCACTGCGCACCGTGCAGAATGCGGATATCGTGCTGACGGACGTCCGGGTTCCCGCCGCGGACCTGCTCGCCGGAGTGGAAAGCTTCGAGGACACCAAGCAGCTGCTGCAGGGCTCGCGGATCATGGTTGGCTGGCAGGCGGTGGGAGCGCAGCTGGCCACCTTCGACGTAGCCCGTGCCTACGCCGTCGAACGCCTGCAGTTCGGCCGCCCGCTGGCAGCCTTCCAGCTGATCCAGCAGCAGCTGGTGCAGATCCTCGGCAATGCGGTGGCCAGCACCGGAATGCTGGCCCGCGTCACCGAACTCGAACACGGGGGCTACCCCGTGCCGGGTAACGAAGCGCCCGCCGCCGGTGCAGCCCCCGGGGATATGGCGCGGGCTGCCCTGGCAAAGTCCTACGCCAGCGCCAGGATGCGTGAAAGCGTGGCGCTGGGCCGCAGCATCCTGGGCGGCAACGGGATTGTCACCGACTACCGGATGGCCAAGATCTTCGCCGATGCCGAGGCCATCTACACGTATGAAGGCACCTATGAGATCAACACGCTGATTGTCGGGCGGGACATCACCGGGGTGTCGGCTCTGCGTTAGGGCTGCTGTGCTGGGGGCCTCCGGGGTGGGCGCCTGCGGGGTGGGCCCCTGCGGGGCCTGAAACGGCGGCAACGAAATTTCCGCGCTCGCAGAGCTCGCGGGAAATATTAAAGCCGCCTGCCTCCAGGCCCCTCCGTGCCCCGCGTGCCGCCTTCCTCCAGGCCACTCCGGCGCCCCCTCCGGTTTGTGCAGATCCCCGTGGTTTGTCCGGATCCCCGCGTTGCGCGGCGCAGGGATTGCCACAAACCGCAGGGTTTCCGCCTGCGGGGTGGTCCCCTGGGGGCTCCACGTGCCGCCATCGCCGTGGGTTTTGCTCCGTTAAGGGAGAAATCGACCGGTTTGGGAAATTCCTGCCACTGCAAAGCGGAGCGATTTCCCAAACCGGCAGCAGATTCACAAGCCAGGCGGAAATCGCGCGGCCGCTGATCGGCCGAAGGGGAGCCGGGAAGCTATTGCGCAGCTGCAGCCGGGTCAGGCATGACAGTGCGAAATCCTCGGCGAAGGTACCCGGGCGGCTGCTTCCGGGGGATCCACCTTGTCTCCCATCACCACGATTTCCTCGGCTTCGAGGAGCTGACGGCGGGGCCACCATGGCTCGGTGGAACGGGCCGGGTGGCATGCCATCCTCAGGATCAGTAGGCTTACTAAATGGGCCGTAGCAACGGCGGCCCGGTTTACCGGACGTGAAAGGCATGGTTTATGACCGAGCAGAGCATTCCCGATCCCGAGCTGGGCGACGATCCGGTTCTCGCCGACGACGTAGCCGCTGTGGCCACACCGGACGAACTGACGGTGGTGTCCGAAGACGAGCTGCTGGAGCAGGACGAGCTGGTGGACGCTGAAGACCTCACGTACCCCGGAGCAGCAGAAGACAACCCGGACAACTGGCAGGAAGACCCGCTGATCCGCGAAGAAGCACCGTTGAACGAACCCGGTGAACTCTCCGATCAGACCCTCCGCGACGACACCGCCGAAGAGCGCTTCCTGGCCGGCGACACGCAGATTCCGCCGGAAGCGCCGACCATCGGCGAGGCAGCCAACGACGTCGACTTCGGCGACCCGCTGGCAGGCGAAGAAGAAGACGCCAGCGACGATCCCGCGCACCGCGGCGGAGACCCGCTTGCCAACTTCAACCCGGACGACGTTTAGTCCGGCAGCACATTTCGCCACGGGGTCCGGCAGCACCGTCTACGGACGACTGCCGGGCCCTTTGGCATGCCCGGCGGGACTCTGAGCCCCGGCACGGGCAACGCACCAATCCGCACTAGGGTTGATTCATGCCTTCATTCCGCGTCCAGTTGAATATCCTCGGACTGAAGCCGGGCAACCCGCCCGAGGCGGTCATGGAAACGGCCGTCGCCGCCCTCGGGGCCGCCCACCACGTGGAGGCCAACCAGCTGGACATCGTCTCCGGGGTCCCGCGGATCACACTGCGTTTCACCGTTCCCGATGATGAGTGGTCGGTGGAAAACTCACGGGCCCGCCGCGCCGCCATCAACATGCGGGCCGCGGTGGAAGAAGTAGCGAACGGGCAGGACCTGCGCGTGCTCCGGCGGATGCGCGGACGCTGGACCGTGCTGTAAAAGGACGGCCCTAGGCGCCGGGGAAAGCGTCCAGGGAAAGCCGGCTGCGGTACTCCACCGGCTGGCGGGTAAGCGGATCGGTAAACTCCACGGACCGGGCCAGCAGCTGCAACGGCCGGGAATAGTCATCCGGCGCCTGGGGCAGCAACTCCGGGTAGAACGAATCGTTCAGGATGCCGATGCCCTGCGACGCCATGTGCACCCGCAGCTGATGGGTTTTCCCCGTGTGCGGCAGCAGCCGGTACCGGCCCAGCCCGCCGCTGCTCTCCAGCAGCTCAATCCGGGTCTCCGCGTTGGGCTCGCCCTCGACTTCCTGGGCCAGCAGGTAGGTGCGGGATTTGATCATCCGGCTGCGGACAATCCTCGGCAGCTCGAGGTCCTCCCGGACCGGAGCCACTGCCTCGTACTCCTTGCTGATCCGCCGCTTCTCGAAGAGGGTCTGGTACTTGCCCCGGGTTCCGGGGTTGGTGGAGAACAGCAGCAGGCCGGCGGTCATGCGGTCCAGGCGGTGCATGGGAATCAGGTCCGGAATTCCCAATTGGACCCGCAGACGCACCAGGGCCGACTCGGCCACGTACATGCCGCCCGGCGTCGTCGGCAGGAAATGCGGCTTGTCCACCACCAGCAGGTCCTCATCTTGGTGCAGGATGCCGATCTCCACCGGGATCCGCTCTTCGGGCGGAAGTTCGCGGTAGTACCAGATGAAGGTGTGCTCGGTCAGGGGAGTGGCGGCGGTCAGGGGAATGCCGCCCATGCCGACTACTTCACCGCGTTCGAACCTTTCCACGATTCCGTCCGGATCCACATGCCCGAACCGTTCCAGCACGTAGTCCATGGCGGTGTCCCACGGTCCTTCACCGGGAAGGCGCAGGCGGGTGGCATTGACTCCGTTGCGCACGGGAAGCGGGGACTGCATCACGGTTTCAGGATATCGCTCGTGCGGGCTTAAATTGGGCTTGGCTGTTCTGGGTAGAAACAGGCCCGCCCTTCTCGAAATCCAGGCACGCAGAAACCCCTTCCGAAACGGAGCCCGGTGGCCACCAAACCAGTTCTTCCTCCTTCTGAGCAGACGGAGCCGACGCAGGCAGCGCCGCCCAAGACGACGACGCCGGCCCTGACGCCGGAGGAGCGCCAGTCCGTCCTGCGCACCCTGCGTTCGCCGAAACTGCTCAAGACCGAGGTCCTGGCCGGACTGGTGGTGGCCCTTGCGCTCATCCCCGAGGCCCTGGCCTTCTCGGTCATTGCCGGGGTGGACCCGCGGATCGGTCTGTTTTCGGCCTTCACCATGGCCGTTTCCATCGCCTTCCTCGGCGGCCGGCCGGCCATGATTTCCGCGGCCACCGGCGCGGTGGCCCTGGTGATTGCACCGCTGGTGGCATCCCACGGCGTGGATTACATGATTGCCGCCGTGCTGCTGGCCGGAGTCTTCCAGGTGCTGCTGGCACTGCTTGGCGTGGCGAAGCTCCTGCGCTTCATTCCGCGCCAGGTCATGGTCGGCTTCGTCAACGCATTGGCGATCCTGATCTTCGTTGCCCAAGTGCCCGAACTGCTGGGGGTGCCCTGGCTGGTCTATCCGCTCACGGCCCTTGGGCTGCTGATCGTTTTCGGTCTGCCCCGGCTCACAGCGGCGGTGCCGGCGTCGTTGGTGGCCATCGTGGTCCTCACGGCCATTACGGTGTTCGCCTCCCTTGCCGTGCCGACCGTGGGGGACAAAGGCGAACTGCCGGACAGCCTGCCGTCGCTGCTGCTGCCCGATGTGCCCTTCAGTCTCGAGACCCTGCAGGTGGTTTTCCCCTACGCACTGGCGGTGGCCTTTGTGGGGCTGCTGGAATCGCTGATGACGGCCAAGCTGGTGGATGACGTCACCGACACCCGCTCCAATAAGACCCGCGAAGCCTGGGGCCAGGGTGCAGCCAACCTCATCACCGGGTTCTTCGGCGGCATGGGCGGCTGCGCGATGATCGGCCAGACCATGATCAATGTGAAGGGCTCCGGTGCCCGAACCCGGATTTCCACGTTCCTGGCCGGTGTTTTCCTGCTCCTCCTGGTGGTTGTCCTCGGAGACATTGTGGCCCTGATTCCGATGGCGGCCCTCGTGGCTGTGATGATCTTCGTGGCCGTCACCAGCTTCGACTGGCACAGCATCCGCCCGTCCACGCTGAAGATGATGCCCAAGAGTGAAACCGCCGTCATGCTGGCCACCGTGGCCGTGACCGTCTGGACCCACAACCTGGCCAGCGGCGTCGGCGTCGGCGTGCTGGTGGCCATGGTGCTGTTCGCGCGCAGGGTGGCTCACTTCGTCACCGTGGACCGGAAGGTCACCGGGAACGACGCCGATGCCACCGCGGTCTACACGGTGAACGGCGAGCTGTTCTTCGCCTCCTCGAATGATCTGTATTCCCAGTTCGAGTACGTCCTGGATCCGGCGAAGGTGGTCATTGACCTGAGCGGTTCCCACGTCTGGGACGCGTCAACCGTGGCAGCGCTCGACGCCGTGACGGAGAAGTACCGGCGGCGCGGAACCGAGGTTCAGATCACCGGGCTGAATGAGGCCAGCGGTCTGATGCGCGAACGGATGGCCGGAAAGCTGCCCTAGCGGCCGGCGTCGTCCGTGCGGGCGGGTGCCCGTGTTCAGGCAGCGGCGGCTTGGGCGTGCTGGTGCTGCAGGGATGCCAGCGCCACCCGGCACTGCTCGGCGCTCGGGCGTTCGCGCGGAGAGAGGGAAGTCATGGCGGACAGCAGCGACCGCCAGCCGGCGGGGAGCGCGGGCGGGATCTCCGGTCCGTGGACCGTCCGGGCCGCCATGGAGTCGCCCTGCGGCAGGTCGAAGGCGCGGACTCCCGTCAGGCATTCGAGCAGGACAAGTCCCAGCGAGTAAATGTCCGTGGCGGAGGTCAGGGTCGCGCGCCGCACCTGCTCGGGACTCATGTAGGGCAGGCTCCCGTAGGACGGTTCCTTATCTCCGACCCTGTGGGTGCTGACGGCGATACCCAGATCGGTAATCTTGGCGTGGCCGGTTGCAGGATCCACCAGGATGTTCGAGGGTTTCACGTCCCGGTGGATGTACCCCGCAGCGTGCACGCCCGCGAGCCCGGCGGCCAGCTCGGCCCCGAGCAGTGCTGCGTCCACAGGTTCCAGCAGGCCGGAGGGTCTGTGCCGCAGATCGGCGCCCCGCACCAGTTCCAGAACCAGGTACGGCGTCTGCACGCCGGTGTCGGGGTGGCTGATGGTGCCCGTGGAAATCATCCGAACCACGTGCGGATTTTCGACGGCTCGCAGTGCGGCCGCTTCCCGGACGGCTTCATGCCCCTGAGGTGCGTGTCCGAGCGGTGCGGAAAAGATCTTTACGGCCACCTTCTGCAGGGAGGCAAGATCCGTGGCACGCCAGACGTAGGCAGCGGTGCCGTGACCGATGGGCTCATCAAGGCAGAACCGTCCGTCGATGAGGACATGGGCGCTAAAGCCCGAGGCGTCCGAGGCAGGTGGCGGCACGCTTCTTGCTGGTGGGTACCCGTCCATGTCGCCCCCGCTTATTAGCTAGTTTCCCTAGTGAGTAGTTCGGCTAACCATAGAGTGGGCGGCGCAGTTGAGTCCAGCTTCCGGGCGGGGAATGTCCGCGTGAGCCGCCAAGTGGGACGGGGCTAGTCCTGCCGGTGCCCCGGGTCCGGGCTCGGGTCCTCCAGGGCGGAACGCAGGCGGCCCATAAAGGAAATGACAATCTCGGCTTCCTGCGGCGACAGCTCTGCCGCGGCCTGCATCATGCGCTGGTGCATATCGCCCACGGTCTGGCGGACGTCGCTGTCCGATGTGTCGGTGGGGACGATCTCCCAGGCGCGGCGGTCATTGGGGCGGGCGCGCCGTCGTACGTACCCGCCGCGTTCCAGCCGGTCGATAAGTGCGGTGGTGGAGGCGGTGGAGATGCCAAGGAGCCTGCTCAGGTCCTTGGGGCCGAGGCTCCCGCCGGCCTGCCGGGCCTGCATGAGGCAGCGCATGGCCAGGAGGTCGTTTTCGTTCATCCCCATGGCATCCTGGGTGCGTCGGCGGACCAGGGTTTCAGCGGCACGGTAGCTGCGCACTGCATCCAGTACGGCGCGGGCTTTTGGATGCTCCGGATCGGGGCCGTACCAATAGCCGTCCTGCCCTGAGGGCCGCTGAGGCGTATCCATTCCACCAATCCTAGCCTTGCTGGAAGGTAGGACGGCTAGGAATCAATGCGATGCATTTCACACCGTAATTAGGGCATAAAAACGTGCTCTAATCTCTTCGGTTGTGGTCAGATGTAGGGGTCCGCTTAGGTAATCCTTACCTCTCGCCTGCGATAGGAACGTCCTTGACTGCACCCGAAATCTCCCCGCTCCGCCCCAAATCCGGACCCTCGCGCCGCAATATCCTGGGCGGAGCCGGGCTCGGCTTCCTGGCGTTGGCGCTGGGGGCCTGCTCCAGCCGTGACACCGTGGCCGCGGCAGGGAATGCAGCAGGATCCGGCGGTTTCACCGTCACCGACATGCGCGGCGTCGAGGTTTCCTTCGATGGCCCGGTGCAGAAAATCGCCACCACGGTCATCCCCTCCCCGTCCATGCTGGCCGCGGTGGACGGCGGGTACGGCAAGATCGTGGGCATCAACGAATCCACTCTGCAGGCAAACCGGCAGGGCCTGTTCGGGGAGATGTTCCCGGAATCGAAAACCACCACCACCATCTCGCCGTCGAGCTTCACGCCCAACATCGAGACCATCACCGAACTGGAACCCGACGTGGTGTTCCAGTGGGCGGACCAGGGCGACGGACTTGTGGAGCCGCTGGAAAACGCCGGCTTCAAAACCGTCTGCCTGCTCTACGGAACGCAGGAGTACCTGGAAACCTGGGTGTCCCTGTTCTCCACCATCCTCGGCAAGCCCGAGCGCGGCACCGAAATTGTGGGCTGGATGCATGCTGAAATCGCGCGGCTGGAGGATGAGCTCGCCGCTGTTTCCAAGCCGGTGCGGGTGGTCCACCTTGGCCAGTCCGGTGACGGCTATTCGGCCTCCAACAAGTCCTCCTACATGCACTACTGGATGGAGCTGGCCGGCGGGCAGAACATGGCGGCGGAGAACCTTTCGGCCGAGAACGTGGTCAGCGCCGAGCAGCTGATCGAGTGGGATCCCGAAGTCATCACGCTGGGCGGTTTCGATACCCGCACCCCGGCG
Organism: Arthrobacter sp. zg-Y179; assembly: GCF_020907345.1. Classification (NCBI taxonomy): domain Bacteria; kingdom Bacillati; phylum Actinomycetota; class Actinomycetes; order Micrococcales; family Micrococcaceae; genus Arthrobacter; species Arthrobacter sp. zg-Y179. The sequence goes on along the minus strand of NZ_JAJJOB010000013.1, from coordinate 52,996 downwards.
GAGGTCTATGCGGATCCGTCCCTCGCCTCCGTGTCTGCCGTCAAAACCCGCCGGGTCTACAAGGCACCGCTGGGCGGTTACCGCTGGGAGGTGCCCTGCGCCGAATCGCCGCTGATGTGGCAGTGGGCAGCCGAGGTGTTCCATCCCGGCCGCACCAAGAACACCCTGCGCACCGCCATGAAGGAAAAGATCGCGTACCTCTACGGGTACGACGTGAGCGAGGCGCAGATTGATGCCGCCCTGCGGCTGGACCTGAACGGTGCCAGCGTTGGCTACGACGTCTTCCGTGGCTGAGGTGGCGGCTTCTCATAGCGCGGCTGCACCCGCCCGCGCCGCCGGCCCGGCGTCGTCGGCCGGTGCCCCGCCGTCGTCGGCGCTGAAATCCACGCGCCGCCGGCTGATCCTGCCGCTCTGCGTCCTGATCCTGTGCGCGGTGGCCCTGGTTTCCATGGCCGCCGGCCGGTACTGGGTGCCGCCGAACGAAATCCTGCGCATCCTGTTCAACGAAGTCACCGCACTCTTCGGCGGCGAAGGGATGCTCCGCCGGACCTGGACCGAGCAGGAAGCCACCGTGGTCCTGGATGTACGGCTGCCGCGCGTGCTGCTGGCCTTCCTGGTGGGCGGCGCGCTCTCGCTCGGCGGCGCCTGCCTGCAGGCACTGTTCCGCAATCCGCTGGTCAGCCCGGACATTATCGGCGTCACGGCCGGGGCGTCCTTCGGCGGCGTGCTGGTGCTGACCCTCGGGCTGTCCGGTGGCTGGATGGTCGGCGGTGCCTTCGGGTTCGGGCTGGCCGCACTCGCCGGCGTCCTGCTGCTTGGCCGGCTGGGCGGACGGGACAACGCAATGCTGATGATCGTCCTGGGCGGGATTGTGGTGGCGGCGTTCTTCAACGCATTGGTCTCCTTTATGACCTACCTGGCCGATCCGTATTCCGAATTGCCCTCGATTGTGCACTGGCTGCTGGGTTCCATCGCCTCGGCCAGCTATGACAAGGTGCTCACCGCGCTGGTCCCGGTGGCCATCGGCGCAACGATAGTCCTCGCCCTGCGCTGGCGCCTGAATGTGTTGTCCCTGGGGGACGACGACGCCGCCGCGCTGGGCGTGAACCCGCAGCGCTCCCGGGTGGTGCTCTTGTGTGCCGTTGCCCTGATGACGGCCGGCACCGTGGCCGTGGCCGGGGCCGTCGGCTGGGTGGGACTGGTGGTGCCGCACCTCGCCCGGCTCTGGGTGGGGCCGGACCACCGGATCCTGCTGCCGGCGTCGTTGCTGCTGGGCGGCACCTACCTGATGCTCATCGACACCCTCAGCCGTTCCATCAGCAGCAGTGAACTGCCGCTGGGCATCTTGACCGCCATCATCGGCGCCCCCGTCTTCGTGGTGCTGCTGGCCCGTTCGCAGAAGAAAGCCGAGCTCTCATGACCGTCGCATCCCTGTCCCGCACGGTTCATCCGGTGGCGGGCAGCCCGGCCGCCGGCTCCGCGCCCCTGCTGCAGGCCACCGACCTCGGTTTCCGTTATTCCCGGCTGCGCCCGTGGCTCTTCCGGAACCTCGGCTTTTCCTTGGAACGCGGGGAGATCCTGTCCATCCTGGGCCCCAACGCCCGCGGTAAAACCACGCTGCTCAAGTGCCTCTCCGGGCTGCTTTCCCCGCGTGAGGGAACGGTTCACGGGGCGCCGGGCATCGGGTACGTGCCCCAGGACCACGGCGCTGGCCCGTCCTTCACCGTCGCCGACATGGTACTGATGGGCTGCACCCGGCACCTGCGTGCCTATCAGACTCCGCGCCCCGAGGACCACGCCGCCGCCGATGCGGCCATGGAACGGGTAGGCGTGGCTGCCTGGGCCGGACGCGACTATTCCACCCTCTCCGGCGGGCAGCGGCAGCTGGTGCTCATTGCCCGGGCCGTGGCCTCCGGCTGCGAACTGCTCGTCCTGGACGAACCGGCTTCTGCACTGGACCTGAACAACCAGTCCCGCGTGCTGAGCGTGCTCACCGGACTGGCCGCGGAGGGCATGGGCGTCATCATGACCACTCATCATCCCGACCATGCGCTCCACGTGTCCCGCAACGCACTGCTGTTTGTCGGCAGCCACGACGTCCGCTGGGGTCCCACCGAAGAGCTGCTCACCGGTCCCGCCCTCTCCGAGGTCTACGGACTGCCGATCTGTACCCCCACAGTGGGCACGGAATCCGGCGACCGCGTGATCGCCGTGCCGGATTTCGGCCCGTCCTGCCGCGCCTGCCCGGTGCCCGGCGCCGTTGGGGCACCCACTCCAGGGCCGACTCCGGTGGAAATACGAACACCTTTTGGAAAGGAACACCCGTGATTATCCGCTTGATCGGCGGAACGCCGATGCTTGGCCAGACCGATACCACCTGGCGCGGCGCCTTCGAGGAGGTGGACGCCTACGACCTCGACGACGACGCCGCCCGCGCCCGGATACTCTCGGCCGACGCCCTGGTGATTGGCGGCGGGGTGGACCATCTCCTGCTGGGCAGGCACCGCGAAGCGCTCACCAGCTTCGTCCGCGCCGGCGGCCGGGTTCTGGTCAACGGCCAGGTGGTGAAGCCGTTTATCGACGGGCTGGCGGTCTGGCGGAAGCTGGAATTCCGCGGCGCGCAGGACGTCCGGCCGCATCCGGTCCGGCCGCATCCGGTGTGGGCAGGCATTGACTACCGGGACCTGCACTACCGCACCGGAGTGCCCGGAACCCACAGCTACGAGCGGTTGGAGGAGATCGGCGTCGCCGGTTTCTACGGCCGCGGCTATCACCTGGACCTGCCCGAGAGCGCGACCGTGGTGACCGGCATCGGCCAGTACCGGCTCCCGCTGGACTACAGCTACACCTTGGGGAACGGGGAAGTGCTCGTCCACGGCGGCAATGACCTGGAGAGCTTCAGCGACGATCAGTATTCCACCCGCGTGCTGGGGCCGAACCTGGTGCAGTGGCTGGAAGGCGGAGTGCGGGACACAGTTGAGCTGAAGCCGGCAGTACCGGCAGTACCGGCAGCCGCCGCCGGCACACGCCCGGCCGCCGCCGCCGCTCGCCAAGCGGGGCAGGCAGCGCCTCGGATCGGGCTGCTGCACTGCGGCACGTTCCAGCCCCTGCGGACCCTGGCCGACCCGGCCCTGGCACCGTACCGGTTGGAATCCGTCTATCTTCCGGATGCCGATCCGGCCGTACTCGCGGACCTGGAAGTGGTGATTGTCAGCGACCGGCTGCATCAGGGGCAGCTCGCCCGCTTTGTTCCGGCGATCCTGGCGGCGCTGCAGGACCCGTCAAAAACCGTGATCGTGCTCGGCGAGAACAAGGTCGAACAGTGGCTGCCCGGCGTCGGCTACAGCTTCCGCCCCACGGTGTTCTGGATGTGGCGCACCGGCGAGGACAACGGCACCCGGCTGCGGCTGCCGGAGGATCCGATGTGGGAATTCCTCACTCCGTGGTCCGTGTCCTGGCATCACCACGGTCTGCTGCACCCGCGCCCCGGTGCCCGTTCGCTGGTGGTGATGGAAGAGGACGGTGCCGAGTCCGGTTCGCTGCTGTACGTGGACGAGGTGAACCAGCCCGCCCGGCTGCTGGTAACCACCATGGATCCGGTCTACCACCACGGATCCGGCTTTATGCCCGGTGCATCCCAGCTGCTGTACTCGCTGCTGCGCTGGGTTACCGCCACGCACGCGCGGGCATAGGCGCATCTGCGGCTTACGCCGAGTCAGCCGACCACGAGCCGGACGGCGAGGACGAGCATAACGACGCCGATCAGCAGGTCCACAATCTGCCAGGTGCGCGGCCGGTTCAGCACCGTGGATAAGCTGCGCGCACCGTAGCCCAGCGCCGTAAACCAGAGCACGCTTCCGACGACGGCGCCGGCCGCAAAAACCCAGCGCGTATCGGAACCGTAGTGGTTCGCCAGGCTGCCCAGCAGCACCACGGTGTCCAGATAGACGTGCGGGTTCAGGAACGTCAGGGCAAGGGTGGTCAGGATGACGGTGCCCTTCGCCCTCGGTGCCTGTGCTTCCAGCACCGAGGGCCTGGCGGCGGAGATCAGGGATCGGATGCCCCACCAGGCGAGATAGGCGGCGCCGGCCCAGCGCAGGATTTCCAGGACCGCCGGGAACCGGGACACCAATGCCCCGATCCCGGCGGTGCCGCCCAGGATCAACAGGGCATCGCTGATGATGCACAGGGCCACCACCACGCCGATGTGTTCGCGCCGCAGCCCCTGCCGCAGGACAAAGGCATTCTGCGCTCCGATGGCCACGATCAGTCCGAGGCCGGTGACCATTCCGGTTACCCAAATACTCAACATCCCTCGACGGTAACCAGCTGCATCCGTTCAGACAAACGAAAGATTTGAAGCATGCATTAGGTTTGCTTCATGAACTTCGAGCATCTCCGGGCGCTGGCCGCCGTCGTCGACGAGGGAACCTTCGAAGCGGCGGCGGACCGGCTGCATATTAGTCCGTCGGCCGTGAGCCAGCGCATCAAGGCACTGGAAAGCTCCGTGGGCCAGGTTGTCGTCCGCCGCGGGTTGCCCAGCACCCCGACGGATGCCGGCGCGGTCCTGCTGCGCATGGCACGGCAGGTGCAGCTGCTGGAAGGGGAAGCCCGCTCCGCACTCTCGGGCGGCACCTCACCGCGGACGCCGACGCCGGTGGCCGTCAATGCGGACTCCCTCGCTACATGGTTTCTCCCCGTCCTCTCCGAAGCAGCCGAGTGGACGGACAGCACCCTGGACCTGCACGTCGAAGACCAGGACCACAGCGCGCAGCTGTTGCGCCAGGGAGACGTCATCGGCGCCGTCACTGCCGACCCAACACCGGTCAACGGCTGCAGGGTCGAGGCATTGGGTGCCATGCGCTATCTCCCGGTCTCGACGCCGGACCTGCAGCAGCGCTTCACGCGCGAGGACGGTGTCGATTGGGCAGCCATGCCGGTGGTTCAATTCAATGCCAAGGACGATCTGCAGCGCCGCTTCCTGCAGGAGCGCGGCGTCGACGGCCGACCGCCCCGGCACACTATCCCGTCCTCGGAGGCCTTCGTGGCGGCGGTCCGTGCAGGACTCGGTTGGGGCATGCTGCCGGAACTGCAGTTGGGTAACGGGCTCCAGGACGGGACGTTGGTGCTGCTCGATGAGCGTGCGCATCGGGATGTCCTGCTGTACTGGCAGGCCTGGAAGCTGGACTCGGAACGGCTGCACCGCATCGGTGATTCCGTCCGGCGGGCCGCCCGGCAGCTGAGGTAAGGAGGCTGGGCCCGGAGCGGCCGGTTCCAGCTGGGGGCAGGTGGTGTCAGTGCAAAAAGGCAGAAAGGATGTCCGTCCGGGTCCAGGAACACCCGCACATCCTCCTGCGGCTGATGCTGGGCAGCCACGGCTCCGCATTCGATGGCGTGGGCGGAACCGGAGTCCAGATCGTCCACCCGGATATCCAGGTGCATCATCATCTGCTGGTTGCCCTCGGCGGACGGCCACACCGGGCGCACATAGTCTTCGTCAATGTGGAAAGACACACCGGGGCCGCCGGACGGATTCTGCAGCACCGCCCAATCAGGCTCCGACGTGACCGTCTCCCACTCCAGCAGCCGCGCATAAAACGCGGCAAGTCCCCGCGGGTCCGGGGAGCTGATGGTCGTCGCGGAGAGTTGCAGACCCCCGGTGCGGGAGTTCGAGGGATTGGCCATGCGAAGCATTCTGCCATCGATGGGGCCGGGGAGCGGGCAGGCATTTAGGGAAACGGCTGGCAGTGCGGGCAGTAGTACAGGTCCCGCATTTCCATCTCGTTGTCGCCGAGCAGCTCATGCGCCACCTTGGTGCCGCAGCGCAGGCAGCCCCGCCGTTCCCGGTTATAGACCCAGAGCTGGTCCCGGCCCATGGCACCGGTGGTGATCCGGCGGGAGCGGGCCTTGTTGACCTCCAGGAGCCGCTTGGACAGGTCCACCAGTCGAGGCAGATCCGGTACATCCGAGACCGGGGTCAGCGGGTGGATGCCGGCCAGGAAGCACAGCTCGCACCGGTAGATGTTGCCGATGCCGGCGAGGTTCCGCTGGTCCAGCAGTGCCAGGCCGATCGGCCGGTCCGGCTGGGCCTTGATCCGGCGCAGTGCCTCCTCGGCATCCCAGTCCGGTCCCAGCAGGTCCGGACCCAGGTAGCCGACGGCGTCGTCCTCGTCTTTGCGGGACAGTACCCGGAGGAACCCGAGGTCGAATCCGACCACCTGGTGGGTGTCCGTTTCGAGGATGCAGCGGGCCTTGAACGCGGGGCGGCGCCACTTCTCTCCACGCGCGTAAACGTGCCAAAGCCCCTCCATTTTCAGGTGGGAGTGGAGGATCCAGCCGTCCACGGGATCGCCGCCGCGGATCAGCAGATGCTTGCCGCGGGATACGACGTCCTGCACCGCGGAGCCGGTGAAATCGGTGGTGGCGAATTTCGGCACGCGGATATCGCACCGGGTCAGCTCTTTGCCGGCCAGGACGGCATTGAGGTCCCTCGCCGCCCGCCAGATGGTATCGCCCTCAGGCACGGTTCCTCCCCGGCTCGACTACGCACAGGACCGACAGCTCAGACACGGTAGCGCAGTCCCTTCGGCGTGGTGTAGAAACCTGCGGCGGTCAGTGCCCGCGCAGCCTCCGTATCGAGGATATCCGTCCCGTTGACCTTCTCGATGGCCATTTTCTCCGCCGCGCCCCGTTGGATAATCCGCACCAGCGCGGCTGCGGAAAGCTCCAAGGTGGCCGGCTCCTCGGTGAAGGTCAGCAGTGTCTTGCCGCCGCGTTCGGCGTACAGCGCCAGCTCGCCGTCGACCAGGACCACCAGCGCTCCGGCTTTGCGGCCGGGCCGGTGTCCACCCTCCAGGGTGGGCCAGGGCAGGGCGGCGCCGTAGGGGTTCGCCGGATCGGTGGCGGCCAGTGCGACGGCGGACGGTTCGGGCTGCTTCAGCTGGGCGTCTTCGGAGAAGGAGCGCAGCCGGTCCACCGTGGCGGGCACGGCGAACTGGGCTGCACCGAGCTGCTCAATGAAGTAGCCGCGCCGGCACCTGCCCATTTCCTCCAGCCGGGCCAGAACCCGGTAGAGCAGGGCGAAGCCGCCCGGGGTGCCTTCGCTGGCCACGGAGCCGCGGGTGACCACACCGTAGCGGTCCAGCATCAGCTCGGCCGTGGCGTGGGCATGCAGAGTGGTGTCGGTTTCCACCTCGGGGAGCATGCTCCACCGCCCGGCGACCAGGGGCGGGGCGTTGCGGAGCGCCGGGGCGGACGCGCCGCCGCCGGCCGCCAGCCGCATGGAGCTGCCCGTCAGTGACGCCCCGGGTGCCCGTCCAAGACGTCCCATCCGGGCAGTGCGGGCACGCGGGGTGGCGGCCCGCTGCTTGTGGGCCGTTTTCCCGCCGGACAGCAGGGACCGCACCGGGGTGAAGGTGTCATTGCTGATCCGCCCTGCCCAGACGAGTTCCCAGAGGGCGGAAATGATGTTCGCATCCGTTTCGGCCATGCCGTCCGCGGCGAGACCGTCGCCGAGCTGGCGGAAGAAGTACGCGCCGCCGTTGCCCAGCAGCTCCAGCAGCCGCTGGTGCAGGCCGCCCGGCTCGAAATCAGGGGAGGGGTTGAGCGTCAGCGGTGCGTTTTCGGCCAGGTGCAGGGCAATCCAGCCGTCGTTGCCCGGCAGGGAGCCGCTGCCGGACCACACCACTTCGCCCGTGGCGGTCAGCTCATCCAGCATGGCCGGGGCGTAGTCGCGCACCCGGGAGCCCAGGATCAGCGGTTCCCAGGCCGAGGCCGGGATCGGCACGCCGGAAAGCTGGTCGATCACCGTGGCCACGCCGTCCAGCCCGCGCAATGACGATCCCACATTCTGCCAGGCCGGCAGGAACCGACCGTAGGTGGCCGGGTCCACCGGCTCCACCTCGGAACGCAGGGCCGCGAGCGAACTGCGCCGCAGCCGCCGCAGCACCTCGACGTCGCACCATTCGGTGCCGGCGGGAGAGCCGGGAACGGTGACGGTGGCCGGGGGAGTGGAATCGACGCCGGCGGCCGCGTCCAGCAGCAGCGTTTCAGCGGGGCGGAATTCACCCTCGGCGAGGCGTCCCTCGCCGGCCAGACGCTGCAGGGTGCCGGTGACGACGGCGACGCCGAGGCCCAGCCGGGCGGCGGCTTCGGCGGCGGTGAAGGGTCCGTGGGTGCGTGCATACCGGCCGACGAGGTCCCCGAGCGGATCCGCAACGGGTTCGATAAAGGCCAGCGGCACGCCCATCGGCAACGGAACTCCGAGGGCGTCCCGCAGCCGGGCGGCGTCTTCGATGGCCGCATACCGGGTGCTGCCGGCCATGCCGATTTTCAGGGCCCGGTTGGCGCGGACCAGTTGCTCCAACAGCTCTTCGGCGTCCTCCGGGGTGGCTGTGGAAGGAGCCGGTTCCACCGCAGTCCCGGTCTCGTCAACGGCAAGCTCCACCGGCTGCAGGCGGGCGGCTACCTCTGGAACGGACAACGGTCCAAGCAGCCGCAGCAGGTCCGCCACGCCTTCCAGCCCGCGGGCATGGCGGTCCGGATCCAGCCGCTGGAGTTCACTCTCGATCCGGGCGATGATCCGCGCGTCCAGCAGTTCGCGCAGTTCGGCCCGGCCCAGCAGCTCATTGAGCAGCGTGGGATCCAGGGACAGGGCGGCGGCCTTGCGCTCGGCCAGCGGCGAATCGCCCTCGTACAGGAAAGCGCCCACGTAACCGAAGAGCATGGAGCGGGCGAACGGCGACGGCGAGGGCGTGGTGGTCTCTGCGAGCCGGATCTCGCGCCGCTCAATCCCGGACGCAATGTCTTTCAACGCGGGCAGATCGTAGACATCCTGCAGGCATTCGCGCACCGTTTCCAGCAGGATCGGGAACGTCGGGTACTTTTTAGCGACATCCAGCAGCTGCGCCGACCGCTGCCGCTGCTGCCAGAGCGGGGTGCGTTTGGACGGGTTCTGCCGCGGCAGCAGCAGCGCACGCGCCGCACACTCGCGGAACCGCGAGGCGAACAGCGCCGACCCGCCCACCTCGGCGGTAACGATGGAGTCCAGTTCTTCCGGGTCGAACAGGAACAGCTCGGCGCCGGGCGGTTCGTCCTCCATCAGCGGCACGCGCAGCACAATGCCGTCATCCGATGCCATGGCCGAACCGTCCAGCCCGTAACGGGCGTGCAGCCGCGCCCCGACGGCGAGTGCCCAGGGTGCATGGACCGGCATGCCGTACGGGCTGTGCAGGACTACCCGCCAGTCGCCGAGTTCGTCGTGGAAGCGTTCCACCACCAGCGACCGATCGTTCGGCACCACATCGGTGGCCTGCTGCTGGTCGCGCAGGTACGTAATCAGGTTCCCTGCGGCCCACTCATCCAACCCGACGGCCGTCAGGCGTTCCCGGGCCGCTGCATCGTCAGCGGCCGCCATCTCGCGGACGAACGCCCCCAGCGCGCGGCCCAGTTCCACCGGCCGGCCGAGGGTATCCCCGCGCCAGAACGGCAGTTTGCCCGGCTGCCCGAAGGCAGGGGAGACCAGCACCCGGTCGTGGGTGATGTCCTCGATCCGCCAGCTCGTGGCACCCAGGGCGAAAATGTCCCCGACCCGGGACTCGTAGACCATCTCCTCATCGAGTTCACCGACCCGCCGACTGTTCTTGCCCTCGGAATCGCCCACCAGGTAGACGCCGAAGAGGCCGCGGTCCGGGATGGTGCCGCCGGAGGTGACGGCGAGGCGCTGCGCTCCGGGCCGGCCGGTAATGGTGCCTTCGGTGCGGTCCCAGACAATCCGGGGCCGCAGCTCGGCGAACTCGTCCGAGGGGTAGCGGCCGGAAAGCAGGTCGAGGGTGGCGTCGAACGCGGAGCGCGGCAGCCCGGCAAAGGGTGCGGATTGGCGGACGACGTCGAACCATTCCTCCACATCGATGGAACCCAGCGCGGCGGCGGCCACGGTCTGCTGGGCGAGGATGTCCAGCGGGTTGGCCGGAATGGCCAGGGGTTCGATCTGCCCGGCCAGCATCCGCTCGGCGGTGACCGCGGAGTTCAGCAGGTCACCGCGGTGCTTGGGGAACATCACGCCCTGGGAGATTTCACCCACCTGGTGCCCGGCCCGGCCCACCCGCTGCAGCCCGCTGGCCACCGACGGCGGCGATTCGACCTGCACCACCAGGTCCACGGCCCCCATGTCGATGCCGAGTTCCAGGGAGCTGGTGGCCACCACGCAGCGCAGCCGGCCGGATTTCAGGTCGTCTTCGATCAGGGCCCGCTGGTCCCGGGACACCGAGCCGTGGTGCGCCCGGGCCAGTACGGGGGTGTCGTCTTCGACCGCGAGGTCCTCGCGCCGCAGCATGGACACCCCGGCCTGCGCCATGATCTGGGCCGGCGGGCGGGCGGCGACGGGCACGGGTGCTGCGGTTCCGTCCGTTCCGGTGGCTGCCTGTGCAGCCTCCAGCCGGAAGGCATGGATCTCGTTCAGGCGGGCAGTGATGCGCTCGGCCAGGCGCCGGGAGTTGGCAAACACGATGGTGGATCGGTTCGCCTCGATGAGGTCGACAATCTTTTCTTCCACATGCGGCCAGATGCTTGCCTGCGGAGCGTAGCCGCCCTCCACGGTGTCCTCGGTGGTGGGAGCGTTGCCCAGATCCGTCATGTCCTCCACCGGAACGGTGACGGTGAGGTTCCAGTTCTTCCGGGACTTCGGCGCAACGATCCGCACCGGGGCATTGCCGCCGAGGAAACGCGCCACGGTTTCGTGCGGCTCCACTGTGGCGGAGAGCCCGATCCGCTGCACGGGCTTTTCCAGCATGGCATCCAGCCGGGCCAGCGTAACGGCCAGGTGGGCGCCGCGTTTGGTGCCTGCCACGGCGTGGACCTCGTCCACGATCACGGTTTCCACTTCGGCCAGGGTTTCCCGGGCCTGAGACGTGAGCATCAGGAACAGGGATTCGGGCGTGGTGATGAGGATGTCCGGCGGCCGCGTCAGCAGGGCGCGCCGCTCATTCTGCGGAGTGTCGCCGGACCGGACGCCCACGGTGATGGACGGCGCCGGCAGGCCCAGCCGTTTGGCGGTCTGGGTAATGCCGATCAACGGCGAGCGGAGGTTGCGTTCCACATCGACGCCGAGGGCCTTCAATGGGGAGATATAGAGGACCTTGGTTTTGCGTTTGGGTTCCCGGGTACGCTTTCGCCCCGCCGGTTTGGGAGCGGGTTCAGGCAGTTCCTGAAGCGGCAGTTCGGCGGGCGGCAGGCCTTCGGGGTCGGCAGCGGCGGCAGAGGCAATAAAGCTGTCCAGCGCCCAGAGGAATGCGGCCAGTGTTTTGCCCGACCCGGTGGGTGCGACCACCAGTGCATTGGCCCGCTCCGAGATCGCATCCCAAGCTCCCACCTGAGCCGGGGTGGGCGCAGTGAAGGCACCCTCGAACCATTCCCGGGTGGCGGGGGTGAACTTGGCTAGCACCGAAGATGCCGATGTCATGGCACTATTCTTCCGCACCCCGGTGACAGTTTGGCCGCTGTCACCGGGGGTTCGGCTGCAGGCCGAAAATCAGCGAGCCTGCAGGATCCCTACCTGCATCAGCTCGATATCCGCGTTGGTGCAACCCGTGGAGGAGTAGGGGACGGTCAGGGAAGCGGTGTCCTCCGGCGGATAGACCAGCAGGGACGCAGTCTCCAGCACCTGGCAGTTTCCGTACTTCTGCGCCACGGTTTCCCGCAGTTCGGCGGCCGCTGCCTGGCCTGGTGCCAACGTGACGGGAACGGCTGCCGCCGCCTCGGTCCGGGCGGCCGGTGCGCCCACCTGCTGTCCGGCGGCGTCGAGGTAGGAGACGCCCGGGTAGCCGGCCACGGTGCAGGTGCCGTCGGTGGAGATGTTGGTCAGCACCAGGACACGGGAGATGCCGTCCGCTCCGGCGCCGCCGGGAACATTCTCCACAGCGCCGGCAAGCATGTCGGCCGTGCAGGGAACGGGGCCAACGGCCGCTGATCCGCCTGTGGCTGCCGGCGACGAAGCCGGAGCCGGAGCAGGTTCGCTGGATGCTGACGGTGAGGGTGTGGTCTCACTGGCTGATGCCGACGGGGACACTGACGCGCCGCCGTCGTCCCCTGAGCCGCCGCAGCCGGCCAACGCGGAACCGGAGAGAGTCAGCAAAGCCACCAGGGCTAGCGCCTTGCGGGACGGGAAGGACTTTTTGACGGGGGAGGCAGGTGCCATGGTGATCATGCTCTCACCTTTCCTGCCGGGCGGGGGCGCGTCAATCCGCCCCGCCCGGCAGGACGGAATGACGCAAAACCGTTACGGGCGCCGGGAACAAGCTGCCGGCGCCCGCTCAGGTTCCGCGGGTCAGGCCCGGTTGCGCCCGCGGGTGCGGATCAGGGCGGTGACGCCTGCCGCAAGGCCCAGCAGTCCGGCGCCCAGGCCGACATAGCCGGCAACTTCGGCGGCCTCGACGTCGTCGTCCCGGTCATCGGCGCTTTCCGGCGTGGTGCCGTGGGCGCTGCCGTGCTCGTCGCCGGCGGCGTGATCATCGTCGTCGTCCGCTTCGGTGATGGTGACCGCAGGCGCCGGGGAGTCGAGGTCGTGGCCGGACTGGCCATCGGTCGGGATCTGGGACCAGTCCGTTTCCCCCTTTTCGCAGCTTTGCAGCACGGGGAAGGCCAGGGTGGTGTCTTCGGCGTCGGGCAGGTCAACGCCGAGCGTAATGGTGTCCCGGACGCCGTCGGGCAACGGTTCCTTGGCGGTGTAAACAATTTCGCTGGTCCGCGAGCTGACCTGTGACCCGTTGGGCAGGGTCCGCGGCTCCGCGAGCTCCTCGGTGACCTTCTTGATGTCCCAGCCGGGGTGGGCCGTGGGGGTGGCGTCCGCCAGTTCGTCCGGGAGGGTGAAGGTCAGGGCGGTGGTCGGGGAGCCTTCGCAGCCGTGCGAGAGGTCGAAGGTCAGCAGGGCGGACTCGCCCGCGCCGGTGGTGTCGGGGGTGACATGCACGTGGGCGGCTGCCGGTGCCAGGCCGAGCGCCATCAGAGCGGCGGTGCCGCCGGCGGCAAGGAGGACGGAGGAGGAGGTACGCATGGAAAAGCCTTTCGGTGGCGCATTGCCAAAAAACCGCGCTGGAGGCGGGAAGTACTGGAAAAGGAATTAGGCCAATGCGTACGACGGCGGCCCGCGCAACGGGCGCGCGGAGCAGAACCGGGCGCGCGGGGTCCCGGCGGCGGGACCGGAAATCGCCTGCGGCCGGACGGGTTGGAACCTCGTCGGGGCCGGCGGCGTGAACAGCGGCCGCAGCCAGGCCGCCGTGGCGTGCAGGGCGTCCTCGCCCCGGGCGAGCACCAGCGCGGACAGCGCCACGGCGGCGAGGTGCGCGAGGAACAGGGCGGGGCCGGCGTCGTGCTGGAGCGCGTGGAAACCGGACAGGGCAGCACCGGGCAGCGGCGCCGCCTCCGGACAGACGACGGCAACGCCGTGGTGGGTGGAAGCGCCGGGCAGGCACTGGACGCCGGAGGTCAGGAGGTCAAAGGCTTCATGGAGTCCGAGCTGCGCGGCGCCGAGGACCAGGAAGAGGCTGCCGGGCCGGAACCGGCGCCCGGCGGTGATGCTGACGCCGGCCAGGGTGAAGGCGGCCAGGGCTATGAGGAGGACCGGTTCGGGGAGTATCCCGCCGCCGGCCAGATGCGCACCGGTGGCCAGCGCGAAAATGACCGCCGTGGCGATTCCGGCGCGTAGCAGCCGGAAGGGATCGGTGCGCTGCGGCATGCTTCCCTCTCCGGTCCCGCCGGCCGCGGCACGGAGCCTGCCGGACTGCTGAAAAACTGCTCCTACTTTACCGTGCAGCCGCAGCACCGGCTGCACACCGGGTCCGAGCGGAAGTCCCGCCGTCGCCCCCTGCCTTATTCGTGGTGGTAGGGGCGTCCGCCGGCGATCTCCTGGGCCCGGTACACCTGCTCCGCGAGGATCAATCGGACCAGTTGGTGGGGGAACACCAGGGGGGAGAGGGACCAGACAAAGTCGGCACGGTCGTGGACACTCTGGTCCACGCCGTAGGCCCCGCCGATGATCAGAGTGACGTTGCGCGAGGAATCCAGCGGTCTCTGCAGGGTCTGCGCCAGCGCCGGCGAGGTGATGGCCTTGCCCCGCTCGTCCAGCAGGATCACGTAGTCGGATCCGACCTTCGCCAGCAGCCGCTCGGACTCCTCCCGGCGGGCGGCGTCGCCTTCCCGGGCCGAATGCGGAATGGGGACCCAGGTCAGGTCGAAGGGCTTCTTCAACCGCTTTTCGTACCGGCGGATCCCGTCAACAACCCAGTCCTCGTGCTTGCGGCCCACCATCAAAACTTTTAATGCCATGCAACCATTCAAGCCCGGAACCGGTGAGGTCCGGTAACCGGGCGGGCGCCGGGCTTACACTGCGTGGACAACGAAGAGCACTTCGACGGCGGCAAGCCAGGAGGTTACAACGTGTTGGAATCGCGTGCGGTGGTGTTGGGCGGCGGCGGAGTTGCCGGCATCGCCTGGGAGATCGGCCTGCTGGCGGAACTGCTGGACCAGGGCATCGACCTCAATGAGGCAGACCTCGTCGTCGGTACATCGGCCGGATCGGTGGTGGGAACCGCCCTTCGCTTCGGGCAGCTGCGGGCTGCGGCGCTCGCCCAGGAGACGGCTGAGGAAGGAGCCGGCGCCGCGGATTACCAGGAGCCGGACGCATTCGACGGCGAGCGGTTCATGAACATCATGGGCGCGGCCGGCTTTGGCGGCGGCGGGGAGAAAGCCGCCCGCGCACGCCTGGGGCAGTTGGCCCTCAAAGCGGACACGCAGCTGACCGAGGAGGCCTGGGTGAACAGCATCCGTTCACTGGTTCCTTTCCCGGCCTGGCCCGAAAAGGCGCTGGGTGTCACGGTGGTGGACGCCGAAGACGGCAGCTTCAAGGTGTTCGACGGCGATTCCGGCGTGGACCTTGGTTTGGCGGTCACCGCCAGCTGCACTGTCCCGACGGTGTGGCCGCCCGTGCACATCAACGGGAGGGTCTACATGGACGGGGGTATGCGCTCGGGTACCAATGCCGATGTCGCTGCCGGCTTTGGGAAGGTGCTGGTGGTTTCCTGCGGACTCGAGGCGCCGCAGAGCCCCTTCGGGCCCACCCTCCCTCAGGCGCTGAAAACGATCAGCAAGGACGGTAAGCCGTTGTTGATTGAAGCCGACGCACAGGCGTTGCAGGCCTTTGGCACCAACATGCTGCTCGATTCCACCCGCCGGCCCTCGGTCGCGGCGGGCCGGCGGCAGGCGAAGGAGATTGCCGACGTCGTCCGGCGCTTCTGGGAGGACTGAATCCGGGGTGGTGCCGGCTTAGCGGTTGTCGCGGTCGACGTCGGCCTCCAGATCGGAGCCAGGCTCAATCACCACGCCGTCTTCACGCTGCTCGACGCCGTCGGCCTGGGGAGCGGTGTCCCCGGCGGGGGAAGGGGTGGAGGCAGAGGCGGGGTGCGATGCGGCGGCCTCGGCTTCTTCGCGTTCCTGGATGTACTTCACGAGGAACTCCAGTTCATCGCTGTACTGCTGCAGGCGGTCGGAGCGGGACTCAGTCGCCAGGGCGAGCACAAGGTCGGTCTGCCGTGCACGCAGCTGGGCAATGGTGGGCTGTGATTCGTTGGTGTCCATGCTTCATCCTACAAAGGCTGCCCGGGCTCGTTGCCACGGCGGGCGAAGCCGGGAGGCTGCTAGTCCTCGCCGGCGTTTCTCCGGTGCCGTTGCGAGGGATCATTTTCGGCGCCCAGGCCGTTCACCTCACGTCCGTCAACTGCACGGCGTTGGGTCACCTCGGCACTGTACGGCGCACGCGGACGTGCGGGCAGTTGGTCGATGAGCTCGTTCGCGGCATGGGCGAGGATGTCCCGCTGGAAGGGAGGGAGGGACAGGGACCCGTTGATATAGGCATCGATTTCGTATTCGCCGGCTGCGCCTCCGATGCTGAAGTACTTCATCCACACTTCGGGCACTGTCAACCGGGCGTCCTCAAGCGCTTTCTTGAGCAACTGCCGTTGCTCCGGCTCAACAGCCTCGAAACCCATCGTCTGCCCCTAGTAGCGCTCTCGGTTGCTAACGCTCATTATGACTTGTTCGGAGACGCTGCGCAGGGAATGCCCGTTGCTCCGTGAGCTGATGATCAGCTCACGCATGGCCTCCTCTGTATTAAGCCTGTTCCGCTCCATGAGAATACCGCGGGCCAACGCGATGCTGTCCCGGCTGGCCATGGCGTCTTTCAGTTCCCTGCTGGCCCGGTGCGGCACTTCGGTGGACTGGACGTTCGCAAGCAGTGTCGCCGCGGGGCCGGCGAAGAGCGTCAGCAGATGCTCGCTGTGCTCGTTAAAGGCCGCGGTCTCCATGGAGTAGATCTTCATTGCACCGAGGATGTCCCTCTTGTGGAGCAACGGCACACTCAGGACCGAGCGTAACCCCAGCTCAGCCGCCGGGACGCTCCATCCCTGCCAGCGGATCTCCGCCGCGAGGTCATCCGACCGCACGGGGGCAGCACTGGCCCAGGCTTCCAGGCAAGGCCCGTCTCCCAGCCGGTACTGCAGCTCGTCGGCAGCGACCACCAGCCCGTCGGTGGACCCTGTGCTGGTCCTGCGGCCCTGCTCATCCATCAGTGAAACACCGGCCCCCACGGTGCCGGGAATGCTTTCCCGCATTGCCTCGGCAAGCAGGTCGACGGCGTGGGCCACGGTTTCCTCGGTGAGGAGCATCCCACGCATCCGGGCCATAAGAGTGGAAAGTTCGTCCAGAGGGAGATCACTGGGCACGGCTGACCTCACGGTTCCTCATGGTTTTCCGTCCAGGCGTGATGGGTCTGACCCTCCGGGCGGCCGCCCACGCCCGTCCGTCTGGCCCATTCACCGGCCAATGCGCTGTACCAGTCCAGCGCGTAGGCGGGGGGATGCTCGGAATCCAGTTGCCGATAGACACGGTCCGTCAGGCTTAGCAAAGTCCTCTGGGGCAGAGCGGCCAGCGCTCTGACATCCAAGGGATCTGCCGGCAGATCAAACAGTGACAAGGCCGAAGCGTGCTGGGTGCGGAAGAGTCTCATTGCTTCGCCCCTCCGGCGGCCGAGACCAGGGCCGGGCACTCGGGGAGAATGTCCGGACACTCGATCCTGAGGTCAATGTCCCGCCCGGCAACGTTTTCACGAAGGAGGGGAAGGGCAGCACGTTCGATGTGCTGGGCTGCGGTCAGGTCCACGGTAATCCGGTGTCCGCGCACAAGAGCGGCAGTTTTCCGGATCAGGGGTGTCAGGGAACCCCAGCTGTCGGCTGTGAGGCAGCCGGTCACTTCAAGGACGGCGGAGGAAGGGTCGACATCGAGCCGAACGAGTACACGCAGTTTATGGTCCACAGGATTCCCAAAATAGGAGTTCCGCGGCGCACTGCTGGGCCTCGGGTATTAGGCTAAACGGCGGATCCCGGTGAAGGCAAGTCGGGCAGTGCAGGCGTTTTTCGTCGAGAAGGTCCAACAGGAAAACCGTCCTGCCTCGGTCAAACTACTAAGCTTGCTTATAACTTGCCTGTTGGGATAGGTTTCACATACTGGCCCCCGGGGTCGCCATAAGAGGCGACCCAACTGATGTCGGGCCTGATATGCGGAGGTGCATAGTGTTTTTCCATAAGCAGGAACTCCAGTTCTCGGCGACACCCGATAAGCCGGATGCTGTTTTCGCCCGCAAGCTTCAGGAAGTCCTTGGCGGACAGTACGGCGAAATCACCGTAGCAATGCAGTACGGATTCCAGTCGTGGAATTCCCACCTGCCCGGTAAGTACCGCGACCTGCTCTACGGCATCGCCGCCGAAGAGATGGGCCACGTGGAAATGCTGGCCATCATGATTGCCCAGCTGCTGGAAAAGGCTCCCCTGGGTATCACCGACGACGCCGTGCAGTCGGATCCGACGATCGCAGCAGTCGTCGGCGGTATGGATGTTCAGCACGCCATTGTTGCCGGTGCCGGCGCCCGTCCGGTGGACAGCAACGGCAACCCGTGGACCGGTGGCTACGTGACTGCCAGCGGCAACCTGCTCGCCGACTTCACGTCCAACGCCAACATCGAAATGCAGGGACGCCTCGCCGTCGCCCGCCTGTACCACATGACCGATGACAAGGGCGTCCGCGATATGCTCGCGTTCCTCCTGGCCCGCGACACGATGCACCAGAACATGTGGACGGCCGCTGCCAAGGAACTGCAGGAAGAGGGCCACGAGCTGCTTCCGGTTCCGAGCAACTTCCCGATCAAGAAGGAACACCGCGAGGTTTCCTACCAGTACCTGAACTTCTCCGACGGCAAGCACGCCTCCGAGGGTTCCTGGGCTTCCGGCCCCACGCCGGACGGCAAGGGCGAGTTCAGCTACCACGAAGGCCCCACCACCACGGCTCCGATGCCGGACGTCACGCGTCCGGATGCCCGTTACTACGGCACCACCGACATCCCCAACGTCGTGGAAAAGGTTGCCGGCACGGTTCAGGACAAGCTGAACCGCGAGTAACTGCGCACCTGCGATTAAAACGAGAAATGCCCGGACGCTTTGCGTCCGGGCATTTTCTTGCTGGCTTTCAGATCGTCTGCACATGACGTCTGAAGTCTTCTCGTTTGAAGGAATAGTCTGACGGCTTCACTGCCATCGCTGATTCCGGATAACTGTTGATGAGGACAAAGAAATAAATCACTCGCCTGAGCAAGCCGACGGTGGCCCGGCCGAGAAGAATGGACAACAACCGCAGAAAAAGCGGCGTTCCGCCCGATTAATATATCCCGCCATCCTGCTGTTGCTTTTAGCGACTATGGTGGTCCCGCGGATGGCGTCCCTATATGACGAGAGCCACCATGTGCGGATTGAATGCACTGTGGATGAAGCCGCGGGATCGCAGGTATCCGGGAGCCGCAATGGCGGGGGCCGTATCAGCGTGTGTACATCACCACGCAGGAGTGCGGCGAATGGACGGGTCTGCTTGGCCTGGCATCCGAGGTCCTGTCTTTCGAGGAAATCAACGGATAGACGCGCTCGAGGAGTAGACGCAGTAACGGCTGTCCGGTCTCAGCGTTCAAAATCGCGGGACTGCTGAATATCAGGTCCCGGCAGATTGCTGGCTGACCCGCGACGAGCCTTCAGCGGAATGAATACCGCGTAGAACGCACCCCAGCAGATCCAGAACACGGTCGAGATGCTCCGTTCAGAGAGTCCAGGGAACCGGCGGCGACCCATAGCGGCAATCCCGGATACTGCCGCTGTCACCACCACGAACCGGATCATTCGGCCGGGCACGGTCCAGGCAAGAAAGGTCACGAGCGGGGTCCGCTGCAGCCCGGCTGCCCGCGCGTAGAGCTTGTACGGGATTCCGCGGGTGGGGCCCCGCAGCAAAGATGCGGCCCCGGACTCGGCGATCGCCTGCTCCACCTCGCTGATCATGGCATCCGTAACCGCCGGAACTTTCACCAACGCCTTACGCGAGGTGTTTGCGGCTATCTTGCGGCCCCACCAGTACGTCGCTGCCCCTCCGGCCATTGCGCCGCCGAGGGCTGAGAGCGTGGTGCCGAGGGCGCGTTTCGGTCGGCGCAGCCCCACCCAGGATGTCCACACATCGGGGACCACAAAGAAGAACGTTGCTTCTGCGAAGCCCCAGGCGCCGGCGATTCCGTGGTCCCGCAGGGCGTTCCTGGAGAGTGATTTGCGCCTCATGCTTACACTCTAATGAATGGTGAAGTGGAACCACGGGATTGATCGCGGGTTGCTGCCATTTCCGCCGCTCGGCTCGCATTAGCGTATGAGCTACAACAAAGGGCCAAATGAACGGACACTTTATATGAGCCACGGAACGGACAGGCGGGAAATCCCGCAGCGCAGCACCCAATGGGCGGCTAAATCTGCAGATATTCTTGCGGCGGCGAAACTCACCCCCAATCAGATTTCGGTCGGTTCAGTGGTGTTCGCCGCAGTGGGCGCCGCTGCGCTGATCTGGTCGGCACATACCGACGACGCCATAATTCGTGCTGTCCTTCTGGCCGCGGCTGCTGCCTGTATACCGCTGCGTTTGTTGTTGAACATGCTCGACGGAATGCTGGCCGTGGAAAAGGGTATGAGCTCACCGGTGGGTGATATCTACAATGAACTGCCTGATCGGATCTCCGATGTGCTGTTCCTGGGGGCGGCAGGCATCGCCACCGCCGGGCTGGTGACCGCAGACCGAGTCGATTTCGGGGTGACGCTGGGATTCCTTGCGGCGATACTCGCCGTACTCACCGCTTACATCCGCTGCCTCGGAGCAGCCCTCGGCACGGGAAACTTCTTCGACGGTCCCTTGGCCAAACCGCACCGCATGTGGTTGCTGATGATCGGGGTCCTGGTGGGCATCGCCGAACCATGGCTTCCCTGGTCGGAAGGGTGGGCACTGTTCGGCACGCTGGCGCTCATCGCGGTAGGCTCCCTGCTCACCTGTGCTCGCCGACTGCGCCGTGTCAGCGCTGCGCTGCGTGCCCGCAGCAAGGACTTGCCATCATGAACGTCGGCAGGGCCTCCCGGCGCAGCCTCGCGAAACTTATCAGCGCCTTCGCCGGTGCGCGCGTGGTGACTGCAGCCGGAGAATCCGAACTGGATCTACCGGGGCAGGCCATCTATTACGCGAACCATTCGAGCCATCTGGACTTCCTCACCATTTGGGCCGCACTGCCGCCAGAGCTTCAGCAACGCGCCCGCCCCGTGGCAGCCAAGGACTACTGGGGCTCTGGGGTGCGTAAGGCCTTTGCCGAACAGATCTTCAACGCCTATTTGGTCGAACGCCACGGCTCCAGCAGCCGCCGGCAGCGCACGTCGGACTCAGGGGTCAGCCCCAAGGGACAGGTGGAGGGCATGGCTGAGGTGCTGGCCGCCGGTGATTCGCTGATTATCTTCCCTGAAGGCACCCGCGGCGACGGCGATACGATCGCCCAGTTTCACGGCGGACTGTACAAACTGGCTCGTCTCCACCCTGAGGTACCGGTGGTCCCCGTGACGCTGGCCAACCTCGGACGGATCCTCCCCAAAGGTGAGGTGATCCCGGTGCCTCACCTCTCGACTCTCATCTTCTGCGAGCCCCTCCATCTAGATCCCGATGAGGACAGGCAGACGTTCCTGACCCGCGCCCGGGAGGTTCTCGTGGAAGCCCTCGCCAAGCATCAAGGCCCGCAATCTCCCCCTGGAGAGGACGACGGCGTCTCGGCCCCTCGCAGCCAGGACCGGCAGGACAACCCGTGAGCGGCTGGGAACTGGGTTTGTTGGACTCGTCGTCGCTGAAACTCCTCGGCGGCGTCGTCGGTGTCCTAGTTTTAGCGACCGTGGTCGCGTGGGTTCTGGGCCGCCGCTTGGGCATCACGAGCACCATCGTGAACCTGAAGCAGCGCATCAACGCCTGGTGGTTGATGGTCGCACTGATAGGCGCTGTCCTGGCAGCCGGCGAGACAGTGACCATTGTGCTGTTTCTGCTGCTGTCATTTCTGGCACTGCGCGAGTTCATCACCATCTCACCGACCGGGCGCGGAGATCACAAAGTGCTCGTGTGGCTGGTGTTCATCATCCCCGCGGTGCACTACTGGTTTGTGTGGGAGCACTGGTACGGCATGTTCAGTGTGTTCATCCCGGTGTACGCCTTCCTCTTCCTGCCTGCGCGCAATGCACTCGCCGGGCAGACCACCGGGTTCCTGCAGCGAACCGCGGCCATTCAGTGGGCGCTGATGGTATGCGTCTACGCCATCAGTTACGCCCCGGCGCTGCTGCAGCTTCCGTTTGCCATGGAGGCAGGCCGAGATGCGGCTGAAGGCTCGGCGCCTGGGACTGGTGGGGCCACCGGCGCGCATCTGCTGCTGTTCCTGCTGATCGTGGTGCAGGGCTCCGATGTGCTGCAGTACGTGTGGGGCAAGACGCTCGGGAAGCACCCGATCGCGCCGAGCGTGAGTCCCAACAAGACTTGGGAAGGGTTCATCGGGGGAGTGCTTTCGGCCACCGCCCTGGGGGCTGCCCTATGGTGGGTCACGCCGTTCACCCCGTTGATGGCCGCGCTCCTGGCATTCATCTCCTGCGTGATGGGTTTCGCCGGAGGGCTGGTGATGTCTGCCATCAAGCGGGACCGCGGCATCAAGGACTTCGGCTCCATCATCCCCGGTCACGGCGGCATCATGGACCGGCTGGACTCGCTCTGCTTTGCGGCACCGGTCTTCTTTCACGCCGTGCGATTCTTCTACACCTGATAGATGCACCACGAAGACCCTGAAAATGCAGAAAACCCCCGGTTTCCCGGGGGTTTTCAGTGGCGGTGACGGTGGGATTTGAACCCACGTTGGCTTTTACACCAAACAACATTTCGAGTGTTGCACCTTCGGCCGCTCGGACACGTCACCAACGCGTCAACCTTACCGGGTTGAAGGCCCAACTCCCAAAAGCTGCCCCGTCAAGACCTGGGGGACCAGTTGGAACTAGAGGTCGACGACGTCGTTCTTGCCGATATTGGGAGTTCCGCCGGTGGCGGCAGCTTTGCCGATCTTGAACAGGCTGACGAGCTTCGGTTCATCCGAGGCCCAGTATTCGGCGGTGTCCGAGTCCACCTTCAGCAGCGCGACAGACGGGTCTTCGCGGCCCTGCTCGAACCAGCCCTCCACCGAGGTCTTCCACAGGGAGGAAATCTTGCCCTGGTCCTTCGTCAGCGTGGCCGTACCGCTGATGGACAGGAAGCCCTCGGAATCACTGATGGCCACGTTCACGTGCGGGTTCGCACGGACCTCGTCGGCCTTGGGGGAGGGGTCCGGAGTGAAGAACCACAGGTTGCCGTCCGAATCCGCCTCCTGCAGCTGCAACGGCCGGCTGACCAGGTTTCCCTGCAGATCCACGGTGGTCACCGTGGCAATTCGAGCCTTTTCAAGAATCTTGACGACGGTGTCCCGTCCATCCTGCTCTGATCCCATAACGGAAACTCCTTAGTTGTAGCGTTCCGGGATTAGTAAGCCTACGTACAAACCGAACCGCGCGGAACGCTAGGAGTTGCGCTTTGAGCCGAAGAAGTCCCGCAGCAGGCGCGCCGATTCCTCCTCGCGCACGCCGGGAAACACCTCAACCCAGTGATTCAGGCGACGCTCACGCAGGATGTCGAACACAGAACCGGAGGCTCCGGCCTTCTCATCCCAGGCGCCGAACACCACTTTCGGCACCCGGGCCAGGACAATCGCGCCGGCGCACATGGCACACGGTTCGAGCGTCACCACCAGGGTGCAGCCTTCCAGCCGCCATTCCCCGACTGCGGCAGCCGCCTTCCGGATGGCCAGCACCTCGGCGTGGCCTGTCGGGTCCCCTGTCGCCTCACGCTCGTTGCGCCCGGTTCCCAGCACCTCGCCGTCGGGGCCCAGCACGACGGCGCCGATCGGCACATCGCCTGTCTCCAGCGCCTTGCGGGCTTCGGCCAGGGCAAGGCCCATCCAGGTTTCGTGTGTTCGGGAAAGGGACTCCATGCCTGCCATCGTCTCCCATCCGCGCGCGCACGGGCGAACGCGGAGAGAGGCAGGGGGCAATGGTAGTTTTGAAGCATGCGCGTACTTGTAGTGGATCACCCCCTCGTTGCCCACAAACTCACCGTTCTCCGCGACAAGGACACCCCGTCACCGAACTTCCGTCAGCTGACGGAAGAACTGGTCACCCTGCTGGCCTATGAAGCCACCCGAACTGTCCGCGTGGAGCCGGTTCCGATCGAGACTCCCGTCACCTCCGCCGTCGGCACGGGCCTGGTCAAGCCGACCCCGCTGGTGGTTCCCATCCTGCGCGCCGGCCTCGGCATGCTCGAAGGTATGACCCGCCTGGTCCCCACGGCCGAGGTTGGATTCCTGGGTATGGCCCGGAACGAAGAAACACTGGAAGCCATCACCTACGCCGAGCGCCTTCCGGATGACCTCACCGGCCGCCAGGTCTTCGTCCTGGACCCGATGCTGGCCACCGGCGGAACGCTGCGCGAAGCGATCAAGTTCATGTTCCAGCGCGGCGCCGCAGAGGTCATCTGCATCTGCCTGCTGGCAGCCCCGGAAGGCCTCTCGGTGCTTCAGGAGGAACTCCAGGACGCGAACGTCACCATCGTCCTGGCCTCGATCGACGAGCGCCTCGACGAGCACGCCTACATTGTTCCCGGCCTAGGCGATGCCGGCGACCGGCTTTACGGCGTCGTCTAACCACCTCGTCCGAAGGAGCGGCCTGTAAGGCCGGCTCCCCGCCAATAAAAGAGCTCTGAACTGTTGTCCACTATGTGGACAACAGCTTCCATGCTTGACGGCACCTGCTCCGTAAGCTCACTTACGGAGTGGGTGCCTTTTTTTAAACACCGTTCGATAAAGCGGAACAATGCGCGCGCAGTGGAGCGAAATAGATTTAGGTCTTATACATATTTACGCATAGCTATTCATTGTGTCTTTTTGTGAACTACGTCACAAAACGACCCATAACGTCCACTATGTGAGACAACCGACCCTTTGTTACTTGCGCGAATCCCTTTGTGACATGCAATAATCCGGAGTGTGAACACCAACACGGCAGCAGCAGTCGCAGTCTTCCCGGGCGGTCTCCGGGCCGCGAAGGAGACTGGCTGTTGTCGAATGCATACCTCTGGAACCACCCCTATCCCGAGGTAAGACTCAGGCCCAACTATGGGCACAATAGGCGCCGTCTCGACCGGGCACACCCCCAGCAATCGAGCCGTGATGACGTCAAGTCACGATGAGGTCCCACATGTCAGTAGCATCCGGTTACGTCCACATCTCCCTGCGCAATGCGCAGAACCGCGCCGGATCAGGTTCCCAGCGCCAGACCGCCGTCGGCGGTTTCCCCAGCTCCTACGGCGCGCAGCCGTTTGGGAACCAGTCCTATAGCGTCCCGGCCTCCAATAGCACCGGAGCCCGTCCGCTACGCGCCGTCCCGGGCCAGGATGCCAGCCCTATGACCGCCCCCATGCCGGTGGTCACCCCGAACGGTATTCCCGGGCCGCAGCCGGTCAGTAATGACACGGCTGCCCGTGGATTCGTTATTTATGTAGGCCTCGATGAAGAAACCGCCGCGGCCAACGGCACGTCCCTGAGCAAGCTGGCGCAGGAAATCCGGTCCTACGTACAGGCCCTGGTGCCAGGCGCCCAAAGCCATGCAGCCGTGGCGCTTGCCCCTGCCGGAGCCACCGGCTCGGATATCGACGTCGTCCGGCAGGCCCTCGGGGACCCCACGGTCCGGCGTCAGCCGGCCCCGCAGCAGGTTCCGGCACCCCCGGTTCCGGCAGCTATCCGGCCCTCCGGGGTCCTGATCGACCTGTCCCGCCGCGAGGTGCACCTCGACGGGGACACGCTGAACCTGACCTTCAAGGAATTCGAGCTCCTGAACTACCTGGTGGAGAACGCCAGCAGGACCGTTGGGCGTGAAGAGCTTTTGGCAGGCCTGTGGCGCAATGCCGAAGAGGTGCCGAACGAACGCACCATCGACGTCCACATCCGGCGGCTGCGGTCCAAGCTGGGCCGGCTGGCCAACACCGTCCGCACCGTCCGCGGGCAGGGGTACCGCTTCTACGAGCACCCCGAGGTTGTTGTCTGGGCCGCACCGGAATACAGCATCTAGCGGCCAGCCGCGGTCCCTGGACCGCAGCCGCGGACGGAGCGGGGGCTCCGTCCGCGGCTAAACTTGGCAAATGACCGGCCACCACCTCAAGAAACTCCAGCTCCTTCGCCATGCCAAGGCGGACTGGCCCCGCGACGTTGCAGACCATGAGCGCCCGCTCTCCGGGCGCGGACACCGGGACGCACCCCTGGCCGGGCAATGGATGCGCGAGCACGGCAGCATTCCCGACTTCATCCTCTGCTCGTCAGCCCTGCGCGCGCGGCAGACATGCACCTGGGTCTGCAAGGAACTCGGGGATAAGGCGCCCACTGCCAAGCTCGAAGACGGTCTCTACATGGCGACGCCGGAGCGGATCCTCAGCCTCATCAACCACGTTCCGGAAACGGTCACCAGCCTGCTGGTAATCGCCCACCTTCCCGGCGTCCAGGACCTGGCCATGCGCCTTGCCTCCGCGGACTCGGACGAAGAAGCCGTCATGGAAATGGCCACCCGCTATCCGACGTCGGGCCTCACTGTCATGGAACACCCGCTGCCGTGGGCCGAGCTGGACGGCCGCGACGCCCGCATCACCGACTTCGTGGTGCGCCGGGCCTAAATGCTGATCTCCGGCTGCAGCGTCTTCAGGGTCCACAGCCGGTGCCGTCGGGCAGCCAGCAGGGAGAGCAGCAGTCCGACGGCGGTGTACGCCAGCAGTCCGACGGCGACGGCGGTGACCTGCGAAAGTTCCCCGCCGTACAGCAGTTGCCGCAGCCCGGTTACCGTGTAGCCCATCGGCAGTATGTCGTGCGCCAGATGCAGGGGCGCCGGGATGGTCTGCCACGGGAAAGTACCGCCGGAGGAGACCAGCTGCAGCACCAGCAGCACCAGCACCACGAACTTGCCGACTGAACCCAAGAGCGCCACGATGCCCTGGATCAACGCCGAGAACGCCATGGAAGCCATTAGCAGCAGCCCCCAGGCTCTCATCGGGTGGACGGCGTCCAGTCCCAGCCCGAACCGCACCGCCGCATACAGCAGGGTCGCCTGGACCAGTGAGACGGCCAGGAACGGCAGCCAGCCGCCCAGGGCAATCTTCCAGCCCGGGGCATTGGAAGCCAAGGCCCGGCGGCTGATGGGACGCATGGCCTGCGAGAGCATGAAGATACCCACCCACATGGCCAGCGTCAGGAAATAGGGTGCCAGCCCGGCGCCGTAGCTGCCTGCCTCGGCCTGGTCCACGGTTCGGACGGTCAGCGGATCGGCGATTACCGCTGAGGCGTTGGCCCGCTCCTCATCGTTTGGGTTGGGGATTTCGCCGGCACCGTCTGTCAGCTGCCGGGCCAGCTCGGCAGACCCGTCGCGCAGCTCGCCGACCCCGTCCTGGAGGCTGCCCGCACCGGCGGCGGCGGCGTCGGCTCCTGCCGCCAGCTGCCGGGTGCCGTCCAGTGCCTGTTGTGCTCCGGTGGACAGGTCTGCCGCGCCGGAGGAAAGTTCGGCCGCTCCGGTGGACAGGTCTGCCGCGCCGGCGGAAAGGCTGGACGCGCCGTCGTTCGCAGCGCTGATGCCCGAGGTGAGCTGCGGGGCGCTGCCCGCCAGTTGGTCCGCACCCGCCGACACGGCTGCAGCTCCGTCCGAGAGTGCCTTCAATTGCTCGAGCCCGCCGCTGCCGGCCGGGGTTCCGGCCAGCTCGTGCTGCAGTGCTGCCGCCTGCTCCTGCGTCAGGACGCCCTGCTGCACCAGCCGTGTCACCGCATCGGTGACACCCTGCCGGGCGGCGTCGGTCGAAGCGGTTACGGCGGATTCCAGGCCGGCCGTCCCGGCGGCCACCTGTCGGGCGCCGTCTGCCAGCTGCTGTGTCTGCTGCGGCAGCTGTGCCGTGGCGGAGGAGAGCTGGCCCAGACCCGAGGAAAGCTCGACGGCACCTGAGGACAATTGATCCGCCCCCGCGGACAGCTCGCCGGCGCCCGTTGACAGCTGGTTGGCTCCGGCGGCCAGCTGTTCCTGCCCGGAGACCAATTCCTGCGCCCCGGAGGACAGGGTTTCCAGCCCGGTGACGAGCTCGGCGGCCCCGGAATCCGCGGACGCTGCACCCTCGGCGAGCTGCCCGGCGCCGTCGGCGGCCCGTTCCAGCTGGCCGTGCACTGTGCTGAAGCCCGTCAGCAGCCGGCTGGCGGTTTCCTCGCCGACTTCGGCCGCCACGGTGTCGTGGACGGACGAGGTCAGTTTGTCCACGATGCTGCTGAGCAGGTAGTTGTTCGCATCATTGGTGGTGACATGCAGGTTCGCCTTCCGGGCGGTGGCCGGATCCGACGCCGAGGCCAGGTTCGCGGAGAAGTCCCCGGGAATGGTCAGGGCAAATTCATACGTGCCGTCCTTCACGCCGCGCTCAGCGGCAGCGGCGCTGTCCACCAGCTCCCAGTCGAAGGTGCCGTCCTCCAGCAGGTTCCCACGGACGGTGGCGCCGACATCGAGCCGGCCGTCTGCGGTGTCGGTGCCGTCGTCGTCGACCACCAGGGCGGCCTTGACGCCGTCGAGGTTTCCGTACGGATCCCAGTTGGCGTACAGGTACACGGCGCCGTAAAGCAGGGGGACCAGGGAGAGTGCGAGGATAGCCAGCTTAGGCAGGGTGCCGCTGGTCATGCGGCGAAGTTCGCTGAGTGCCAGCCGGAACGCGGTCATGCGGGCACCTTTTCAGCGATACCGGCGGTGGCCCCCGCAGCGGCGGCGGGACCGGTCCAGTCCGGCGGGATCTGCGCCACCACCGCAACGGCCGTCACCAGGTGCGAGGGTAGGGACACGCTGCCGGTCACTGCGGGCAGCCAGGCCTCCGGATCGGCGCCGTGGCGGTCGGGGGAATCAAAGACCAGCAGCTCCACGTCGACATCAGCCAGTGCCAGCCGGGTCAGCAGATCCAGCCGTACGGCCGGCTCGAGCTCCTCAATCCACCGGGGACCCAGATTCGAGAGGCCTTCGTCGGACAGCCAGTCCGCAGCATTTCCCCGCGGCCGGTTCCGGCGGGGGATCAGCGCAAGGTCTTCGGCCACCAGGTCCCGGACGCGGAAATGCTGTTCGGGTGCGTTGACCTCCGGCGAATCGATCAGTGCCGCGTGCCGACGCAGATGCCCCGTCTGTGCGCTGTGCCCCCAGACGAGGGTGCCGGAGGTGGGCCGCATCCTGCCCGCGAGCACCAGGGCGAGGGCGGTACGGGTGGACTGGTCATCGCCGGAGACCAGGAGCAGCCCTCCGGCATTCGCCTCAAGGGAGGTCGGAGGAAGGAGGGCGCTGTGGCGCCCCCTCACATAGAGGGTTTCCGCACTGAGCATGGTCTTCGCCTTGGGTCCTTAGGGTCGCTGTGCGCCTGGCACGCATGGCTGGCGCATCTGCAAACCTACGGGAAACTGACTGGTCAGTTCAAATGGTGGTGCGGAGAGGTCTGCCACACCAGGACCGGGCGGAAGTTAGAGCCCGTACTTTTCCAACAGCCGCAGCCACACCTCGCTGATGGTGGGGTAGGCGGGCACGGCATGCCAGAGCCGGTCCAGCGGGACCTCGCCGGTGATGGCAATCGTTGCCGCGTGCAGCAGTTCCGAGACACCCGGCCCGACGAAGGTCACCCCGACCAGCACTTTCCGGTCCTCGTCCACCACCATCTGTGCCCAGCCGCGGTAGTTATCCGCATACAGCGAGGAGCCGGCGACGGCGATTTCCAGAGATGTCTCGGAGGCGTTGACGCCGTCGGCCCGGGCCTGCTCGAGAGTCCGCCCGACCATTGCCGCCTCCGGGTCGGTAAACACCACCTGCGGGACGGCGTAACGGTCTGCAGTTGCCGTGTACCGGCTCCAGGCAGCCGGTTCCGCGCTGCCGGGTTCCTGCTTTGCCCGCGCCGCAATCGCGTCGCCGGTTGCCCGCGCCTCGTATTTTCCCTGATGGGTGAGCAGCACTTTCCCCGCAGCGTCCCCCACCACGTACAGCCAGCCGCCGTCGACGCCCACCGCCCGGCCGGAATCATCGGTGTCCAGTGTCTTCGGGGCCAGTCCGATTTCCTCAAGACCCAGCCCGTCCAGGGCAGGACGGCGGCCGGTGGAAACCAGCAGCCGATCTCCGCTCACGGTGTCGCCGCCCTCGAGCGATACTTCCACGCCGCCGTCGTCGGACTTCCGCACGGATGCGGGGGAGGCGGAGGTGCGCACGTCGACGCCGTCGGCCTCGAGTCCTTCCCGCACCAGCGCACGTACCGGTTCGGGGAAGGAGCCCAGAATGTCGTGCCGGGCCAGCAGCGTTACCTTCGAGCCCAGACGCGCGTAGGCCTGCGCCAGTTCGACGCCGGACACTCCGCCGCCGATCACGACAAGGCGGCCGGGGATCCCGGTGGCGGAGGTGGCATCCCGGGTGCCCCAGTAATCGGTGGTGTCCAGGCCCTCGATCGGCGGAACGGAAGGGGTGGAGCCGGTGGCGAGGACGACGGCGTGCTGCGCGGAAATACGCAGGGTCCGGCCGTCAGTGGTGGCCACTTCCACCTCGCGTTCTCCGGTGAGCCGTGCCCGGCCGCGGACCAGTTCGATGCCGGCGCCGGCGACCCACTCGGCCTGGCCTGCATCATCCCAGTTGGAGGTGAACGAATTCCGGCGCTCCAGGACGGCGGCGGCGTCCAGCGTGCCGGTGACCGCCTCGCGGGAACCTGCCAGCGACTGTGCCTCTTTCAATGCTGTGCCGGGCCGCAGGAGCGCCTTGGAAGGCATGCAGGCCCAGTAGGAGCATTCGCCGCCGACCAGGGCCGCTTCCACCAGGACGGCGCTTAACCCGCCGCGGACAATGCGGTCTGCCGCATTCTCTCCCATGGCACCTGCGCCAATCACCACTACGTCAGTCTGCAGAGTCTCAGTCATGGACATGAGCCTTGCACCGCGGCGGGAGCGCGGCAACCGGGTAGCTTGTCCTACCCCTCGAAATGCGTTTCCGCCGGGCGTCCGTTCACAGAGGCCACCACGGTTTCAGCCACCTCGCGCAGCTTCATGTTCCGGTGGCTGGAGGCCGCACGCAGTACATCGAAGGCCTGCTGCTGGGAGCAGCGGCTCTGTCCCATGATGATGCCGATGGCAATATCGATGGTCGTGCGGGAACGCATGGCGGCCACAAGGTCCTCTGCCCTTGAGGCAGTGTCGGTAATCCGGATGGCCAGCCGTACGGCTGCCGCAGCATGCCGGGCAAAACTCTCAGCCGCCTGCACCGTGGGCTCGGGGAAGGCGTTTTCCCGATCTGCGTACAGGTTCAGGGCACTGAGGTAGTCGCCGGACAGGACGATGGGCACGGCAAGGAGGGAGCCCAGGCCGTGACGGGAAACCTCGCTCGTGTAGTCCGGCCAGCGGTTCTCGGCGGCCAGGTCCGCCACAAGGACCGTCTCCCCGCTGTGAGCAGCTGTAAGGCAGGGTCCATCGCCGTAGGAGTACTGGATTTCATCCATGCGCGTGGCCTCCTCACTGCTGCTGGCCACGACACGGGGCCGGGATTTATACAGGAGCGTCACGGCGCAGGAGACGGGACTATCGGGGCCGGAGAATTCGCGGGCGGCCAGTACCGCCGACCTGTTCAGGAAATCCTGGACGTCCGGGCTCTCCAGTACGAGCTCTATGAGTACGCCGGGCAGCTGGGTGGAATTTGGACTCGCCATGCCGCTGCTCCCTTCCGGGGCCGGCCGCTGCGGGAAAGGCCTTCCGGCGCAGACTGCCGGTCCGGTTGCTTACCGACCACACTACGCAGAGCAGGAACGGGTAGCCAGAGACAACAAAAAACCCGGTCCGATCAGTTGTCCTGATCAGACCGGGTCTGAGTGGTGCGCGCGAAGGGATTCGAACCCCCAACCTTCTGATCCGTAGTCAGATGCTCTATCCGTTGAGCTACGCACGCATAAGAACTATTGTATCAAAACCGATTCTCATCGGTTTCTTTCAAGTTCTTCCGTGGCTGTTTGGCCGTAGATAACTATAGCGGGCTTTTGGGGGCAACACCAATCGAGAAGCATGTCGACTGCGTCACTAGACCGGTCTACGTGACGTTGGTCACATTGGAGTAGGCTGGAGGTCCTGATTCTCTTGGATTTGTGGGACCGATCACGAATGCGGCAGTAAAGGTGCGATCTTTTCCGGCAAAGCGTTCCGAAAGGCACAACTAGCATCAAAACACACCACTGACCCAACGAAGGGAAGAGTCATGGGCGATGACGCGCGTCAGCTAGTTCTCGATGAGAACGGCGAGAATGCTGCAAGCCAGCCGCTGGACAGCACTACCGGAGGTACTGCTGCACCCACCACCCACCAGGCCCTCCTTGCGTGGGTAAAAGAAGTAGCCGAGCTGACGCAGCCTGACCGCGTGTACTGGGTCGACGGTTCCGAAGAAGAAAACCGGTCCCTCACAGACGAACTCGTGGACGCCGGCACCCTGGTGCGCCTGAACCCCGAGACCTTCCCGAATTCCTTTGCAGCCTTCTCGGATCCCAAGGACGTGGCCCGGGTCGAAGAGCAGACCTTCATCTGCTCCGAAAAGCGCGAAGACGCCGGCTTCACCAACAACTGGATGGACCCGGGCGAGATGCGTGCCAAGCTCAACGGGCTCTTCGCCGGTTCCATGCGCGGACGCACCATGTACGTGGTGCCCTTCGTTATGGGCCACCTGGCAGCGGAAGACCCGAAGTTCGGCGTCGAAATCACCGACAGTGCGTACGTGGTCGCCTCCATGCGGATCATGGCCAACATCGGCACCGACGTGCTGCGCAAGATGGAGGAGCTGGACGCGTTCTTCGTTCCGGCACTCCACTCCGTCGGCTTCCCGCTGGCCGAAGGCGAAGCCGATGTGCCCTGGCCGTGCAGCGACGAGAAATGGATTGTGCACTTCCCCGAGGACCGCTCCATCTGGTCCTACGGTTCGGGCTACGGCGGCAACGCCCTGCTGGGCAAGAAGTGCTACGCCCTGCGCATTGCCTCCATCATGGCCCGGGACGAAGGCTGGCTGGCCGAGCACATGCTCATCCTCAAGCTCACCAGCCCGGAGAAGAAGGACTACTTCGTTTCCGCCGCCTTCCCGTCCGCCTGCGGCAAGACCAACCTGGCGCTCCTGGATCCGACCATCGAGGGCTGGAAGGTCGAAACCCTCGGGGACGACATCACCTGGATGCGGTTCGGCAAGGAGGGTGAACTGCGTGCGGTAAACCCGGAGGCCGGCCTGTTCGGCGTCGCTCCCGGCACCGGATGGAGCACCAACCCCAATGCCATGCGTGCCATCGCCAAGGGCAACTCCATCTTCACCAACGTGGCACTGACGGACGACGGCGGTGTCTGGTGGGAGGGCATGACGGATGAGGCGCCCGCGCACCTCATCGACTGGCTCGGGCAGGAATGGACGCCCGACGCCGGCCGCCCGGCAGCACATCCGAACTCGCGCTTCTGCACGCCGATCGACCAGATCGACATGCTGGCAGACGAATACCACTCCCCGAACGGGGTTCCGGTCTCGGCTATCCTGTTCGGCGGGCGCCGCAAGACCACCGTTCCCCTCGTGACGGAGGCCCGCGACTGGGCCAGCGGCATCTTCATGGGGTCCACGCTGTCCTCCGAAACCACCGCAGCCGCCGCCGGACAGGTGGGTGTGGTCCGGCGCGATCCGATGGCCATGCTTCCGTTCATGGGCTACGACGCCGGGGACTACCTGCGGCACTGGATCGAACTCAGCGGCAAGGCCAACCAGGAGAAGCTGCCCAAGATCTTCCTGGTGAACTGGTTCCGACGCACGGCCGACGGCGGATTCGCCTGGCCGGGCTTCGGCGACAACGCCCGGGTGCTCAAGTGGGTCATTGAACGCCTCGAAGGCACGGCGGACGCGGTGGAAACCCCGATCGGGTTTGTGCCCACGGGGGATTCCATTGACCTCACCGGCCTGGACATGACCCCCGAGGACGTGGAGCAGGCCGTCCGCGTGGATCCGCAGGAGTGGGCCACCGAGCTGGACGGCATTGACGAGTGGTACCACCGCTTCGGTCCCACGCTGCCGCAGGAGCTGAAGGACCGGCTGGCCGAGCTGAAGGACCGCTTCGCCACCGCCTGACCTGCAGATAAAAGGGAAGCCCCGCCGGAATTCCGGCGGGGCTTCTCTTTTGCAGTGCTAGGGCTGGTTACTCAGCGTCGGCCCAGACGATGGGCTCGCCGCCCTCCCAGATGGGTTCGTTGAACGTCCACTCGCCGTCCTGCTCCGAGTAGGTCTGGATCGCGGAGATGCAGACGCCTTCGGAGTGCTCGGTGACGATGTGGATGGCGTCGGTGTTTTCCTCCGGCAGGTGGATGTCAGAGAACACGGCAACCGCGCGGTTCTCACCCTTCTGCTCCGTCAGCACCGTGTAAAGGTCATCGATCATCGAGTCCGCGTCCAGGTCCTCGTCGCTGTCCTCGGGGGCGACGGCGATCATCCGCAGCTCGCCGTCGTTCTGCACCACGAGCGCGGCCGGCAGGAACGCACCCTGCGCCTCAAGCTGCTCCTGCGTCACACCGAGGGCGGTACCCAGCAGGGAGTTCAGGTCCTCCTGGACCTCGGCGGAGGGCTCTGATCCGTTCAGTTCTACATCAGCCATTTGTTATTTCCTTACTAGTTTCAATACGTGGTCGCGGACCCGCTCCATGGTGGGCAGATCCTCTGCTTCAGCGTTCAGCCGCAGGAAGGGTTCGGTGTTGGACGCGCGGAGGTTGAACCACCACGCGCCGTCGTCGGAGGTAAACGTCAGGCCGTCGAGGGTATCGACCGTGACACCGTCGCGCTCGAACTCGGCGCGGACGCGGGCTACGGCGGCCGGCACGTCCTCGACCCGGGAGTTCACCTCGCCGGAGGAGAAGTACGGCTCGTATTCGCGGGCCAGATCCGAGAGGCTGCGGGTCTGCTCGCCCAGGGCAGCGAGTACGTGCATCGCGGCGAGCATGCCGGTGTCGGCGTTGTAGAAGTCGCGGAAGTAGTAGTGCGCGGAGTGCTCGCCGCCGAAGACGGCACCTTCGCTGGCCATCACTGCCTTGATGAAGGAGTGGCCCACCCGCGTGCGGACGGCACGGCCGCCGTCGTGCGCCACCAGTTCGGGCACGGCGCGGGAGGTGATCAGGTTGTGGATGATCACGGGCGTCTCTTCGCCGGCAGCCTTGGCGCGGGCAATCTCGCGGCGTGCGACCAGGGCAGTGACGGCGGACGGGCTGACCGGCTCGCCCTTTTCGTCGATGACGAAGCAGCGGTCGGCGTCGCCGTCGAACGCCAGGCCGATGTCGGCACCGTGTTCGACGACGGCGGCCTGCAGGTCCCGCAGGTTCTCCGGCTCCAGCGGGTTGGCCGGGTGGTTCGGGAAGGACCCGTCCAATTCAAAGTAGAGGGGAACAATGTCCAGGGGCAGCCCGGGCAGGATGCTGTCGCCGAGCACTGCGGGGGTGGTCATGCCCGCCATGCCGTTGCCCGCATCCACCACTACCTTCAGCGGCCGGATTCCGGACAGGTCCACCAGGTTGCGCAGGTACTTGGAGTAGTCGGCCAGGACGTCCCGGACGGAGATGGAACCCTTGGCGGCCGCCGCCGGAATGACGCCGTCATTCAGGTACTGCTCGGCGAGGGCCTGGATCTCCTTGAGACCGGTCTCGGAGGAGATGGGCACGGCGCCGGCCTTGGCCATCTTGATCCCGTTGTACTGCGCCGGGTTGTGGCTGGCGGTGAAGGTCACGCCGGCGGCATTCAGCACTCCGCAGGCGTAGTAGAGCTCATCGGTGGAAATCAGGTCCAGCAGGAGCACATCGGCGCCGCGGGAGGTGGCGCCGCGCGCGAAGTCGCGGATGAACTCGGGAGAGGACGGACGCATGTCACCGCCAACCAGTACCGTCTGTCCGGACAGGCCCTGGACGTCTACAAACGCGGCCCCTACGGCCTCGACGATCTGCGGGGTGATGGTCTCGCCCACGACGCCGCGGACGTCGTAGGCCTTGAAGGACGCGGAGAGGTCGAATGCATTGTTCACGTTGGCCAGTCTATAGGGGCGCCCGCCGGGGCGGTCTTTTGTCCACAGTTCCAATCCGATGCAGGGACAGTTCCAGGGGGCTGGGATAGTGGATGGTATGGAAAGCACTGATACGCAAGGCACTGTTTCTGGGACTGTTTCTATGACTCCTGAAACAACCCGTCCGCTGCACGGCGAGGCGGTGGAGCTGCTGCGGGCCCTGGTGGGCAATGACTCCGCGGAGTTCCACCAGGACCAGTTCGAAGCCATTGAGGCCCTGGTGGCCGGCGGACGGCGCGCCCTGGTGGTCCAGCGCACCGGCTGGGGCAAGTCAGCGGTGTACTTCGTCGCCAGCCTGCTGCTGCGGGCACGGGGCGCAGGTCCCACGCTGATTGTTTCCCCGCTGCTGGCGCTGATGCGGGACCAGGTGGCCGCCGCCGCGCGGGCCGGGGTCCGGGCCGTAGCCATCAACTCCGCCAACCAGCTGGAGTGGCAGGACATTTCCGCGAAGCTCGAGGCCGACGAGGTGGATGTGCTGCTGGTTTCCCCGGAACGGTTGAACAATCCCGGGTTCCGCGAACAGCACCTGCCCGAGCTGATCCGGCGTTCCGGGCTGCTGGTGATCGACGAAGCGCACTGCATCTCCGACTGGGGCCACGACTTCCGTCCGGACTACCGCCGCATCCGCCACCTGATCGAGCGGCTGCCGTCGACGGTTCCGGTGCTGGCCACCACTGCCACGGCCAACAGCCGCGTGGTGAAGGACATTGAGGAACAGCTCGCCGCCGGCGGCGAGGACGTCTTCACCATCCGAGGCCCGCTGGCCCGCAAGTCCCTGCGGCTCGGCGTCCTGCGGCTGCCCAACCCCAAGGCTCGGCTGGCCTGGCTGCTGACGCACCTGGACGACCTGCCCGGCAGCGGCATCATCTACGCCCTGACCGTCTCCGGCGCCGAAGACACCGCCCGGCTGCTGCAGAAGGCCGGACATCCGGTCCTCGCGTACACCGGGCGCACCGACCCCGCGGACCGGGAAGAGGCCGAAGCCGCCCTGAAGGAGAACCGGGTCAAGGCGCTGGTGGCCACCAGCGCGCTGGGGATGGGCTTCGACAAACCTGATCTGGGCTTCGTGATCCACCTGGGTGCGCCGTCTTCACCGGTGGCCTACTACCAGCAGGTGGGGCGTGCCGGCCGCGGCACCCCGAACGCAGATGTGCTGCTGCTGCCGGGCGCGGAGGACCGTGACATCTGGCAGTACTTCGCCACGTCCTCCATGCCGGAGGAAGGACCGGCCACCGCGGTGCTCTCCGAGCTGGCTTCCGGCGAAGTCCTGTCCGTCGGTGTCCTGGAGACCCGGGTCAACCTGAAGCGCTCGCCGCTGGAACTGCTGTTGAAGGTCCTGTCCGTGGACGGCGCCGTCGAAAAGGTGTCCGGCGGCTGGCGGGGCACCGGGCAGCCGTGGCATTACGACCGGGAACGCTATGAACGGATTGCCGCTGCCCGGGTGAAGGAACAGCAGGCGATGCTCGATTACGAGAGCACCACCGGCTGCCGCATGCAGTTCCTGTCCCAGCAGCTCGACGATCCGGCAGCCGCACCCTGCGGGCGCTGCGACAACTGTGCCGGCCGCTGGTTCGGCGACGACGTCGCGGCTGAGGCCACCGACAACGCGGCGCAGGCGCTGGACAAGGTTGGCGTGGAGGTGGATCCGCGTGGAATGTATCCCTCGGGCATGGACCGGCTGGGTGTGCCGGTCAAGGGCAAGATCAAGCCGGAACGGACCGTTTCCGACGGGCGGGCCCTGGCTCGGCTGACCGACCTGGGCTGGGGCGGACGGCTGCGTGAAATCTTTGCTCCGGGCGCCCAGGACATGCCCGTGGACCCGGCGCTGCTTCGTGGCTGCGTGCAGGTGCTGGCGCAGTGGGGCTGGGCCGAACGCCCGGTGGCCATTGTGTCCATTCCGTCCCGGTCCCGGCCGCAGCTGGTGGACTCGCTCGCGAGCGGGCTCTCCGAGCTTGGCCGGATTCCGTATCTGGGGACGCTCCAACTGCCGCACGGCGGGCCCACGGGCGGCCCCGGCGGCAACAGCGCCTTCCGGCTGGCCTCCGTCTGGGACCAGTTCGCGGTTCCCCCGGAAGGGGCTGCCTGGTTCGCCGCGAACCCGGGCCCGGTGCTGCTGGTGGACGATTTCGCCGACAGTCGCTGGACCCTCACCGAAGCCGGACGCGTGCTGAGGGAAGCCGGTGCCCAGGCGGTGCTGCCGTTTGTGCTGGCGCTGAAGGCCTGACGCCGCCCTGCGGTACAACAGCAGCGGGACAGGTCTCGGCCCGTCCCGCCACTGTTTTCCCACCTGTTATTTGGCGGCGAATTCCAGCAGCGCCTTGTTGACCTCGGCGGTGTGCGTCCACAACAGGCCGTGGGGTGCGCCGTCGACCTCCACGTAGTCCGCTGCGGGGACCAACTTCCGGAAGCGGCGGGCGGTGGCGTCGATCGGCAGGACGTTGTCCGCCGTGCCGTGCAGGATCATCACGGGCTTGCCGCTTTCGCGGACCGCATCGACGTCGGCCCTGAAGTCTTCAATCCAGGTGGGCACCACGGCGTAGGCCGCGACCGGCGCGCTGGAGATGGCCACGTTCCAGCTGGCGGTGACGGCCTCCTGGCTGACGCGGCTGCCCAGGTTCTCCTCCAGGTTGTAGAAATTGGAGTAGAAGTTGGTGTACCAGGCGTAGCGGTCTTCCCGGGCGGCGGCTTCGATGCCGTCGAACACCTCCTGCGGCACGCCGTCGGGGTTGTCGTCCCGTGCCACCAGGTAGGGCTCGAGTGAGGCGAGGAACGCGAGCTTGGCTATGCGCTCGTGGCCGTGCCGGCCGACGTAGCGGGCGAGTTCCCCGGTGCCCATGGAGAAACCGACCAGGATGACGTCCCGCAGATCAAGTGTCTCCAGCACTGTGTTCAGGTCCGCCGCGAAGGTGTTGTAGTCGTAGCCGGAACCGACCTTGCTGGACTGCCCGAAGCCGCGCCGGTCGTAGGTGATGACACGGTAACCGGAAGCGAGCAGCTCGCGGGTCTGGCGCTCCCAGCTGTGGCCGTCCAGGGGATAGCCGTGGATCAGGACTACCGGCTGGCCGGCTCCCTGGTCTTCGTAGTAGAGGTGAATGGCAGTGCTGTTCTCGGTGCCAACTTCGATGTAGCCCATCAGGAGTTCCCCTCACGGATCGGGCGGGAACGGCCGTTCCCGCTGCGAGGAAGATGCTAAGAGAAGGGACGCCATTCGGTAAGCGTGCACGCCGTGGAACTCTGGGCGGCGGTGAAGCAATCGGGTGGACCTCATCCCCGGAATCGAGTCTGCAGAAATTACCGTTCTCGGGCAGTAAAACGGTAAATGCTGCAGACTCGATCCTGAAGCGGTGACTACTGCTGGGAAATGGGGAATCGCCATGGGGCGGGACGGACAAGAAACACGTGCAGCGGACCGCATCGCTGCTGGCTGGTTGTCGGCTGCGACAGGTGCCGGAGCAGTGCTGGGCGCGGTCTGGCACCTCGCCGGCGCCGGCAACCTGCTTTTCCTTCCGCAGAACTGGTTCGGCTCCCTGCTTGTCGGTTTCGGCTCAGGGATCCTGGCCGCGGCGCTGCTTGCAGTCGCCTGGGCGCTCACTGCGCGGCACGAGGCCCGGCGGGGGATCCGGCAGCAGCGGGGAGCCCTGGCAGCGCTCGCAGGACTTGCAATGTTCAGCGTTCCCTTCACCCCGGATCTGGTCTTCAGTCCGGTTTTCGGGACCGCCGTGCTGCTGCTTGCGGTCCGGACCCGGGACCTGAGGACCGCGGCGATGGGATTCATGGCGCTGGCTGCCGCGGTGGCGCTCGCGGTGTTTCCTGACCTGCCCGGGGCGCCGGTGATGCTGGGGCTGGTGGCCGTTGCCGCCCTCTCGGTCGCGGTGCGGCCGGGCAGCAGACCCCAACCTTGCGGAGTCCCTACTGGCCGCGGTAAACCGGTGGACGGCGTTCAGCGAAGGCAGCGGTAGCCTCGCCGAAATCGTGGCTGGCCAGGAACGCGGAGTTCCAGACCTGCACATAGTCCAGCCCGTCCTGGACCTGCCCCTGCGTCCGCCGGTTCAGAACCTGCTTGACGCCCTGCACCACCAACGGGGGATTCGCGGCTATCCGGACGGCCAGCTCTCGTCCGCGCGCGACGACGTCGTCCGCCAATTCCGTGACCAGGCCGAGGGACGCGGCGCGGTCGGCGTCGAAATCCTCTCCGGTCAGGGCCAGCTGACGGGTGGCGCCTTCACCGATGATGGCGGGCAACCGCTGCAGCGAGCCGAGGTCCGCCACGATGGCTACCCGAACCTCACGGACGCTGAAGCGCGCGGTGCGGGAGGAAATGCGGATGTCCGCTGCGGCAATAACGTCAATGGCTCCGCCGATGCACCAACCATCTACCGCTGCAATGACCGGCTTCGTGCAGCGGGCCAGTGAAGTGACGGCGTCCTGGAGGTCCTTGATCTGCCGGCGGAAGCCCTCGCGCAGCTTGGCATCCATGCCGCCGGCGGCGAGCAGCGGGGCGAACACGGGAGCCATGGCGGGCAGGTCCAGGCCGTAGCTGAAATTCCCGCCGGAGCCGTAGAGCAGGACGGACCGGACGGCGTCGTCGGTGCTGAGCGCGTCAAACACGGCGGGCAGCTCGGCCCAGAAATCCGGGCCCATGGCGTTGCCTTTGGAGGGTCCAATCAACTGCACTTCGGCCACGCCGTCATGAATTTCGACACTCAGGGATTTCAGGGAAGGCAGTGAAGTGGCGCTGGACGTCATGGCATCTCCGTTGATTTGGGCGTCATTGTGCTGGACGTCAATATACCTGTCGTTTTAAGGCCCGAAGAAAGCAAAGCTAGGATCAAGGTATGGAGCTTGCGGTTATCATTCTCTTCGTCCTATCCATCGCTGTTTTGAGTGCGCTCTGGGGCAGGTTTGAGAAGCGCCGCGCCGCCAACCCCAAGCCGGCGGCAGGCGCTTCCAGCGGTGCCGATGGTTCGGCCGGTGCGCGGCCGGCACGGCCTGCACGTCCCCGTCCCGCGCCCGCGGCAACCGGCACGTCGCCGCAGGCCGCCAGGGATGCTGCTGCGCTGCTGAGCGCAGATCAGCACCGGCAGATATATGCCGCCCTCGGACAGGGCCAGCCGGTAAAGGCGCTGAAGCTCTACGCGATGTTCACCGGCGCCGGCATCCGGGCATCGGGGGCTGCCATCACGAACATGGCGGCGCACCCGCAGCCGTATGTACGGCCCATTCCGGATCCCGGGTCCGCCGCCAAGCCGGACGCCAACCGCGACGACGCCAAGCCGGACGCGGCCAAGCCCGCAGCAGGCGCAGAATCAGAAGCGGTCCGGGAAGAAGAAATCAGCAAGTGGGCCCAGCAGCTGCGGCCCGAGGACTTCCTGAAGCCGTAGGGGCACCTTAAAGGAGACCAAAGGCCGGGCCGGCGCGGCCCGGCCTTTACTTCGCCCCGGATCCCGCCGGGGCAGTGGGCCCAGCAGGTGTTACCGCCCGGCCCGGCCGCCCTCAAGCAGGCGCTCCCGCTGGTTCCGGCCGTCCGGGCCGTACGGGTAGTTGCCGACCTGCGGGACGCTCAACTCCGTCAAGCGCTGCTTTTCCTCATCGGTTAGCACCAGGAACGCCGCTCCCAGGTTGTCCGCAAGCTGGTCCGTGGTGCGCGCACCGAGGATTACCGAGGTCACTCCGGGACGGTCCGCCAGCCAGGCCAGCGCCACCTGTGCCGGAGTGGCGGAGTGTGCAGCAGCCACGGTCCGCAGTTCGTCGAGGATCCGCCAGGTCCGCTCGTTGTGGCTGCGCAGGTCCCACCCTTGGAACTTCCGAGTCGGGTTGTCGCCCACGCGTGTGTTTCCGGCGGGAACCGTCTCGCGGTCATACTTGCCGGTGAGCCAGCCCCCGGCGAGCGGCGACCAGGGCAGCAACCCTAGTCCGGCGTCGAGCGCTGCGGGAACAATCTCGGATTCGATCTCCCGCTCAAGCAGGTTGTACTGCGGCTGGAGTGTGACCGGCAGTGCCCAGCCGTGTTCCCGGGCCACGTAGACGGCCTTGGTCAGCTGCCAGCCGGTGAAGTTGGAAAGCCCGTAATAGCTGATCTTTCCCGCGGTAATCGCGTCGTTGAGGAAGCCCAGGCTCTCCTCGAGCGGAGTGCAGGGATCCCAGGCATGCAGCTGGTACAGGTCTATGTGGTCCACGCCCAGCCGCATCAGGGAGTCGTCCAGCGCGCGGCGCAGGTGCCGGCGGGAAGTGCCCAGATCGTTGGCCCCGGCGCCCATCGGGAAGCGCCCCTTGGTGGCCAGGACGACGTCGGCCGCTTCCGTGGGATGGGTGTGCAGCCAGCGGCCGATGATTTCTTCGGACGCACCGGTTGTGTAAACATCCGCGGTGTCCACGAAGTTTCCGCCGGCACGCACGTAATCGTCGAGGATGGCGTGCGAGGCGCGCTCGTCGGATTCGTTGCCGAAGGTCATGGTGCCCAGCGCGTAGTTGCTGACCGAGGTTCCACTGTTGCCGAGCAGTCGCATTTCCATGGATGTTTCCTTCACGGTAGGGAAGCTGGTGAACCGGCTGTCAGCTTATCCGCCGCGGGCTCTGAAAGCTCCCGGTAGGAGAGGTCGGGGTCTGAAAGCTCCCGGTCTGAAAGCAGGGCGGCGAACAACAGGGAATCCCGCCGCTTCCCGCCAACCAGCCGGTGCTCCCGGAGCCGGCCTTCGAAGGCGAAGCCGTTCTTTTCCAGCACCCGGACCGAACCCGCGTTCTCGGGATGGCAGGTGGCCTCCACACGCATCAGCCCCATCGGACCAAAGGCATGGCCGAGCAGGAGTGCTGCGGCTTCGGTGGCGAGGCCCAGTCCCCAGACGTCGCGGGCAAGGGTGTAACCCAGTTCCCCGTTGCGGTCGGACGCGCTGGTGGTCCACACAGCCGCCGTCCCCACCAGACGGCCCTGGAACAGCACGGCCAGCGTGAACCGGGTCCTCGCTGAGGAGGCAGGTTCGGCGGCGGCATCCGTGATGAAGGACTGCGTATCGGCCAAGGTGTTCGGCCCCCACGTTGACCACTGCGTGACCACCGGATTGGAGGCGAACGCGTGCACGGCGTCGACGTCGTCGGCCCGGAAATCCCGCAGCGTGACGCGCAATCCGTGAAGCCGGATGCTCTCATGTTCCATGGACGCGCAGACCCTTCTGAAGCGATTCGGTGGTGAATCTAGGGTAGACGCAAAAAAACCCCCGGTTTCCCGGGGGTTTCAGCGCGGAGACGGGGGGATTTGAACCCCCGGTGGGCTTTAGGCCCACACTTCATTAGCAGTGAAGCCCATTCGGCCGCTCTGGCACGTCTCCAACTTGCAACGCCGGCAACTTCCGCTGCCAGCCTGACAAGACTACCGGCAACTTGCCGATTAGGGCAAAACGCCTCAGCCGAGTCTTCCGGTGAGCGCTTCCCAGAGGAATTCGTAGGACATGGCGTGCATCCGGGCCGACTGCCGGTTGTCCGCCGCACCGGCGTGCCCGCCCTCCAGCGCCTCGTGGAACCAGACCTTGTCCGCACCCATGGCCTTCATCCGGGCAGCCATCTTGCGGGCCTGCACCGGCCCCACCCGGTCATCGCTGGTGGCCGTCCAGATCAGCGTGGGCGGATAGGAAACATCTTCCTTGATCAGGTGGTAGGGGGAGAACGTCTGAACGAACTCCCACTGGGCGGGATCGTCCGGATCACCGTATTCGGCAATCCAGGAATAACCGGCGGAGAGCTTCGTGTAGCGGCGCATGTCCAGCAGCGGCACCCCGCAGGAAACAGCACCGAACAGATGCGGATAGGTGGTGAGCATGTTGCCCACCAGCAGTCCGCCGTTGCTGCGCCCGGTGCAGCCCAGATGCTCCCGGGACGTGACGCCGCGGGCCACCAGATCCTCCGCCACGGCGGCGAAGTCCTCATAGGCCCGGTGCCGGTTTTCCTGCAGAGCGGCACGGTGCCATTCGGGTCCGTATTCCCCGCCGCCGCGGATGTTGGCCAGCACGTAGACGCCGTGCCGTTCGACGCCGTCGGCATCCGTGGTGCGCCGCTCCAGCCAGCCGCGGCCCACGACCCCGCTGTACGCAGGGGTCAGGGAGGCTTCGAATCCGCCGTACCCGTTGAGCAGGGTGGGGTTGCCGCCGTCGAGCACCAAGTCCTGCGGGCCCACCTGGAAGTAGGGAACCTTCGTGCCGTCCGCGGACACGGCGAAGTGCTGTTCGACCGTCAGCCCCGCAGCGTCGAACATGGTGGGTGAGGTCTTGACCGCCTCGGCCCGGCGGCCGTCCCGGGAGCCGGGACCGGCGAGGGTGCCGCGGGACAGCGTGGAGGGCGTGAGGAACCCGGTGCTGATCAACCAGTAGTCGTTGCCGGCGTCCTCATCCTCGTCATCCACGGCGTACGCGTCCACCGAGTGCAGCGGCGGGCAGGCGTCCAGGATGTCCGCCCGCCAGCCGTCTTCGGGGGTGAGGACCAGGATTTCGGAGCTGACATCGCGCAGCAGGTTCAGCAGCAGCCGGTCCCGGGTCCAGCTCCAGGACTGCAGCGACGTGGACGCATCCGGGGTGAAGAGGCGGTGGACGCTCCGGTTTCCGGCGGTGAAATCTTCCAGCGACGCGGCCAGCAGGGA
Organism: Arthrobacter sp. zg-Y179; assembly: GCF_020907345.1. Taxonomy (NCBI): domain Bacteria; kingdom Bacillati; phylum Actinomycetota; class Actinomycetes; order Micrococcales; family Micrococcaceae; genus Arthrobacter; species Arthrobacter sp. zg-Y179. Next base: position 8,721 of record NZ_JAJJOB010000013.1, on the reverse strand, counting down.
ACCGGCGGGGTGGGTGACGCCGTCGAGCTCCCAGTCGGTACGCGGACGCAGCAGCAGCCACTGGCGGTGCACGTCCACGTTCACGTCCAGCGGGACATCGAGCTGTACCCAGTCGCTGCCTTCCCGCAGGAAGGTGCGGGTGTTGTAGAAATCGATGATGTCCACGGCCAGGTCCCGTTCGAAGCCGGGCGTCTGGTCCCGCTGCACCACGGCCATCATGTGGTCTTCAGGAACTTCGAAGAAGGGTTCGGCGTCCAACAGGTCCTGCCCGCGGCGCAGGATGCGGCTGGTGCGCGGGTAGGAGGAGGTGGTCATGGAACCCGGGCCGAAGTCCGTCCCCACATACAGGCTGTCCTCACCGGCCCAGCTGATCCGGCTCTTGGCCGCGGGAATGTCGAACCCGCCGGACACGAAGGCGCGGTCGACGACGTCGAACTCCCGGTAGCGGGCCGCGTCGCCGCCGTCGGGGGAGAGGGCCACCAGTGCACGGCGGTAGGAGACGCCGTCGGCGGGGCGCAGGAACATGGACCCGCCCCAGACCCATGCGGTCCCTTCGGCGGCGCTGAGCGCGTCCAGGTCCAGCAGCACCTCCCACGCGGTGTCCGCGGACGTGTAGCTCTCCCACGTGGTGCGGCGCCACAGGCCCTTGGGATGCTCCGCGTCGCGCCAGAAGTTGTAATAGTGCTCCCCGCGCTTGGCGACCATGGGGATGCGGTCCGTGGAATCCAGGACCTCGAGCAGGCGTTCCTCCGTCTGCTCGAATCCGGTGCGCGAGAGCAGGTTTTCGGTCACGGCGTTCTCCGAGCGGACCCAGTCCAGCTGCTTCTCTCCGTAGATGTCCTCCAGCCAGAGGAACTCGTCGGTAGGGGCTGAATCGGCGGCGTCGAGGTTGGGGGATGTCATTCGCCCATCCTAGCCACCGCCGCTTTCCGGGGGTGCCCGGCGGACTGTTCCCGCCTGCCCGAACCCTGGCCGCTCCGGCTCCGGATATTCTAGATGGATGGATCACACGCAGAGTTTCCGGGTAGCTGTCATTGGCGCAGGACCCCGCGGCCTCTCCGTAGTGGACCGGCTGCTGACCAATCGGCGTGCTTCTGCGCAGCGCCGGCCCCTGCGCATTGAACTGATTGACCCGTTTCGCCCGGGTCCGGGGCACGTCTGGCGGACCAATCAGTCGCGGCTGTTCCTGATGAACACCCCGGCGCTGTTTCCCACCGTGGTCCCGGCGGGGGATACGGTCCGTGACCTGCTGCCCTCGCCTGCAGGACTCTCCTTCAACCAGTGGCGCGAGCTCATGGGCGCCGGTACCAGTGCGGCGGACAGCCTCTCCGCCGGCGACCGACAAGAGCTGGCCGCGCTTGGTCCCGCGGATTTCCCCAGCCGTCCGTTGTACGGGCGGTATCTGGAGTGGACTTACGATCAGCTGCGGAAAACGGCGGCCGACGACGGCGTGGAGCTCGTACACCGCCGCACCGAAGCGCTGGGCATCTCCCGCGAAGCGGCCGGCCGGCTGATCGTCGAGCTGGAAGGCCAGCAGGTTCTGGCGACGGACGCCGTGGTGCTGGCCCTGGGGCACCTGCCCGCACTGCTTTCCCCGGAACAGGCGCGGCTGCAGGACGCCGCCCAACGCCACGGCCTGACCTACCTTCCGCCGGCAGTGCCGGCCGACGTCGACTTCTCCCGCCTGCCCGCCGGGGAACCGGTGCTGGTGCGTGGTCTGGGCCTGAATTTCTTTGACGTGATGGCTGCGGCCACCGTTGGCCGCGGCGGGCGGTACGTGCCCACCGGGCAGCCTGCCGGCCGCGCCCTGCGCTACGAACCCTCGGGCCGGGAACCGCAGCTGATCGCCGCGTCGCGCCGCGGCACGCCCTACCGGGCCAAGGCGAAACTGGACTCCTACGTTCCCCGCGGAGTCCACCTCCGCTGGCTGACCCGCGACCGGGCGCTCGCCCTCCGGGCGGACGGCCTGTTGCCCGGTTTCGACCATGATCTCTGGCCCTTGCTGCACCGTGATGCGGTCTGGGCGTATTACAGCACGCTCGCCCGGGTGGCCCCCGCCGAGCTGAACGGCACCTCAGCGGAATTCTCTGACCAGCTGGAAGCGGCACTGAACCTTCCGGGACCGGAGTGGGACGCCGCGAAGGAAGCGGTGCTGGATACCTACGTTCCGTCCAATCGCCGCACCAATCTTGAAGCCCTGGCCCAGCCGCTGGGACGTCGGCCGTTCAACGGGGCCGAGGATGCGGACAACGCCGTCCTGGCCTATCTGGAGGATGACGCAGCAGGATCTGCCGCCGGGGAAGACGACCCGTTGAAGATGGCAATCGGAGCCCTGAACGCCGGACGCAGCCTCCTGAAAGCGGTGGTGGCCGACGGCGGCCTGGCCGAAGCATCCTGGCTCAGCGAACTGCGGGGCTGGTTCGAACCGCTCGTCGAAGGCCTGGCCAGCGGTCCGCCGCCGGAGAGGATCGAACAGCTCGCCGCACTGGTCCGCGCCGGCCTGGTGCACTTTGTCGGCCCCGATCCCCGTTTCGACGTGGACGAGGCCCGCGGCGTGTTCACCGCCTCCTCACCGTGGGTGGGCACCGAGTATGCCGCCTCCACCCTGATGGAGGCCATGATGCCACCCAACCGGGTGGACCGCAGCGTCTCACCGCTGCTGGCAGGACTGATCCGCGACGGCCTGGCCCGGCCGAAAGTCATGATGTCCGCAGACGGTACCCCCGTGCTGACTCCCGGGCTGGACGTTACCTTGCCGCCTTACCGGGCGGTGGGTGTCAGCGGCGAACCGGTGGAGAACCTGTTTGTGCTGGGCCTGCAGCTGTCCTCGGTCCAGTGGGGAACGGCGATTGCCGCCGAGGCCGGCGCTCCGGCAGCGGAAGGCTCGCGGACGCTGCAGGACGCCGACGCGATTGCCGCTGCGGTGCTGTCCGCTGCCGCGTCCCCGGCGGTTCCCGGCTCCCGGATACCCTCCGCCGAGACGGAGCCGGCACAGACCTAGTCGAGCGGCTCAAGAACAACCAGGTGCTGGGGCGCTTGGTGGCCCGGTTCGGCGAATAACCGTTAACGACGACGGCAGCTGCGCACCTTGGAGGGTGCGCAGCCGCCGTCGTTCTGTCCCTAGCCGTTGTAGGTCAGCGAAAGCATCATAGCTTTCAGTTGCTGGTAGATGTCCGTCTGTATCCATGCCTGGGCTGCGGCGTCGTCCGCGAAGGCTCCGGGATCAATGAGGGCTTCGAACCTGATGTCGCCGTCAGACATGGAAACCGTCCCGTGGGCCGTTCCGGTATCCATGCCGGTGGCGTCCGGCATGCCGTCGTCATCAAGCTGGACAGCGTACTTGCGGCCGGTAGCTGCTATAGATCCCGATGCTGTTTCTCCGAAGCCCGGACGGGATTCAAACTGGAAATAGACAGGCATGCCAATCTTGTTCGTGTAACCCGGCAATTCCTGCGCGTCGTACACGACGTGCCCCGGGCTGGGTACTACGGACCCGTGGAGGTCGGCTCCACTCTCAAACTTGGCTACCGGGTTCCCGCTTGAGTCCAGAATATTGAAGGCCGCCGGTGACAGACCGACGCTATGGGCAAGCATGGGCAGCGGTTCCGTCGGAACGGCCGACCATCCGGCCGGAAGGGTGAAGCTGTGCAGCCCGTTGGGGGTGGTGACGGTGACCGGTGCTGCCGGTTCAGGAACGGGCGTTTCCGTGGACACCGGCGTCGCTGACGGTGTCGCGGAAGGTGCCGCCGCCGATGGTGTTGCCGAAGCAGACGGCGTGGCCGTCGCGCTCTTCGAGGCCGCCGGCTCGTAGGACGTCTCCGCGCCGCAGGCAGTCAGTAAAACAGCGGACGCGAGAACCAAGGCGCACATGCGGCCTCGGCGGAAAAAAGAAGCGGTCAATCCAATCAATTCCCCCAGTAGTTCGGCGCGGAGTTTCCGGGCCTGTGGGAGGGAGACTAACAGTGCGCCAGACGCCCGGGGGCGTGGGGGGGTGACGGTTCGCCAAGCCTTAAGAGGAGGGGGGCCCGCACCATTTGGTGCGGGCCGCCGTCGTCGTTTACCTGCCGGTATCCGTTACCGGATTAGAACGGGTATTCCCGCGGAGCGTGCTGGACGCTGATGGTGTGGTCCGTGGTGAATTCATCGATGGCCCACTCGCCGTTGAACCGGCCGAGACCGGAGTTCTTCTCGCCGCCGAAGGCGATGTGCGCCTCGTCCTGCACCGGGAAGTCATTGACGTGCGTCATGCCTGCCTTGATGCGGCGGGCAAACTTGACGCCCTCTTCCAGGTTGGACGTGAAGACGGCGCTGGAGAGGCCGAGATCGGTGTCGTTGGCCAGAGCCAGCGCATCCTCGGCGTCCTTGGCGCGCATGATCCCGGCGATCGGGCCGAAGATCTCCTCGCGGGCCAGCTCCATGTCCTTGGTGACGTCGGCGAAGACGGTCGGGGAAAGTACCTGGCCGTTGATTTCGCCTTCGATCATGAGGCGGGCGCCCTCGGACTTCGCGGTCTCGATCTTGGTCAACAGGCCCTCGAGCTGCTTGGCGTTGATGATCGGGCCCACGACGTTCTTCGGGTCGGTCGGATCGCCGGCGTTCAGCGTCTTCACGTGCGCCGTGAACTTCTCGACGAATTCGTCGTAAACGGCGTCTTCGACGATGATCCGGTTCACGGCCATGCAGATCTGTCCCTGGTGCAGGAACTTGCCCATGGCTGCGGCGCGGACTGCCTGGTCAACGTCGGCATCGGCGAGAACCACGAACGGGCTGTTGCCGCCGAGCTCCAGTGCCGTGTACTTCAGCGTGGCGCCCGTCGCGGCCAGGGCGCCGATGTTCTTGCCTACCGGCGTCGAGCCGGTGAAGGAGATCATCCGCGGGGTCGGGTGCTCCACGAAGGCATCACCGATTTCCGAGCCGGCGCCGACGACGGCGTTCAGCACGCCTGCGGGCAGTCCTGCCTCTTCAAAGATCTTGGCGATGATGAGGGCGCCGGTGACGGGGGTGTCGCTGGCAGGCTTGAGGACGACGGCGTTACCGAGGGCCAGTGCCGGAGCGACCGAGCGCTGGGACAGGTGAAGCGGGAAGTTCCAGGGGCTGATGACGCCGACGACGCCCAGCGGGGCGCGGTAGACGCGCAGTTCCTTGTTCGGGGTATCCGAATCCATGATCTTGCCGGACACACGGTGCGGGAAGGTGGCTGCCTCGCGGGTGATCGAGGCGGCGGAGGCAACTTCAATGTTGGCCTTCAGCATGGTGCTGCCGGATTCGGCGTTGAGCCAGGCAATGATCTCGTCGCGGCGTTCCTCGAAGATTTCTGCGGCGCGCGCGATGACGGCTCGACGCTCATTCGGGGTCCGGGCTGCCCAATCCTTCTGGGCTTCCTCTGCAGCGGCATACGCGTCATTGAGGTCTTCGCGGGAGGCCTGCTGCATGGTCATCAGCTGCGAACCATCAAAGGGGTTGGTGTCCGTGAGGGTCTTCTCCGAACGGCCGTCGCGCCATTCGCCGCCGATGAACTGCTTGGCGGGGATCCAGTCGGTGAGGGCCGGGGAAGTCGGTTCGAGCTGGGTTGTCATGATTTCTCCTAGATGAATCTTGACGGTGTATTGGTGGCTACAACCCGGGAGGGGCCGGATCAATTCCCGAAGGCGCATTTGAGGGGTCACGGCCGACGGGTGGAGATCGGCTGTCAAGGGCCACGGATACTAAGTACCCTGTTTATTTCTCTCCGTTCAGCCTAGCGTTGGCTGTACCAGTGGCCAAAAAGGGAAATCCCCGGCCGCTCTTACGGCAAAGGACAGGTTCATGAGCACAAGTGCAGGTGCGGCAGGGGACCGCGGACGAAAGGCTGCAGGCCAGGGGTCCGGAGAGCACCGAGACGGTACGGGCCCAACTCCGGACGGCACGCGGGGCGACGGGGTGGACAACACCAGCCGCCGGCGAGTGGTCGAGCGTGAGAAAGCGTCCTTCGGTGGAGTGAAGATCGGCTCGGCGTTTTTTGGCTGGCTGACCGCCATCGGAACCACGGTGCTGCTGAGTGCCCTGGCCACCGCGCTCGGCGCGGCAGTGTTGTTGAACGACGACAGCCCGGATTCCACAGCCATCACGATCACCGGAACCATCATTCTGCTGGTGATCCTCTTCGTGGCCTATTACTGCGGCGGGTACGTTGCGGGACGAATGGCCCGTTTCAACGGAATGAAGCAGGGCATTGCTGTGTGGGTCTGGGCAGTGGTCATCGCTATCGTGGCAGCCATCCTGGCCGCGATCGCGGGGGACCAGTTCAACATCCTGGTTGAACTCAACGGATTCCCCCAGATCCCGATGTTCGGTGACAACGCAACGGCGTCAACGATCATCGCCGCCGTCGTGGCCGCAGCAGTGGCCCTGATCGGGGCTATCCTCGGCGGGCTCGGCGGCATGCGCTTCCACCGCCGGGTGGACAAGGCCGGGCTGGGGGACTGACCGGCCAGGCGAACGCCGGCGCCAGAGAAAACCGGCGGAAAAGTCGTGGGGGAAGCGGGGGATGCGGTAACTAAGGCAGCACCATGCGCCCACGAGGCGCGGAAACAGGAGAACAACGTGATCACCAGTGAACAGATCGACACGATTATGAACCACGGAACCGTGGAAGGACCGAACGGGGAAAAGATCGGCTCGGCAGGGGATATTTACCTGGACGACGAGTCGGGCCAGCCGGCCTGGGTAACCACCAAGACCGGGCTTTTCGGTTCCAAGGAGAGCTTTGTCCCCCTGGCGGAAGCCACGGTTGAGGGATCTGTTGTGCGGGTGCCGTACTCCAAGGAAATGGTGAAGGACGCGCCGCGGGTGGACAAGGACGGACATCTCAGCGACCAGGAGCAGGACGAGCTGTACAGCTACTACTCCATTGGCACGTCCGGTACGTCCGGCACGTCCGGTACGTCCGGTACGTCGGGCCAGCGGAGCTCTGCAGGGTCCGGGGTCGGAACCTCGAGCGGAAGCGGACTGTCGAGCGGAAGCGGAACCTCAAGCGGCAGTGGAAGCGGAAGCGGAACCTCAAGCGGCAGTGGGAGCGGAAGCGGAAGGTCGAGCGGAAGCGGCAGCGGAACCTCCGGCCGGACGGAAAGCAGCCGGGGTTCGGACCACGGCCAGGTGGGGCATGACACTTCCGGTCCCACTACGGACGACGCCATGACCCGCTCCGAAGAGCAGCTCCACGTTGGCAAGCAGAGCCGGGAGTCCGGCAGGGCCCGCCTGCGTAAGTACGTCACTACTGAGAACGTCACCAAGACAGTTCCGGTCAGCCACGAGGAAGCCCGGATTGAGCGTGAGCCCATCACGGACGCCAACCGTGGCTCCGCCATGGACGGACCCGCCATCAGCGAGGAGGAACACGAGGTGACCCTCCACGCCGAAGAGCCCGTGGTGGAAAAGGAAGCAGTCCCGGTCGAGCGTGTCCGGCTGGACACCGAAACGGTGACAGAAGAGGCCACCGTCACCGAAGAGGTCAGCAAAGAGCAGATTGACATGGAGGGTGAAGGCGGGAGCGGTAGCGGCGGCAAACGCAGCCGCTAATCCGGACTAGTCCCACTCACCGCCCCGCAGGCCGTCGGAATCCTCCGGCGGCCTGCGGTGGTTAAGGGGCGGCTATCCGGCGCCGTCGGGATGTTCCGCCATCCACCGGTCCAGCATCGCCGCGAAGTCCCCGCTGCTGTGTTCCGGCCACCAGTGCCCGGCAGCCACCTTGCGGATTTCCACCCGGGGGAAACGGCTTTCCAAGCCGGAGACCAGCTTCGGCGAAAGGAACGGGTCCTTCAGCGGAACGATCACCTGCACCGGGCCGGCATAGCCGCCGTCGGGTACCGCGCCGCCCGAGCGGAACATATTGGCCCGGTAAAGCAGCAGGCCCCGAACTCCGCTGTCGCCGATTTTCCGGCCGGCGTACTTCTCGTAGCGCGGAGTCAACAGGTACTTCCAAGCCGCGTCGGGCAGGACCGGCACGTGGAAGGCGGCAACGTACCAGCTCCGCAACGACTGGAAAAGGGCCTGCGGCCACAGGCGGGGTGAGCGCAGCCGGGTCCGGAACCAGCGCCGGAAGTGTCCCAGATCCGGCCCCGAGACGCTGGTGTAACTGAGGATCCTGCCTTGCGCCCGCGGGTCCTGTATCGCCGCCCACCCCTGGATGGAGCCCCAGTCGTGGCCCACCAGATGCACGCTTCCTGTTCCGGCGGCATCGAGGACCGCGTAGAGGTCCTCCACCAGCAGTTCCAGCCGGTAGGGCGCCAGGGACCCGCGGTCCGCAGCGTTCCCTGTCACACGGGAGGCGCCGGCGTTGCGGGTGTCGTACGTGATGACGTGGCGATCGGCAGCCAGGCGTTCCACTACGCCGTCGAACACATGGTGGTCATCCGGGTACCCGTGCACCAGCAAGATACTGGGTACTGCGGCATCCGGAGTCCCGTACTCATAGACCGCCAGTTCCGCGCCGTGGCTCCGGACCGTGGTGTTCCGCGGTCCGTCCGAACCTGCCCCGTGCGCGGGCGGCTCCTCCGGCAGGGGAGAGGACGGGTTGTGGCTCTGCTCCATGAAATGGCTCCGGTCCGACGTCGGCTTCCGCACCCGATGCCGGTACGGATCACCACCATAGCCGTCCACAGCACAGAAGCGGGGGGGGGGGGGGGGGCCCGGGGGGGGGGGGGGGGGGGCGTGTTGACAGGGGGGGTTGAGGGGGGCGGCCGG
>NZ_JAJJOB010000012.1:0-76673 GCF_020907345.1 Arthrobacter sp. zg-Y179 | reverse complement strand
CCCGACACCAGCACAGCCCCGCCCCCCGGTTTACCCCCGGGGCGCCGCTTCTGTCATCACTTTGTCAGGCGGTTACTTCCGCCCGGCCAGGCACAGAACGTACTGCGCCAGTTCGTAGGCGTAGCGGACCCAGCCGCGCACGTCCCACCACTGCTTCGGAGCGACAGGCGCCTTGCAGACAGGGGCCGGCGCCGCAGCCTTCTCGACCGTGACCGGCAAGGTCACCGTGGTGCCGGATTCAGCAGCCGTCAGCACCAGGGATCCGGCGCCGGAAGCCGAGGCGGGAACCGTCGCGGTAACTGTGGCGGAACCGGCGCTGACCGGTACCGTGCCCAGGGCCGTGGAGGTCCCGGCAGCATTCACGAAGCTGACTGCCAGCGAGGTGTTGGCAGGACTGCCGAGCGAGGTCAGGTCCAGCTGGCCGACGGTGAACGTCGCTGCCGTGCCTGCCTTGACCGTGGTGGGTGCACCCTTCACGACTACGCCCTGACGGGCAAAGTCGGGGGACAGGGGACTGTTCGCCGAGATGTAACTGATCCAGGCGTCGCGGTCCACCAGACCGGTGTCGCGGGTGTCCGTGCCTTCCTGGAAGACGGTGAAGTTATCTCCGCCCTGGGCCAGGAAGCTGAACGTACCCACCCGGTAGTCGCGGGCCGGGTCCATGGCGGCACCGTTGATGGTGATGCTCTGGATCCGTGAGCCGCGGGGCTGGTCCGGGTCGAAGGTGTAGGTGATGTTGTCGGAAAGGCCGAGGGCCAGGAAGGCACGTGAACTGCCTTCCGGCTGCCACTGCTGCTCCAGCATCGTCTTCAGCTGGGCACCGGTCAGCGTGGTGGTCCAGAGGTTGTTGACGAAGGGCAGGACCGCGTTGGCCTCGGCGTAGGTAATGACGCCGTCCTCGCCGTAGTAAAGCTCGGCGCGCAGGCCGCCCGGGTTGGTCACGCCGATTTCGGCGCCGCCGCGTTCGGGGGCCGCGAGGGTGGACAGGAGCGAGTCGGCCACCAGTCCGCCGAGGGTGGATTCGGAGCTGCGGTCATCGCGGGCAGTGCCCACGAAGGCCGAGGTGATGTCCGCGGTGACGGAGCCGACGGGCTCGTTGCCCACCTCGGCCGAGTAGGCCAGGGCGGCGTCGACAATCCGCTTTACCTCGGCCACGGCCGGGTAGGCGGCTACCAGTTCCGGTGCGGCCGTCTTGGTGCGGGCCACGTTGGCTGCGGTGTAGGACGTCACTTCGTCGGTTTCTTCGTTGTATTCGAGCCGGATCTGGCCGATGAATTCACCGTAGGAACCGGTCTGCACCACGGGACGGGTTTTGCCGTCGCCGCCGGGAATGGCTGCATCCCAGGCGTACTGCTTGTGCGTGTGCCCGGTGTAGATGGCATCGACCAGCGGGGTGGTGTCATTCACGATCTCCGCGAAGGCACCTCCGGCAGCCAGTTCCTGATCCAGGTTGGCGCCGTCGGGAGTGCCGCTGCCGGCACCCTCGTGGTATTCGGCGATGATCACGTCGGCGAGGTCCTGCTCCACCAACTGTGCGGCTACGCGGTTGACCGCTTCCACCGGATCACCGAAGTCCAGGTTGCTGATTCCGCCCGGGCTGACCAGGCTTGCGGTCTCCTGGGTGATGGCACCGATGACGGCGACATCCACTCCGTTGACGTCGATGATCTCGTACTCCTGCAGCGCAGGTGTGGTGGTGCCCTTGGTGTAGACGTTGGCGCCCAGGTAGGGGAACTGCGCGGCTGCGTCGACGCGGCCGGTGAGGTCCGCGAAACCGCCGTCGAACTCGTGGTTGCCGACCGCCGAGGCCTGCAGCCCGAGGGCGTTCAGCACATCGATGGTGGGCTGGTCCTGCTGCGCCGAGGAAGCGAACAGGGACGCGCCGATGTTGTCGCCGGCGGAGAGGAACAGTGAGCTGCCCTCCGGTGCGCCGGCCTTCAGTTCCTCAACGGTTCCGGCGAACGGCACCGTGTTGGCGTCAATCCGTCCGTGGAAGTCATTGATGTTCAGCAGGTTCAGCGTGGAGGTGTCCGTACCTTCGGCGGTCAGGTCCATGCCGACGAGGATCGGGTCATGGTCCGAGGCCCGGTAGGGATCCGGTGCGTAGAAATCGGTGGCGTTGTAGTTGTAGCGGCTGTATTCGAAGGCCACCGACTCCACGGAGTTGATGTTCCAGATATCCGTGCCGGTGACAGCTTCATTGGCTGCCGGGGAGGCCAGGATGTGGTCCAGGCTGCCGACGGTCCCGCCGAAGGCGTAGGAGTGCTTGCCTGTGGTTGCGCCGAGGTCAATGTAGCCGGCGTCAACCAGCACCTTGATGGGATCCTCCGCGTGGTAGGCATTGAAATCGCCCAGCAGGAACACTTTGTCCGTACCGGCCGCTTCCGACTCGGTTCCGGCGAACTCCACCAGTGCCTGCGCCTGGCGGACGCGGTCTGCGTTCCAGCCGCCCTGGCCGGTGTCGGCATTCTCGCCGGAGGCGGGCGCTGACCCCTTGGACTTGAAGTGGTTGGTGACGGCGAGGATTTCCGTGCCGTCTTCGCCGCCGGCGGGGCGGAAGGCCTGGGCCAGCGGTTCGCGGGCGTTGGAGAAGACCGCTTCGTTGTCCAGGATGGTGGATTCGCCGACGGGCTCGGCGGTTCCGGTGCGGTAAATGAAGGCGGAGCGGATCACGTCTTCATCAGCGGGAAGGTCCGCGGGGGAGCGGACGTAGTCCCAGGTTCCCGGCGCCTGCGCGTTCAAGGCCGCCACGAGGCGGGACAGGGCATCGTCGCGGTCCTTGCCGAAGGCGGCGGAGTTCTCCACCTCCATGAGCGAGACGACGTCGGCGCCCAGAGCGTTGATCGCGGCCACGATCTTGGCCTGCTGGCGTTCCAGGTTCGCCGCGTTGGCGGCGCCGCGGGCGTCGCAGCCTCCGTTGACGGTCACGGGTTCGCCGCTGCGGTTCTTGTAGAAGGTGCAGCCGGACAGTGTGTCACCCGTGGTGGTGAAGTAGTTCAGCACGTTGAAGGACGCGAGCTTCAGGTTGCCGCCCACGCTCTCGGGCGCCGCGGTGCGGGTGTTGGTGAACGACGCCGGCGTGGCGGTGGCCGCGTTGGCCTGCGTCAGTTCGGTCAACGGCTGGAATTTCCAGGCACTGTTGCGGAAGTCCAGGATCACGCCGGTGCTGAAGGTGGCTGCGGCGCCCACTCGAACCGGGTTTTCCGGTGTCAGGTAGGGCAGGGGCGTGCCCTGGTTGGCGGCGTTGAGGAAGTTGGTGCTGGCGCCGTCGTCGAGCTTTACGGCACGGGCAGCGTTGTCCGCCACGACGGCGGCGTGTTCCGGGGTCCCGACGGCAGCGACAGCGGTCGGCTGGACAAGCGGAGAATTGCCGGCGGCGAGGCCGATTTCAGCGTACTGGTTCAGCGAGAAGTTATCGGTGACGGTGAACTCGCCCTGAGGCGCCAGCAGCATGCCTTCGAAGGTCTCGCGCTGTTCCTCGGTTGCCGGCCAGGCTACGGCGGCGGGCTTGACCTCGGGCGCCGCGTCGCTGAGCTTTGTCATGGCGCCGTCGGCGACGGTGAGCTGCGTGAGGTTGTAGTACTCGCCTACGGTACCGGTGACCTCGACGTAGTCGCCGGCGGCCACCTGGCCTGCAGTTGCCGCGGAGAAGATGAAGATGCCTTCCGATGCGGTGTGCGTGGCCGGGTTGATGTCACCGCCGGTACCCGGGGTCTGGAGGTAGTAGCCGTTGAAGCCGCCGGTGGCGTAGACACCCGTGACCTTGCCGCGGGTTGTGACCGTCTGGCCGATCAGCGGGCTGGCCGCGCCGGTGCCCTGGATTTCGGAGATCGGAACCGCGTCGCCCGGAACCGGCACCGGTACCGGCGTCGTGGGTGTGGGCGTCGGTACCGGGGCGGGCTCGGTGGGAGCCGTGCCGGCCGAAGACGTGGGAGTGACCGATGTGCTGAGGGTGAAGTCGGCGGCGTTGTTGTTCGAATCTGCGAACCCGGCGCGGTTCAGCGACTTCGGATCCGAGTTGCCGGCCGGTGCGGCCGCGCCTGCGGTCTCGAACGTGTTGGAGGTGCCATAGCCAACCAGGTCCACCACGCCGGGAGCGCCGATGACCGAGCCGGTGGGCAGGGGATCGATACGGGTGCCCTGGTTCGAGAGGATCAGGGTGCCGCCGCCTCCGGCGAAGCTGGCACCGATGGTGGCGTCAGCGTTCGGGAGGGCGGCGCCGGTGGTGCCGTTGCTGGCGCCGGAAACCAGGTAGTACCCGCCCGGAGCGATGCTGCCGGAGAGGGTGCCGATGCCAGTGGGAGCCGCGGTGGCGCTCGCCGCCCGGTACTGGAGGGACCAGCCGTCCAGGCTCACCGGTTCACTGGTGGGGTTGTACAGTTCGACGAACTTTGTGTTGAACGGGGCGTTGGCGCTGCCGCCGGACAGATATGCCTCATTGATAATGATGCCGGGAACGGCGGCGTCGCCGTCCTGGGCGTAGGCCGGGAACGCGGTCAGCGGCGCGGCGAGCAGGCCGGCCGACAGGGCGGTTCCGAGCGCAGCTTTCCAGGGGAAAGGTCTCATGCCTCATACTCCTTGGTCGGCCGTGCGGGCCGACAGGTAAAGGCCGCCGGGTACGGCGGCAGGGAATGCAGCGAGTGATTACGAGGGTGATGCTAGGTGGGGCAGGTTACGAACAGGTGTCCCTCCGGTGTCGTCCGTCAATGCACGAGCCGGGAAGGTTCCGCCGCGTCCCCCGAGGAGGCGGAAAAGTGATCGCCAGCACAGTGTACGGTCTTGCGCCCCCACTCACGCCATCAGTTACGCAGGAGTAACACAGGAGCGCCGCCGGCCCTGATGGCTGACGGCGCTCCTGTGTTGGAGGCTTCGAAGTCAGAGGCCCGAGTCCTTGTAGGATTCGGACACTTCCTCGCCCGTCGTGTCCCCGAGCGTGCACATGATTGCCCGGTCATTCTCCTGGTCCCAGGACTCCGGGGTCGGGATGATGTAACCCGCAATCAGCGTCGTTTCCTCGACGGTGCTGCCAACGTAACCCTCGAACTCCTCGGTACAAACGTGCTTGGCGTTGAGATCGAGGATCCCCTCCCCGGGGTAGTCCCCGCCAGACATTTCAGACACGAAGAACACCTCCTGCCGGTGCGGTTCGTCGCAGGGGATGAGGTCGACCTCTACAACCTCGACGACCTCCTCGTTCTCCGCACCCGACTCGGTGCTGGGGTTGGTAAAGCAATCCCCGGCCTTGAGATCGGCGTAGCCTGTGCCGTCCGAACCGAGCATGCCCGCGCAACCCGTCAGCAGGCCGGCGAGCAGGACTGGAAGGACCAGGCCCCGAGCGCGGGCAGTCTTTGCGGAATTCATGACGTTTCTCCTCATGCAGCGTGGCGGCGCACCCCCATGGCGACCAGGAACCACGCGTACATCCTACGGTCGAAATGAAGTCCCTCTGCCTGCTCGGCCAGGACGGCGCGGGCCCTTATCGTCGTAGTGAACGTTAAGAGAGTTCCAAGCCGTCGAAGAGGAGACGAATACGTGTCCGGCCAGTTTCCTGCTGCTGCTGATTCCGGTGCGGCTGTGCAGCCGATCGTCCACCGCCGGCACCGGCTCGCCGACGGCCGTGAGTCGCTGTTCTTCACCGACCGCGGCGGGCAACCGGTGGAAACGGTCGTGGATGCCCGTCCGCTGGATTCCCGTTCCGGCGACGGGGAAGTGCGCTTCGACCGGCTAACCGGGGAGTGGGTGGCAGTGGCCGCCCACCGCCAGGCCCGGACCTACCTGCCGCCCGCCGACCAGTGCCCCCTGTGCCCCACCCGTCCGGAACGGATGTCGGAAATCCCGGCGGAGGATTTCGACGTCGTAGTCTTCGAGAACCGTTTCCCCTCCCTGGGGCCGGGGCTTGGCATCCTGCCGGAACCGGGCGGGACAGCGGATGAACGTGCACTGTGGGGGCGCCCCTCGCCGGCGTTCGGCCGCTGCGAGGTTGTGGTCTTCACCCCGGAGCACAACGGCTCCTTCGCTTCGCTGCCCTATACCCGCGCCCGCACCGTGGTCGAGGCCTGGGCGCAGCGTACCGGGGAACTCTCGGCCCTGCCGGGCATCGCGCACGTGTTTCCTTTCGAGAACCGGGGCCGGGACATCGGCGTCACGCTGCACCACCCGCACGGGCAGATCTATGCCTATCCGTATGCCGCGCCCCATGCCGCCCGGCTGGCCCAGCGCTCCCGGCGGCACCTGTCCGAGCATGGCCGTGCGCTGATGGGTGAGCTGCTCAGGGACGAGTCCGAGTCCGGGGACCGCATGGTCCTGGCAGGAAGGCACTTCTCCGCGTATGTGCCCTACGCAGCGCGCTGGCCGCTGGAGATCCATCTGGTGCCGCATCGCCAGGTCCCGGACCTGGCCGCGCTCACCGGGGAGGAACGCGACGAGCTCGCTGCTGTCTACCTGGAACTGCTGCAGCGGGTGGACGGACTGTATGACACTCCCACTCCGTACATCTCCGCCTGGCACCAGACGCCGGTCAATGCCGCTGACCGGGAGGCCGGCTGGCTGCACCTGCAGCTGACCAGCCCCCGCCGTGCCGCGGACAAACTGAAGTTCCTGGCCGGCTCCGAAGCGGCGATGGGTGCCTTCATCAACGACACCACCGCGGAGCAGACCGCCGCCCGTCTTCGGGAGGTGCGTATATGAACGCGCCGGTTCCGCCGGTGCAGACCCGGGCGGAGAACCTGTCCCGGCGCTTTGCCGAGGTGTACGGCGCCGAGCCCGACGGCGTGTGGCGGGCGCCCGGGCGGGTGAACCTGATCGGGGAACACACGGACTACAACAACGGCTTCGTCCTGCCGTTTGCCATTGACCGCAGTGCCCTCGTGGCCGTGCGGCTGCGCCGGCCGGACTCCGAACCGGAGGCGGAGGCCGACGTCGTACGCCTCGCCTCCACCTATGCTCCGGACGGTGAGGCGTTGTCCCGTGCGCTGTTCTCCATCGGTGGGCTGGAGCCGGGCGGGGTTGGCGGCTGGGCGGCCTATCCGGCGGGAGTGGTGTACGCGCTGGTGCACAGCGCCGGGGCCGCTGTCCCCGGGTTTGACCTGCTGTTGGATTCCACCGTGCCGGTAGGAGCTGGCCTGTCCTCTTCGCACGCCGTGGAAGTGGCGGTGACCGTGGCGCTGAACGAGCTGCTGGAGCTGGGCCTGGACCGGCCCCGGATGGCCCGGCTGACCCAGTACGCCGAGAATGAATTCGTCGGTGCGCCCACCGGCATCATGGACCAGTCGGCGTCGTTGATGGGACAGGCGGGCAGCGCGCTGTTCCTGGACTGCCGCAGCCTGGACTCCGAAACCGTGCCGCTGCCCCTGGCCCGGCACGGACTGGAAGTGCTGGTCATCGATACGCGGGTGGTCCACAGCCACGCCGACGGCGGCTACAGCGCCCGGCGCTCGTCCTGCGAACGCGGCGCGGCGGCGCTGGGCGCGGCGTCGCTGCGGGAGGTGCCTGCCGGCACTTCCCTGGACGGGCTGGATGCGGAAACCCGGCGGCGGGTGCGGCACGTGCTTGGGGAGAACGAACGCGTGCTGCAGGTTGTGCGGCAGTTGCGGGCGGACGACGTCGGCGGCATCGGGACCCTGCTGACCGCCTCCCACGCCTCGCTGCGGGATGATTTCGAGGTGTCCTGCCCGGAGCTGGACCTGGCCGTGGACACGGCGCTCGCCGCCGGTGCGCTTGGTGCCCGGATGACCGGCGGGGGATTCGGCGGCTCGGCCATTGCCTTGGTCCGGCAGGAGGAGGAGGAACGGGTCCGTGCGGCGGTGCTGGCGGCCTTCGCGGAGCGGGGTTTTCCGGAACCTGCCCTGTTTACTGTGCTTCCCGCGGACGGGGCCGGGCGGGTCCGGGTCACCTGGTCCCGAGGGGAATGACTGCCCGGCCGCTTCGGTCGCCCGCATTGCCGTCCTCGCCCTGCGAATACACCGCGAAGGAAATCGTTGCGGTTTTTTCACCCCACTGCACGGAAAAGGCTCCGCCACTGAACGGATCGTAGCCGTCATCGGTCAACACCTGGTCCCGGTATTCGTAGACCGGGCCTTGCACCTGTTCGTAGACGGCATGCGAGCCGATCAACAAAATGCTCTGGTTGTTGATCAGCAGTGTGTGCTCTCCCGCCGGCGCTGAGATTCTTTGGTAGCCGGGCCCGGAGAAGACAAGGGTGAGGAATCCATATCCAGCAAGGAGGAGCAACCATGCGCAGGTGATGCTGCCGCCGAGGAAGCCGGCGCCCCGACGCAGAATGACATGGCGAAAGAGGCCGCTGAACCAGGGAACGAGTGTCCAGGAAGCTCCGAGGAAGAAACACCAGGCCGCCGCCAGTGCAACCACTATCAACTGGCCGGTGCCGATTCCCGCCCCGAGGTAAAACAGGGTTCCGCCGTCTTGGAGCATGCGGAGGAGATAGGCCAGTGCCATGAGGCTTGCCGCCTGGACCAACCGGTTGGCCGCGGTGATAAGGCGCGGCGGCAGCGTCTTCATTTCTTGGCGTCCGCCCCACGGCCTATCTCGGCATGGACGGCACGCATGCCCTGTTCAAGCGCGTGCAGGTCATCGATCGACAACCGCGAGAGGATATCGAAATTCAGCTCGGGGCGTCCGGCCACGAGCCGGCGCACCACCGTCCGTCCCAGCGGTGTCGCCTTCACCCGGCGGACCCGGGCATCGCGGGGATCCTCCGAGCGGATAGCTACGCCCTGGGCAACGAGCCGGTCAATCAGGCCGGACATGGACGCCATGGAAACACCGAAGGACTCCGAGAGGCCCCGGCCGGTGGCACCCTCCTCGGCGGTGACAAGAACGGTTAGGACCTTCAACTGGCGCACCGTCAGGTCCGTGGACAGCAACGGATCGAGGAAGCCCGGCAGGGCCGTCGACTGCAGGGAATCGGCCAGTTCTTCGAGACTCAGCAGCACGCGTTCGCGCTCCTGCTGCTCATTGCTTCCGTCGGTCATTAGTTCACCGTAATGGCCCCGGACGTGTCGGCAAACACAGAGGTCAGCGAACCCTCAGCCAAATTAGTTAGGGTGAGGCTAACCGTTTATCGGTTTTTGAGATATACCGGCGTCCCCGCGGCTGCAGTTCGGAGTGAGACGGACTCCGAGCGCACCGGCGTCGTAGTCCTCCCGCTCTGCCCTGGGTCACGGGAACGCGCAAGCGAAGCGAGGACACTACATGAGCAGCACGCAAACCCCCATAGCGTACGAGCGCATAGAAGACGGCCTGGACGTCGAGGCGTTGAGGGCGAAGTACAAGGCCGAAAGGGACCGGCGGATCCGCCCGGACGGCGCCACCCAGTACCAGCCGGCCAAGGGAAAATTCGGCTACTACGCCACAGATCCCTACACTCCCCGCACCGAGCGGGAGCCATTGACGGACACCGTGGAGGTGCTGGTGATCGGCGGCGGGTTCGGCGGGCTGATGACCGGAGCGCGCCTGCGGCAGGCCGGCGTCGAAAGCATCCGCATGATGGATGAAGCCGGGGACTTCGGCGGCACCTGGTACTGGAACCGCTACCCCGGCATCCGCTGTGACATCCAGTCCTACGTCTACCTGCCGCTGCTCGAAGAAGTGGGTTACATACCCACCGAGCGCTACGCACCGGGGGAAGAGATCCGCCGGCACGCCGTGGCCATCGCCGAGCGTTTCGACCTCTACCGCGACGCCGTTTTCTCCACCCGCGTCACCAGCCTGGTCTGGGACGAAGCTGCGTCCGAATGGATCGTTTCCACCGACCGCGGGGACTCGATCCGGGCCCGCTACGTGATCACCTCCTCCGGAACGCTCACGCAGCCGAAGCTGCCGGGCATTCCCGGCATCGACTCCTTCAAGGGGCACACCTTCCACACCAGCCGCTGGGACTACGGCTACACCGGGGGAGACCAGTTCGGCAATCTCACCGGCCTGGCGGACAAGAAGGTGGCCGTGGTGGGCACCGGTGCCACCGGCATTCAGGTCATCCCCATGGTGGCGCGCGACGCCGAGCAGCTCATCGTCTTCCAGCGCACGCCGTCGTCGGTGGACATCCGGAACAACCGGCCCACGGACCCTGACTGGGCCGCCTCCCTGAAGCCGGGCTGGCAGCAGGAACGGATGGAGAATTTCCTGGCGGTGGTCTCCGGGGAGCCGGTGGAGAAGGACCTCACCCGGGACGGCTGGACCTCGGTGCCTCAGCTGCACCGCAAGATGATCAGCGGCGCCGTCGACAAGTCCGTTTCGGCAGAAGAGCGTGAACGGCTCGACGAGCTCGTTGATTTCCGGAAAATGAACTCCATCCGCGCCCGGGTGGATGAGGAAGTCTTCGATCCGACAACGGCCGAAAAGCTCAAGCCCTGGTACCGCTACATGTGCAAGCGCCCGACCTTCAGCGACTACTACCTCGAGACGTTCAATCTTCCCAACGTGACGCTGGTGGACACGGCGGACTTCGGCGGCATCACCCGCATCACGGAAAACACCGTCGTGGTGGGCGAGGAAGAATACGAGGTGGACTGCATCATCTTCGCCACCGGCTTTGAAGTAGGCGTCTCGGGTGTCACCTCCGGGGCCATGCCGGTGACCGGGCGCAGCGGCCAGACCCTCCTGGAAGCCTGGGGGCGGGGTCCGCGCACGCTGCACGGCTTCTACTCGCACGGCTTCCCGAATCTGTTCCACCTCGGCTCGCTGCAGAACGCCAACTCCGTGAACTTTGTCCACATCCTGATGGAACAGGCCAACCACATCGGCGCCGTTATCGGCAGGGCACGCGAGGTGGGTGCCCGGTACATCGAGCCGACGGCGGAAGCCGAGGCGGCCTGGGGAGAAACCATCCAGCGGACCTCCGCGGACAACCGCAAGTTCGCCGCGGAATGCACGCCCGGCTACTACAACCGCGAGGGCAACCCGCCGCCCGTCAGCTTCTCCTTCAGTCCGGGGCCGGTAGTGTTCCACCGGCTGCTGAAGCAGTGGCGCGAGGAAAGCATCGATGAGGTGCTCGTGACTGAGGGCTAGTCTTTCCCGGCTGCGCCTTACGCCCCGCTCGCTTGCGGGGCCTGGCAGTCTCGGCAGCCCCGCTCGCTTGCGGGGCCTGGCAGTCCCAGCAGCCCGGGTCGCCTGCGGGGCCTGGCTCCGGCGGCAACGAAATTCCAGAGCTCGCAGAGCTCGCTTGGAATATTAAAGCCGCCTCCGCCAGGCCCCTACGGCTGCACGCTCACCCCTCCCACGTCACCCCTAGTGGTCAGCGGTGCAGTCACCGGCTGTCGGTGCGCGACTTATCCGTGCTGTTCTGGGTGGGGTGGGGGAGGTTAGCCGCCGTTTGATTGGCGGATGCCGGTGGACAGGGCGTCGAATTCGTAGATGAAGCCGCCGTCAGGGCCGCTGACCGTTAGGTAGGCCTTCTTGGTGTCGGGCTTGATGGCGATATTGGTGGCCGAGGTGAGGCCTTCCCGGTCTTCGGCGGGGACTGCGATGGTGGACAGGAGTTCACCCTGGGGGCTGTAGACGAAGATGCGCGGCTGGCCGTGGACTGCCTGGTAGACGTTGCCGTCGCCGTCGACCGCGTTGGAATCCGTCTGGCTGGTGCCGCCGTCGAAGTGCATGCCGGGGTGCGAGGTGGTGACTTCGGTTTTGTCCTCGTTCAGCACCAGGTAGTCGATCCGGTTGTCCATGTACTGGCTGACCCGCAGGGCTTTGAAGTCCTCGCTGAAGGAGATGCCGTTCGGGGCGGCAAGGTTCTCGGCCAGGACGGCGGCCTCCGCGGAGTCCTTGTCTATCTCCACCACCCGGCCCTTTGCCTCCCACGCCGGATCTGCGTAGCCGGTGGAATCGCTGACGAAGAGGTTCCCCTCCTCGTCGAAGGCCAGATCATCCGGGCGCATCGGGGAGCCGTCGACGTCGCCGGCGAAGAAGGTCAAGGGGTCCTTGCCGTCGGCGGTGATGCTGTCGATTTTTCCGCCGGCAAAGTCCGTCAGGTAGATCCGGCCGTCGTTCGGGCTGAACTGTGCTGAGGTGTAGGCGCCGTTGCCTTCGGTGTAGATGCGGGAAACGGACTCATCCTCCACGTCCACCCGCATCACCTTGGCTTCACCGGCCGGAGCCGTGACATCGACAACGAACAGGCCGCCGTCGGGCCCGAACGTGGGGCCTTCGATGAGGGTCATGCCGGTTTCCGGATGGACGGAGCTGACCTGGACCACGCGCTCGGCGGTCTGTTCGGGGACCCCGTGCATTCCGGTGTTCGACGCCGATTCGTCATGATCGTCGTCGTCTCCGGCGGTGCATCCGGTGAGCGCCGCGGCCAGACCGAGCGTGAGCGCTGCCAGGCGGACCGGCTTCGGAAAAGAGGTGGGCTGGGTGTGCTGGGTGCGGTGGGACGGGGCCGCCGCCCGCCGCTTCTGTGTCGCCCGCGCATTCATGGTGCAGTAGATGCTGTCTGACCGGCTCAGAGGCAGCATCTACTGCACTATGAACAGCCAGTAGTTCCCCAAACCGGCAGCTATTCCGCAAGAGGATCAAACATCCGCGCCCGACCGGCAGAGCCCGGCCCTATAAACAACAAGAAGCGGCCCCTGATCAGGGACCGCTTCTCGTTGTCTGGCGGAAGGTAAGGGATTCGAACCCTTGGTACGGGGTTACCGCACACTGGTTTTCAAGACCAGCTCCATCGGCCGCTCGGACAACCTTCCTCACTATGTAGTCTGGCAGAAGGGATGAAATCACCAAAATTCCCTAAACCTGGAAGGACAGCATGAAAGCCATCGTTATTGGAACACCCGGCGGACCGGAAGCACTGGAACTGCAGGATGTTCCTGCTCCCGAGGCCGGACCGGGCGAGGTGCTGATCGACGTCGTCGCCGCCGGCATCAACCGCGCAGACGTGATGCAGCGCCAGGGCCACTACCCGGTGCCCGCCGGAGCATCCGAGTATCCGGGCCTGGAAGTCTCCGGCCGCATTGCCGCCCTGGGCGAGGGTGTTGAAGGCTTCGCTGTGGGAACCGAGGTGGTGGCACTCCTGACCGGCGGCGGATACGCCGAGCAGGTTGCCGTCCCCGCCGGGCAGGTCCTGCCCCTCCCGGACGGCTTCGACGCCGTCACCGCAGCGTCCCTGCCGGAAACGGCCGCCACCGTCTTCTCCAACCTCTTTATGGCCGCCGGAGTCAAGGAGGGGGACTACGTCCTCATCCACGGCGCCACGGGCGGCATCGGCACCATGGCCATCCAGATGGTTGCCGCGTTCGGTGCCGTTCCGATGGTGACGGCAGGGTCGGGCGAAAAGCTGGAACTCGCGGAATCGCTCGGCGCGAAGGTCCTCATTGACTACAAGGAGCAGGACTTCGTCGAGGCGGTGCGCGTTGCCACCGACGGCCACGGTGCGGACGTCATCCTCGACGTCGTCGGCGCGAAATACCTGCAGCGGAACCTGGACGCGCTCGCCGTCGCCGGGCGCCTCGTGATCATCGGGCTGCAGGGCGGCACCAAGGCCGAGTTGAACCTGAACCAGCTCATGACCAAGCGCGCCGCCGTCATCGGCACCACCCTGCGCGGCCGGCCCGTGGAGGAAAAGGCCGCCATCATGTCCGCGGTCGGCGAATACGTCTGGCCGCTGCTGGTCTCGGGCCAGATCCGCCCCCTGGTGGACCGCACCTTCCCGCTGGGCGAGGCCGCCGCCGCGCACGAGTATTTCGACTCCGGGCAGCACGCGGGAAAGATCCTGCTGACGATCTAGGCCAGCACCCCGCCGGGCGGTTTCCCGCCCGGCAGAATCCCCGACGACGACGGCGGCAGCACACCTGTGCGGCCGCCGTCACGTATGTCTGTGACCGCCGCCTCATGCGCTGGTAATCTGCAAAGTGCAGGGCCACTCCCTGCCCCCGTTCGGTACGTATGTCAATGCAGACAAGCCACCGCAGACAAAAGGGATCATCATGAGCGAGAACCAACGGCGCCGGGCCGACAACCGGCAACTGGACGGCGACGTCCTGGAACAGGACCCGGCACTGCCGCCGGTGGCCGTGGATCCGGAAGTCCTCAAGGCGGAGGACCGCCGCTGGACACCCGCGAAGATCGCCATTTGGGCGGGCATTGCCCTGCTGGGCGGCTTCAGCTGGACCATGCTCGCCATAGTCCGCGGCGAAACCGTGAACGCCATCTGGTTTGTGTTCGCCGCCGTGTGCACCTACCTCATCGGCTACCGCTTCTATTCAAAGCTCATCGAAGTGAAGCTGCTGAAGCCCAATGACCGCCGCGCCACCCCCGCCGAGTACAAGGCGGACGGCAAGGACTACGCCGCCACGGACCGCCGGGTCCTCTACGGCCACCACTTCGCCGCCATTGCCGGCGCCGGACCGCTCGTCGGACCGGTGCTGGCCGCGCAGATGGGCTACCTTCCCGGCACCATCTGGATCATCGTGGGCGTGGTGCTCGCTGGCGCCGTCCAGGACTACCTGGTGATGTTCTTCTCCATGCGCCGCGGCGGGCGCTCCCTGGGTCAGATGGCACGGGATGAACTCGGGCTCATCGGCGGCACCGCTGCCCTGATCGCCACCCTGGTCATCATGATCATCATCGTGGCCATCCTTGCCCTGGTGGTGGTGAACGCCCTCGCCGAAAGCCCGTGGGGTGTCTTCTCCGTGAGCATGACCATCCCCATCGCCCTGTTTATGGGTGTGTACCTGCGCTACCTGCGTCCCGGCAAGGTCACCGAGGTCTCCATCATCGGCTTCGTCCTCCTGCTCGCCGCCATCATCGCCGGCGGCTGGGTTGCCGGCACCCCGCTCGGTGACGCCCTGACCCTGGAACCGACCACCATCGCGTGGGGCATCATCATCTACGGCTTCATCGCCGCGGTCCTGCCGGTCTGGCTGCTGCTGGCCCCGCGCGACTACCTCTCCACCTTCATGAAGGTGGGCACCATCGTGATGCTGGCCGTAGCCATCATCATCGTCCGCCCGGAGATCAGCGTTCCGGCGGTCAGCGAGTTCGCCAGCCGGGACGACGGTCCGGTGGTGGCAGGACCGCTCTTCCCGTTCCTCTTCGTCACCATCGCCTGCGGCGCCCTGTCCGGCTTCCATGCCCTGATCTCCTCCGGCACCACTCCGAAGATGCTGGAGAAGGAACGCCAGACCCGCTTCATCGGGTACGGCGGCATGCTGATGGAATCCTTCGTCGCCATCATGGCGCTGGTGGCCGCCCTTTCAATTGACCGCGGTATCTACTTCGCCATGAACTCCTCCGCCGGAGCCACCGGCGGCACGGTGGAAGGCGCCGTCGCCTTCGTCAACGGGCTGGGCCTGGTCGGAGTGAACCTCACCCCGGATATGCTCTCGTCGCTGGCGTCCAGCGTGGGCGAGGAATCCATCGTGTCGCGCACCGGCGGCGCCCCGACCCTCGCCGTCGGCCTGGCCACGATCATGCACAGCCTGATCGGCGGGCCTTCGATGATGGCGTTCTGGTACCACTTCGCGATCATGTTCGAGGCCTTGTTCATCCTCACGGCGGTCGACGCCGGTACCCGGGTGGCGCGGTTCATGCTGCAGGACACCATCGGCAACGTGGCCCCGAAATTCAAGGACATGTCCTGGCGCCCCGGAGCCTGGATATGTACGGCAATCATGGTCGCCGGCTGGGGGTCGATCCTGATCATGGGGGTCACGGACCCGCTGGGCGGCATCAATACACTGTTCCCGCTCTTCGGCATCGCCAACCAGCTCCTGGCCGCCATTGCGCTGGCCATCTGCATGGCAATCATCGCCAAGAAGAACGCATTCAAGTGGCTCTGGATCGTGGCACTGCCCCTGGCGTTCGCTGCGGTGGTGACCATCACGGCGTCGTTCTACAAGATCTTCTCGCCGGTGCCGAGCGTCGGTTACTGGGCCAACCATGAGGCCTTCCAGCAGGCACTGGCCGACGGGAAAACCAGCTTCGGCACGGCCAAGACCGTGGAAGCCATGGAGGCGGTGGTGCGCAACACGCTCATCCAGACCACGCTCTCGGTGGTGTTCGTGACCCTGGCGATCATTGTCATCATCACGGCCATCATTGCCAGCATCCGGTCCTTCCGTTCGGGCGGCGCCCCGAGCGCCGAGGACCCGGCCGTTCCGTCCCGCACCTTCGCACCGGCCGGATTCCTGGCGACGCCGGCCGAAAAGGAGATCATGGCCCAGTGGGACTCGCTGCCGGAGGCTGACCGGCCCGCAAAGAGGGCGGCGCACACATGAGTGCCGCCGTCGCCGTCCGCCAAGGGGTGACCGGGTTCGTCCGGTTCTTCCGTGACGTGATGGGGGAGGACGCCTACCGCAAGTACACGGACTTCCATGCCGCGTCCGGCTGCACCTCGCCGCTGATGAGCGAACGGGAGTTCTGGCGGGACAAGATGGACCGGCAGGACGCCAACCCGGAGGGCCGCTGCTGCTAGCACGGCAGCCGATCCGGCAATAAGTACGACGGCGGCACCGCAGCTGATTACCTCAGCTGCGGTGCCGCCGTCGTTGTTTCGCTTTGTTGCTTGCCCTTGGGGCGCCCGGGTTCTGCCTGCTTAACTAAAGGGAACGCCAAAACCGGAGGACGGAACCTGAAAACCGCCCGCCCGCGGGGCAACCGCCGCCAACCGTGAGAGCATTAATGCCATGACCGATCAGAACGGACCCTCCGAGCGCCACGAGGCGGCTCCGGGGACTGGGCAGAAGTCAGAACAGACGCCCGCCGACGACGGTACGGCACCCGCCGGTGGGCACACTGGTGCGCCCGCCGCTGACGCCGGAGCGATGGACCACTCCGGGGACAGCCATGAGGTGTCCGGACACGCCAAGGGCAAGGCAGGGCCGGCGAAGCTCAACGAACTGGTGGATGAGCCGGCAAAGGTGATGCGGATCGGCACCATGATCAAGCAGCTGCTGGACGAAGTGCGCAACGCTCCGCTGGATGATGCGGCGCGCAACCGGCTGGCGGAGATCCATTCCCGCTCCCTGAAGGAACTCGAGGACGGGCTGGCCCCGGAACTCGTGAACGAGCTGCACCGGATCAACCTGCCGTTCCTGGATGATTCCACCCCTACCGATGCCGAGCTGAGGATTGCGCAGGCCCAGATGGTGGGATGGCTCGAAGGGTTGTTCCGCGGCATCCAGACGGCCATCGCGGCGCAGCAGACTGCCAGCCATGCGGCCGGGCGCCTGCAGCTGCGGCAGCTGCCGCCCGGGACCATACTGGCGCCGGGCGTTGTTATCGGAGACGATGGGGAACCGCACCGAGCTTCCCAGGGGACGGGCAGCCCGCGGCAGGAACCGCAATCGGGCCCCGGCCAGTACTTGTAGGACATTGATGGCACTTTTTGCAGCCGCCCGGCAGGGGCGGAAAGATGACGCGGAGCTCGGCAAGGGCGTCTGGCGGCGTGCGCACGACCGCTTTACGCGGGGCCTGGACCGCTATTACCAGATGCTCGAGGGCGTGGAGGATGACGCCATCTACAACGAGCTGGTGACCGTGGCCAATGACCTCGCCGGTTTGCTGCCGCGCGTCCGGGAGGTGTGTGCCTCTGCCCAATTGCACCTGCCCAGTACGGGACAGAACATTCCCGGAGCGTTGACCGCAGTGCACCGGGCGCTGTCCCGCAGCGGAAATTCCCTGGCCGCCGCTGCCGAAGCCGCCGCCATGTCACGGCTCGAAGGGGAGCGGTGGGGGATCGCGTCCGCCGGTTTGGACAATGTGCGGCGCCGCGCGGAACTGGTCCAGGAGGACGTGGTTGAAGCCGAACGGGCGCTGCTCAGCGCCCGGGAATCCGGGATTTCCCGGAAGTAGGAATCGGCTTTCCCGAAATACCGGCAAAACCCCGCAAAAGAAACTTGGAAAACCGGGAATACATTACGTTGGGTTTTCGCGGTGAGCTTATCCGCTTTGTCCTGCCCGGCATCAGGGCAAGGATGAGGGGATGACTACATCACCGGTACTGACTTTCAATGACGGCAACACCATCCCCCAGCTCGGCTACGGCGTGTGGCAGGTTGAGGACGAGGTTGCCGAAAAGGTAGTGGGACAGGCATTCGAGGTTGGCTACCGCCACATCGACACGGCCAAGATCTACGGCAACGAAGCCGGCGTCGGCCGCGCCATCGCCGCCACCTCCGTCCCCCGCGAGGACATGTTCATCACCACGAAGGTGTGGAACGCGGACCAGGGCTACGAAGAAACCCTCAAGGCTTTCGACGCCTCCATGGAGCGCCTCGGCTTGGAAACCCTGGACCTGTACCTGATCCACTGGCTGCAGCCGAAGCAGAACAAGTACGTGGACACCTGGAAGGCGTTGGTTGAGCTGCAGAAGCAGGGCCGCGTGAAGTCCATCGGCGTCTGCAACTTCACCAAGGAAGCACTGCAGGAAATCATCGACGCCACCGGCGTTGTCCCGGTCCTGAACCAGGTGGAAACCCACCCGTACCTGAACCAGGCGGACCTGCGTGCCTTCGAGGCCGAGCACAACATCCTGCACGAGTCCTGGTCCCCGCTGGGCTCCGGCAAGGGCCTGCTCGAGGATCCCAAGCTCGTTGAGATCGCCGCGAAGTACGACGGCGCCACCCCGGCCCAGGTTGTTATCGCCTGGCACCTGGCCCTGGGCAGCATTGTGATCCCCAAGTCCGTCACGGAATCCCGCATCCGGGAAAACTGGGAAGCCCTGAACCTCAAGCTGAGTGACGAAGACATCGAGGCCATCAACGCGCTCGACAACGGCACCCGCTACGGCGCGGATCCGGCCACGGCCGACTTCGCCTAAGCCTTCGGGTTAAGTACAAAAGGCGCACGTTCCGCGGAACGTGCGCCTTTTGCGTTGGAGACCTACGCGGCGACCGGCTCCAGGGGAGCGCGGACCGGCCAGTCCTGGTCTTCAAGGATCACCTGGGCGCAGCTGCCCGTGGACAGGTTGACCACGATCGGCGCCAGCAGGTTCACGGTGGTCCCGTCGGCCGTCGGATTAGCCACCACGAGCACGGCTGCGTCCTCGGGAGTCACCAGCTCCAGCTGGTGACGCTGTTCGTCGGTGATTTCGGGGTGGTAGTCCGGAAGATAGACGGAGGCGTCCAGCACATAGAGGCGCCTGCTGGCGCCGTCGGTGCTGCCGGCCGCGGTCATGGCGAACAGGCCGGCGGCACCTTCGATCTCCTTGAGATCGAAGTGCACCTCCGGAGCGAGCCCCGGGGGAGGAGTCAGGAACGTCAGGCCGGTGCTCATCGCAGGAAGTCCATGAGGGTCGGCTGCAGTGCCTTGGCCGTCACGGCGAGGGCCGACTGGTAGGCGACTTCCTGCAGCTTCATGTCCAGGATGACCTTGGCCGTGTCCAGGTCCTCGATCCCGGAGCGGCGGGTTTCCAGACTGATGGACTTTTCGGCCAGGTTGTCCTTGGCATTGAGTGTGGCCGCGTGCCGGACGCCGAGTGCGGAGTGTTCCATCAGGACGGTGTTGGCCGCCGCGTCAACCTTCGGCAGGTAGCCGCTGACGTCGTTGTTCGCTTCAAGGTCTGCGACGAGGTTGTCCATCATCCGAAAGACCGAGTTGTCGCCCTTGCCGAAAACGGCTTCACCGTCCGTGTCCACGCGCATCTGGGTGCTGCTGTCCAACCGGCGGGTGGTAGGGGTTCCGCTGCCGCTGTAAGTGTAGGAACCGGCCGCTTCGGTGAACGCCTTGCCTGTGTCCGAGGTGCCTGCAAACACCGTGCGGCCAAGGTGGGTGGTGTTCGCCTCGCGCAGCAGGTCCGTCTTCAGTCCGGAGAGTTCGGTGGCGATGGCCTTGCGGTCGGTCGGCGAAAGCGTGCCGTTGGCAGCATTGAGCGTGAGGTCCTTCACCCGCCGCAGGATGTCAGTGGTGTTGGTCAGCGCATTGTCGGTGACGGTAAGCCAGCCCTCGGCGTCGCTCACGTTGGACGTGTACTGCACGTTGGCCCGGATTTCCGACCTTACCTTCAGCGCATTGGCCGTCCCCGTGGGGTCGTCGGAGGGGCGGGCGATGGCGGCGGAGGAGGCGACCTGCTCCTGCAGCTTGGCCATCCGGGACATGCTGACCTGCAGGTTCTGCTGGGCCGTGCGGGCCATAGTCTGGTTCGTGGTGCGGCTGATCACGGGTTACCTTCCAACAATTCCGGTGCGGTTAATGAGGGTGTCAAGCATTTCGTCAATTGCGCTCATGACGCGGGAGGCACCCTGGTAGGCGTGCTGGTACATCAGCAGGTTCACGTTTTCTTCGTCCAGGTCCACCGAGGCGTTGGAAAGCTGAAGATCCACCGCGGAGGAGGACGCGACGTCGGCCAGCGTGGCCTGCTGCAGTTCGGCGCGGCTCTGCGATGCGGTGGCCGTGACGAAGGCGCTCCAGACCTTATCCGCGGACCCGGCCTTGGAACCCAGCTGGGCAATCTGGTCGGCGATACCGCCGTCAAGTGTTCCCGAGCCCGGCCGGCCCGAGGCAATGCCGGAGGCATCGGTCGGCAAGGCCGCCAGGGTGGTTGCGGCAGGGGTGCCCACGCTGAAGAAATCTTCGCCGGTTTTTCCGGCTGTGGTTGCGCCTTGTCGGTGCAGTTCGTTGACGCTGGAAGCCAGTGAGGCGGCAACCTCGTTGTAGGAAGCCGCGGCCTGGGCAAAGACCCCGCCGTTGCCGGCCGAGGCAAGGAGCGAAGAGGCGCCGGCAATTTCGCCCTTGCCAATGCCTGCCGAGCCGGGCCGGTCAGTCCAGCCGACCACGGGCTCCTGCGCATCGTCCATGGTCTTTCCGCCGGTGACCTGGAGGGAACGGGCATTCGTGCCGGAGACCAGTGCATTCCCGTCGATGAGGACATCCACCATGCCGTCGGAGGACTCCCGCACCGTGCCGCCGCTAAGCGCGGCGATGGTGGTGGCCAGGGCGTTGCGCTGGTCAACGAGCTCGTTCGCCGACGAGCCGGAGGCAAGCGTGGAACGGATGGCGCCGTTAAGGCTGGCCAGCTGCTTTGCGCTGGAATTCAGCTCCGTGACCATGTCATTGAGCCCGCTGCGGGTGCTGTTCCACTGGTCCCGGACCGCGTTGTAGCCGCTGGCGATCTGCCCTGCGGCGCTGCTGGCCGCGCTGAGCAGCACTGCAGCGGCAGTGTTGTCAGACGGATTATGGGAAAGGCCGTCCCAGGCCGCGGAAAAGTTCTGCAGTGCCGTGGAGAGCCCGTTCTTACCCGGCTCCCTGAACCCGTCCTCCAGCTCGATCAGCGCGTTGGCGCGGACGGCGGAATACCCGGCGACGGCTGCGGTGCTGCGTACCCTGGTGTCCAGCTGCTGGCTGCCCAGCCGGGCAATGGAATCCACCGAAACGCCCTGGCCCACACCTGTAGGGGCGGCGAAGCGGCCGGCGGGGGCGAGGGAGGGAACCGCGGAAGTATTCAGGCGCTGCCGCGTGTAGCCGGCCACGTTCGCGTTCGCCACGTTCTGGCCGACGACGTCGAGGCCCTTGCGGGCGGCGGTGAGGCCCGTGTACGCGGTGTTCAGGCCGCTGAAGGTGCTCATTCTCTAGGAGTCCTTAACCTTAAATGCTCTGGTCAACCAGCCGGGCGGCTGAGGTGGGGACGGCCGAGGTGCCGGACGCCGTGTAGGTATTCGCTTCCGGGCTTAGCCCCGCCAGGGTTTCCTGGGCCGAGCGTGCCGCAGTACGCAGGAACTGTTCGTTGATATCGCGCAGCTCGCGGATCTTCACGGTCAGCTCGGTCATGGCCTGCAGGTGCGCGTTGAAGATTTCCGTCCATGGCCCCGGAGGGGCAGCCGCAACCAGTTCACGCAGCGTGGCGTTTTCGGAGGTGCCCCATTCGGTGGCCAGGCCGGCAACGGCAACGGCCCTGCCCAGGTCTGCACCCCGGAGGCGCTCGAGGACCTGTTCAACCTCGCGCGTGGCGTGCGTCAGCCATTTGGTTTTCCCGGAAGTAAGCAGCAGTTGTTCTTCTTCGAGCTTGAACACAAGAAGTTCCAACAACTCACGCTCTTCCCAAAGAAGTGCCGAGAGTTTCTGGGTACCCATGCTTGGCTCATCTCCTAGGTGGTGCACTGAATGTCTCTAAAACGGAATAAGACGTCTGATTTCAGGCCCCAACCTGCGGCAAAAGTCTTGGATTTGGCGTCCGCATTCCAATACGTCCGCCACAAAACACTATCGGCCGGTTCATCTTCAATGTAAGTGGTATGTTTCAGCTAAAGCGCTTCAGCGTGGATCCACCAGCGGACTCAGCCACTGACCACCAAGCAGGCGCGCAACTGGTCGCAGTATTGGGGGACAGTTGGGGAACAAGGGCTTGGGGGTCCAAATTGAATCGCGCCGAACGTAATGCAATGGTTGTGGAAAATCTGCCATTGGTTGGTTATCTCGTATCCGAAGTCTGTGCCAAGGCCACGCACCTGTCGCGTGACGATCTGGCCTCGGCTGGATCCATTGCCCTTATAACGTCTGCAGACTCGTTCGATCCGGAGCTGGGTGTTCCCTTCGGAGCTTATGCCCGCCGCCGCATTGTCGGCGCCTTTGCGGATGAAATGCGTTCCAATGACTGGGCCACGCGTTCGGCCCGCCGCCGAATCAAGGAAACCCTTTCGGTCAAGGAAACCCTCACCGGCGCCCTGGGCCGCACCCCCAACGTGGATGAGATTGCTTCCGCCTTGGGCGTGGACCGCACGGTGGCCGAAGATGCGCTATCGGATGCTTCCCGCACGGTGTCCAGCCTGGACGAATCCGTGACGGATTTCCTGATCGCAGACATGCCGTCGCCCGAGGGTTCCCTCCTGGCTTCCGAACGCCTGAAGTACCTGCATGCTGCCGTCGCAGCCCTGCCGGAGAAGATGCGGTATGTAGTGGAAGAGATTTACTTCCACGACCGCACGGTCAAGGAAATTGCCGAAGAGCTCGGCAGCACCCACTCGGCAGTGTCCCAGCAGCGAGCCGAAGCGGTCCGCCTCCTCCGTGACGGCCTGGGCACGCATTACTCCGATGCCGCTGCCGCACCGGAACTCCAGTCCCGGATTGCGCCGGCACGCCGCAACGCCTATCTCACCTCAGTGGGGGAACGCACCGCCGGAGGCATCACCCGGCACCATCTCGCCCCGGCCTTTCCCGGTGCGCAGGCCTTTGTTCCCGGGCTTACCGGGGTTCCGGGCCGTCCGGCGACTTTTAATCCGGCGGCGTCCTAGGTTTCTGCGCCGGGACTAAAACTTTTTCAAATTCTTTTCCAGAACTTCTAACACCCGTCGGTGCTCCGCCGATAGCTATGGTTGCAGGCCCACGGAAGGGCCTGTTAGTACAGCCCACTCACGGAGGAATACATCATGGGTTTCACAATCAACACCAACGTTTCATCGCTCAACGCCATGCGTAACCTGAACCTGAACCAGACGAACCAGGCCAAGTCGGTGGAGCGCCTCTCCAGCGGTATGCGCATCAACCGTGCGGCTGACGACGCTGCAGGCCTGGCTATCTCCGAAGGCCTGAAGAACCAGGTTTCCGGTCTGACGCAGGCCGGCCGCAACGCCCAGGACGGCATCAGCCTCATCCAGACCGCTGAAGGCGCCCTGACCGAGGTCCACAACATCCTCAACCGCGTTCGCGACCTGACCGTCCAGGGCGCCAACGATACGAACAATGCAGAATCGCGCGGGGCCATCCAGAAGGAAATCACGGCCCTGGGTGAAGAACTCGGGCGTATCGCCAAGAGCACCAACTTCAACGGCATCCAGCTTCTCACGACGGAAGCCTCCGGAGCCGCGCTGAAGATCCAGGTCGGTGCAGACGGTACTGCGGCTGCTGCTCCCGGCGACACTACTCCTGCGGCGGTCAGCAGCAATGAGATCTCCATCACGCTGACAGATATTGAGGCAGTGGCTAAAGCTGTAACCGATATCAAGATCGCCACTGGCGACACTGCAGTTGACCAGGCAGCCTCTTCGGCAGCAATCGAGACCCTGGACGAGAATATCGTTGCCGTCTCGGGCGCCCGTGCCGACCTTGGTGCTCAGCAGAACCGCCTGGAATCCACCGCACGCTCCATCGCGGTGTCCGTGGAGAACCTCTCCTCGGCCAACTCCCGCATCCGCGACACGGACATGGCAGCGGAAATGGGTAACTTCACCAAGTCCCAGATCCTCTCCCAGGCCGCCACCGCGATGCTGGCCCAGGCCAACCAGATGAACTCCGGCGTTATGTCGCTCCTGCAGTAGTAGCAGCGACTGACCAGATTCATCAGCAGTAACCGCAGAACCGGCAGGTGAATGGCCGCTGGCGGCGGGGAAACATGACTTGGACCTCACGCTTCCCGCCGCCAGCCCATTCCCTGCCTTCTGTTTGTCACCGGCTTCACCGGCAGGACCTTCCAGCAGGACTTCTCAAGGAGCATTCTCATGGCGCTAGGCATTGACGGGCTGATCAGCGGCATCGACACCACAGCCATGATCGCGGACCTGATGAAGATCGAAGCGCGTCCGCAGGCGATGCTCAAGCAAAAGGTCGAGTCCAACAAGCTGTTCGTCACGGCGCTGCAGAACCTCAACACCAAGATCGCTTCCCTGACCGAGGCGGCCGGCAAGATCGCCAAAGCCGGCGGCACGGACCGCTACGCCGCCGTTACCGGGTCCACCACCGTAACCGCAGCCGTCAAGGACGGGGCCGCCGCTGGATCGCTGGATATCACCGTCAATAAGCTGGCCACCGCGCAGGTTTCCCTTTCCGGTGCCATGGCCGCGTGGCCCAACGGCGACGCGCTCTCCATCTCCGCCAATGGAACCATCACCGAGCTGGACACGGCAGGCAAGAGCCTGGATGAAGTCATCAGCACCGTCAACAAGGCCAACCTGGGCGTCACCGCCGTCAAAATCGCCGCCGGCAGCGTGGACGGCGTCGCCCAGTACCGCATGCAGTTCAGTGCCTCCGCCACGGGCTCGGCCGGAGCCTTTACCGTCTCCCAGAACGGCACGGATCTGGGTGCCATCCGCGCCGGAGCCGACGCCGAAGTCACCCTCTGGGCGGGTGTGGCCGGTGCCGAAACGAAGATCACCTCCGCCACCAACACCTTCGCGGATCTCATGCCCGGAGTGGACATCACCGTGTCCGCCGTCTCCGTTGATCCCGTCACCGTAGCCGTCAGCCGGGACACCAAGGCGATCTCCGACGTCGCAGCCTCTCTGGTGGCCGGCCTGACAGACGTCTTCGGCTACATTGACCGCAACTCTGCCGTCTCGATTGATACCTCCGACGGCGTCACCAAGACCGTTGGGGGAGTGTTTACGGGCGACTCGGCCACCCGTTCCCTGAAGCAGGCCATTATGGGCGCCGCAACGGGCTCGCTGGACGGACGCTCGACGTCGGACATCGGTATTACCCTCACTAAGTTCGGCACCGTGGAATTTGACGCCGAGAAGTTCGCCACGGCCCTCGCCGCGGATCCGGAAAAGACGCAGGCTTCGCTGCAGGCAATTGCCGGCCGCGTTGAGGCCGCAGGTAAAACAGCCTCGGATAAGTACGACGGCTCCATTACCAAGCGGATCCAGAGCCAGGAATCCACGGTCCGGTCCCTCAACAGCCAGGTCGAGGAGTGGGACCGCCGGCTGGCGTCACGGGAATCCACGCTGAAGCTCGTCTGGACCAACCTTGAAGTCAAGCTGGGCTCGCTCAACAGCCAGATGGACTGGCTCACCGGCCAGATCGACTCCCTCACCGCCTCCTCCAGTAAGAAGTGACCGTGAACTACTCAATGGCAGCCAAACGGGCCGAATATGCACGCAATGCCGTGCTCTCGGCCTCGCCTGCCCGGCTCCTGACCATGCTCTACGACCGGTTGCTGCTGGACCTTGCCCGGGCCGAAACCGCGCAGCAGAACGCCGAGTGGCCGGTGGCCTCGGAGAACCTGCTCCATGCCCAGGCCATCATCACAGAGCTGATGGGCACGCTGAAGACGGACGTGTGGGAGGGCGGGGAAAACCTGCACGCCCTGTACACGTACTCGCTTTCCACCCTGATGAACGCGAACATCGGCCGGGACGCAAAGCTGACCCGGGAATGCATCGACCTGCTCGAACCGATCCGCCAGGCCTGGCATGAAGCAGCGGCCCAGCTCCCCGTCGCCGGCGCAACGCCCGCAGCCGCCGGTACACCGGGAGGGGTTCTCGGTGTCGGCTGAATCGGCAGAACCCTACCGCGGCCCCGAGGAACTGGCCAACATCGCGCTCTGGGAATTCGTCCTCACGCAGCTCGAAGACAACCTGGAGTCCTTCCTCGAAGGACAGTCCCTCACGGAACAGGCCCGCGAAGTGGCGGCCGACTGGGAACCTCCGGCGGACCTCGGACCGCTCCCCGAGGAGCTCGTTACCCGTGCCCGGATGCTGTCCAAGGCGCAGACCCGGGCATACGCCCAGCTGCGCAGTGAGTCGCGGACCAACCGGAAGCAGTCCCTGCTGATTCGCAGTGTGCCCGGCCCGGCGGCGTCGGCCGTTTATCTCGAAGTTGACGGCTAAAAGCAGAGAAATCGGAAGACTGCTTAGTTTTTCTATACCGCATACCTGCAAAAAACCAAAAAAATTACGTGATTACCGCTTACATACTCGTTAATTCGGCCGATAACCATTAATGAGCACGGATAGCTCATGAAAGAGGCCACGGATCGGCCGCACTGTCCCTTTAGCGAGAACTGGGTTTCACTGTGTTCGATTCCGTCTCCTCCATTGCGCTGCAAAGCGCCCTGGACGGTCTTGCCCTTCGTCAGCGGACCATCGCAAACAATATTGCGAATGTGAATACCCCCGGCTACCAGGCCCAGCGCGTTTCTTTCGAGGACGCCCTCGCTAAGTCGGTAAAAGCCGGCAATGGAGCAGTCGCCGCCACCACCTCGCGTTCTCTTGAACCCACCCGCCTGGACGGCAGCAACGTCAACCTGGACACCGAAACACTGTCCAATATCGACACTGTGCTGCGCTACCAGTTCGCCACCCAAGCCGTTGGCGGAGAAGCCAATTCCCTCCGCACGGCATTGAGGACCAACTAATGACTTTCGATGCCATCGGCATTGCCGCAACCGGACTGACCACGCACCGCAAGTGGCTGGACGCAGTTTCCGACAACCTGGCCAACGCCAACAATGTCTCCAGCACCGACGGTGCTGCTTTCCAGGCCCGCTACGTCGTCGCCCAGGAAGGCCGGGAAGGCACCGGAGTCCACGTCACAGGCGTGGAGTACGGCGACGCCGAAGGCCGGATGGTCTACCAGCCGGACCACGCCCTCGCCGACGCCGAGGGCTATGTCCGTTACCCGGACATTGACCTGTCGGAACAAATGGGCAACCTGATCCTTGCCCAGCGCGGCTACGAAGCAAATGCCGCCGTGGTTGACCGTGCCAAGAGCACATACGAAGCAGCACTGCAGATTGGACGCTCCTAATGCCCGTTCCCGCCATCGCCGCAGTCAGCAGCACCACGCCGACGGGATACGTGGAAGCCGTAAAGCCTGCCGTCTCCACCGACGGTTCCTCCTTTGCCACGCAGCTCACCGGAGCCGTGGACAACGTCACTGAACTGCAGGCCACGTCCAAGACACTCGCCGTGCAGGCCGTGACCGGCGACCTGGATGACATCCATGCAGCCACCATCGCGTCCACCCGGGCCTCCGTCACCCTGGAACTTGTCGCCGGAGTGCGGAATAAGGGCGTTGACGCGTTCAACGAGATCATGCGGATGCAGGCCTGATGCCCGGACCCATGAGCGCGATGACCGGCCGGCTGGGCAAGACGGTAGGCCAGTTCACCCTGGCGCAGAAAACCATCGCCATTATCGGTATTGCCGTGGTGGCCCTCGGCATTGCGCTGCTTGCCTCCTGGCTGACCAAGCCGGCCTACACCCCGCTGTTCTCCGGCCTCGAGGCCACGGACGCCAACAGCATCGTGGAACAGCTCAAGACAGACGGTGTTCCCTACGAGGTTGCCAACGGCGGCGGCACCATCATGGTGCCGGAGGAACACGTGTACGACCAGCGGCTCAAGGCCGCCGGTGCCGGCCTGCCGTCCGAATCCAGCGGCGGCTACTCGCTGCTGGATGAAATGGGAGTCACCTCCTCGGAGTTCCAGCAGTCGGTAACCTACAAGCGGGCGCTGGAAGGCGAGATTGCCAAGACCGTAGGTGCAATCGACGGCGTGAAGAACGCCTCCGTGCAGCTGGCCATCCCCGAAGACACCGTGTTTGTCTCGGAAAAGGCCGATCCCACCGCCTCCGTGTTCGTGGAAACGCAGAACGGGACCTCGCTCAGCTCGGACCAGGTCTCCGCCATTGTGCACCTGACCTCAGCCTCGGTTGACGGTATGCAGTCCACCGACGTGGCCGTTATCGATGCCACCGGCACAGTGCTTTCCGCGGTCGGCACCGGCACTACCGGTTCGGCCGACAAACAGGCGACCGATTACGAGGAGCGGGTCACCGCTTCCGTGCAGACCATGCTGGACCGCGTAGTGGGCCCCGGCAACGCCACGGTAGCCGTGGCCGCGGACATGAATTATGAATCCGCCAACCGGGTGGAGGAATCCTTCACCGCCCCGCAGGACACGCCGGCACTGAATGAAGCCACCAGCACCGAGGAATACACCGGCGGTGCCAACGGCAGCGCCGCAGGCATCCTGGGCCCGGACAACATTGCCGTGCCCAACGGAGGAAGCGACGACGGCGCCTTCCGCTCCGAAACGAGCACCAAGAACAACGCGGTGAACAAGGTGACCGAAACCCGGGACATCCCGGCCGGTTCCCTGAACCGCCAGACGATCTCCGTGGCACTGAATACCAATGCGGCCGCCGGATTGAACGTGGCAGACCTGGAAGCACTGGTCGCCACCGCAGCCGGCATCAATGCCGAACGCGGAGACGAGATCACGGTCGAAATGGTCTCCTTCAACGCGGACGGCGCCACCAGTGCGCAGGACGCCCTGGCCGGCGCGCAGGCAGAAGAAGAAGCCGAACGCCGCGCCCAGATGCTCCAGATGGGAATCATCGTGGCCGGCATCGTCCTGCTGGTCATCCTGGCCCTGGTCGCCTACGCCATGCGCTCCCGCCGGCAGAACCGGGAAGCCATCGACATTGGTGAACTGCCGGAGCTGGATCCGCTGGCACCGGCCGCGGGCCTCACCATGCTGAGCGAACCCGCGCCGCTCGTCTCCACGGACACCGCCTCCATGCAGATTGTTGCTGCTGCCGTGGACCAGGACCGCAAGCGGGCCGAACTTGATGCCCTGGCAGCACAGGACCCGGTACGCACCGCTGACTACCTGCGCAACCTCATGGAGGACACCCGAGCATGACCGACGTTGCCACTGCCCCGGCCGGACTGCCCTTTGCCGCCGCCGCGAACGGGTCCTCCCTTGCCCTGAGCGCCGCCCTGCAAAATCCGGGATCGGGCGAGCTGACCGGCACCCAGAAGGCTGCCATCATTTTGATGCAGCTGGAAACCTCCCGGGCCGCGGTGGTTATGCAGCAGTTCACCGAGGCCGAGGCACAGGCCATCGCGGCCGAGATTGTCCGGCTTCGACGGGTTGACTCTGCCGTGGCCGAGGACGCCATCAACGAGTTCTATGAGATGACCATTGAGGGCCGCCGCCGCGCCCATGGCGGCCGCGACGTCGCCATGGGACTGCTCGAAGCGTCCTTCGGTGTGGAGCGCGCCTCCGGCGTGATGGAACGCCTGGCCTCATCGATGGCGGGCAAGTCCTTCGAATTCCTCGAAACCGCCGAGCCCAACCAGGTGATTTCACTGTTGGACGGTGAACTGCCGCAGACCATTGCCCTGGTCCTGGCGCACATGCGT
This sequence comes from Arthrobacter sp. zg-Y179, assembly GCF_020907345.1. Classification (NCBI taxonomy): domain Bacteria; kingdom Bacillati; phylum Actinomycetota; class Actinomycetes; order Micrococcales; family Micrococcaceae; genus Arthrobacter; species Arthrobacter sp. zg-Y179. Next base: position 46,862 of record NZ_JAJJOB010000012.1, on the reverse strand, counting down.
CCCCAGCGCGCCTCCGCAGTAATGACCGGCCTAAACCCGGAGCTGCGCACCGACGTCGCGCAGGCCATAGCCACCATGGCCCGCGCCACCCCGGAAGCCGTGCGCGTGGTCGCCGAAACGCTGCGGGCACGTGCCTCGGCGCTGGGCGCCGCCCGCGAGGCAACCGACGCCATCGGCGGCGTGCAGCCTCTGGTGGACATCATCAACCGCTCCGACGCAGTCACCGAACGTGCACTGCTCGAAGCGCTCGAAGAACGCGATCCGGAGTTGGCGGAAGAAGTCCGCTCCCGGATGCTTACCTTCGCCGACCTGGTCAAGCTCGAACGCCGGGACGTGCAGCTGGTGCTGCGCGGCATCGACGTCGGCACCCTGGCCCTCGCCATGAAGGGCGCCTCCGAGGCGGTGCTGGACGCGATCCGCACCAACGTCTCCGAACGCAACCGCGAACTGCTCGACGACGAAATCAAGGTTTCCGGTCCCGCCCGCCTCTCGCAGGTGGAAGAGGCACGCGCCAACATTGTCCGGGCCATCCGTGAAATGGAAGCCCAGGGCATCATCGAGGTGCACCACGCGGACGAGGAAGAATATGTCTACTGACGAGCAGACGTTCTCCCGCCTGGTCTACACCTCACTCGGCGCCACGGACGAAGCACAGCTCAACGCCCAGGTGGAAGCCCGCGGCCATGCAGCCGGCTACGCCGCCGGCCTTCGGGCCGCTGCGGCGGACACCGACCTGCTGCGGCGTACCCTGCGGGAGCAGTACGACGACGAAATGCGCCGCGGCCAGGAACGTATCAACCGGAGCCTTTCCGCCCTTAATTCCGCCGTCTTCAGCCTCGAAGGCCGCACCGTCGCCCTGCTCACCGACGTCCAGGACGCCCTGGCCGCCGCTGCAGTCGATCTGGCCGAAGCGCTGCTGGGCCGGGAACTCGCTTCCGGCGACACGTCCGCCCGCTCGGCGCTGGCCCGGGCCTTGGAAGGTGTGGACACTGACCTGGTGCAGCGCGTCCGCATGCATCCGGTGGACCTCGCATCCCTGGATGAAGACACGCTCCGCCGCGCCCGGGTGGAGTTCGTGGGCGACGCCGGCCTGCAGCGGGGCGACGCCGTCACCGAGTTCCCGGACGGCTACCTGGACGCCTCGCTGAGTTCCGCCGTCGAGCGTGCCCGCAGGGCACTGCTGGGGGAGGACTCATGACCACCACCACGTGGCGCCCCCGCGCCGACCGTTTCACGGCAGCCCTGCGCTCCGCCGCACCGCAGCGCATTGGCCGGGTGTCCTCCGTCCTGGGCCTGAGCATTGAAATCGCCGGGCTCGACTGCGGCGTGGGCGAGCTGGTGTCCATCGGACATCCCGGGTCCGAGGTGGACGCCGAAGTGGTGGCAGCCACCCGCGAGGGCATCCGCTGCATGCCCTTCGGCCGGCTCACCGGCCTGACCGCCGGAACTCCGGCACGCTCCAAGGGCACACCGCTGCTGGTCCCCACCGGCACCGGCCTGTTCGGCCGGGTGCTGGACGGCCTTGGCCGCCCCATCGACGGCAAAGGTCCGCTGCAGGTTGAGGCCTTTGTCCGGCTGGACCACGAAACCCCGTCCGCCATGCTGCGCACCCGGATCAATACCCCGCTGCAGCTCGGCGTCCGTGCAATGGACACCCTCACCACCGTGGGGCGCGGCCAGCGCATGGGCCTGTTCGCAGGCTCCGGCGTCGGCAAGTCCTCGCTGCTGTCCATGATTGCCCGCGGCACCGATGCGGAAGTGTCCGTGATCGCCCTGGTAGGGGAGCGCGGCCGTGAAGTCCGCGAGTTCCTCGAAGACGACCTGGGCGCCGAGGGCCTGGCACGGTCCATCGTGGTGGTCTCGACGTCGGACGAACCGGCGCTTATGCGCCTGCGTGCCGCGTTTGTGGCCACCCGGATTGCCGAATCCTTCCGCGACAGCGGTGCCGACGTCATGCTGATGATGGATTCCCTGACCCGCGTGGCCATGGCCCAGCGTGAAATCGGATTGTCCGTTGGCGAACCGCCGGCCACCCGCGGCTACCCGCCCTCCACCTTCTCCCTGCTCGCGCAGCTGCTCGAGCGCGCCGGCACCGGCGAACGCGGTTCCGTCACCGGTATGTACACCGTGCTCGTGGACGGCGATGACCACAACGAGCCCATCGCCGACAGTGCGCGCTCCATCCTCGACGGACACGTGGTCCTGGACCGCAAGCTGGCCGTCTCCGGCCACTTCCCGTCAATCGACGCACTTGCTTCCATTTCCCGCGTTGCCTCCCGGGTAAACCCGCGCGAACGCAGCGATGCTGCGTCAACGCTGCGCCGGGTCATGGCTGCACGGAAGGCTGCGCAGGACCTGCTCGACGTCGGCGCCTACCAACGCGGATCCAATCCCCTGGTGGACGCGGCAGTAGACAACCAGGACGCCATCAACGCCTTCCTGCAGCAGCGCATGGACGAACAGACCCCGGCAGAGACCGCTTGGGCGCAGCTGCACACTCTCACCCGGATGCTGGGGGTGTCCTGATGTCCCGAGCCTTCCCCCTTGCCGGCCTGCTTCGGCTGCGCCAGCTGCAGCAGGACCGCGCGGCAGGCGAACTCGCTGCGGCCAACGTCCGTATGCGGGAAACACGCGAAGCCCGTGCCGAGGCCTACAACGCCCTCGAAACCTCGCACAGCAATGCTGTGGATGCGGCGACCATGAACGCGATTGCGGCCGCCCGTGCCTCCTCGCGCAGCATGCTCGCCGATTTGAACGCGCTGGGCACGCGCCATGCAGCGGAAGTGGAAGCGGCCCGCGCCGAATTTTCCTCCGCACGTGCCCGCTCCGTGGGCCTGGAAAAGCTTGAAGGCAAGTTCGCCGAGGCCGAAGCCGCCGAGGACCTGCGCACCGAACAAACCATCCTGGACGAACTCGCCGGCTCCGCCTGGCACCGCCGGCAGAAGGAAGCCCAATAATGAGCATGACGGACGCCCTGGGGCGGATCGACGAAATCCGAAGCACGCTGAGCCAGCTCTCCGGAACAACAGCCGCAAAGGCGGCCGCCACCACTTCCACGGCCTCGACGGCCGGGTCCGATGCGGAGTTCGCTTCCACCCTGTCCTCGCTGACTTCCGCGGCGTCGGTGGGCACGGACACTGCCACCTCCGGCGGCACGGCCGCGCACGGCAAGGTGCTCGACGCCGTCCAGAAATACCTTGGCCTGCCCTACGTCTGGGGCGGCAACGATCCGGCGCAGGGCCTGGATTGTTCTTCCTTCGTGCAGAACGTCTACAAGGATCTGGGCTTCAACCTTCCGCGGGTCACTTGGGACCAGATGAACTCGGGGACCGAGGTTGCTTCCATGGCCGACGCACAGCCCGGGGACCTGCTCTTCAGCCACGACGGCGGACACGTTGCCATTTACCTGGGCAACGGAAAGGCAGTGGACGCGCCGCAGCCGGGCCAGACCATCGCCATCCGCGACGCGTGGGAAACCGATGCCAACCTCACCACCATCCGCCGCATCCTGCCGACGGAATCCGCCGGTGCCGCTGGTAGCGCCGGCGCTGCCAGTGCCGCCGGAATTTCCGACCTGGTGGCTTCCGCCCGCGCTGCGCAGGCGGCCATGATGGGATCGGCAGCATGAGCGTCTCCGCCGGCATGCCGCGCACGGCCGCCCCCGCCGCCTCTCCCCGGACCGCTGCCCTGGGGTCCGCCCCCGCCGGCGTTGGTGCGGACCAGTTCGGGTCCACGTTTGAGGATGCCCTTGCCGCCTCGAACCGAGCGGCCTCGAACCGAGCCGCCTCGAACCGACCCGACTCCGGCCCCGATGCCGGAAAATCTGCTGCCGCGTCGGAGCAAAAGGCCGACCGACCCGCCGCGACAGCCCCTGCAGACTCTGCCGTCGCGTCCCAGGCCGGCGAGGGCGCCGCGGTTTCCCCGCTGCAGCCTGCACCCGTCCTGCCCGTGCCCGGATCATCGGCGCAGCCCCTGGCTCCCTCGCCGGCAACGGCTTTTGCCGGCTTTGCGGGTGCCACCCTCCCGGCAGCAGCCCCAACCGGTGGCGGATCCAACGATGCGGCAGGTGTTGACGGCGTTCCAGCCGGGGATGCCACATCGACTGCGATGGGCACGGCCGCCGCAGCCCCCGCCCCCACCCCGGGCAGTTTCACGGCCGCCGCTGCTGCCGGCACGGCCGTCGTCGTTACCGGGGCGGCAGCTACAGCAGTTCCGCGGAACGCGGCAGGTGCCGGTGTCCCGAAGGCGTCCGCCGTCCCCATCTCCGGTGAGGCAAACGCGGTGCCCGGAGAAAGTCCTTTGCCGGGCACCGCAGCCACGGCCGCCCCGGCAGCAGCGCCGGGGAACGCCGTCGCCGCAGGCACAGCTCAAGCAGGTGCCGCCGCGGCAACGGGCGCCGCCGCAGCGGCGTCGAACACGCCGATCGGGACGCCAAGCAATACAGCGGTTCCCGGCTCCGTGCCGGTGTCCGGTGCAGGAACCGCAAACGCGGCGGCATTCGCCGCCGGAATGCCCTCCGCGCCAACCGCCGACACTGCCGCTTCCGCCGTACCGGTTTCCACGGGCGCAGCGGAAACCCCGGCCGTCGGGCCGGTTATGACACTGTCCCCGCTGCAGCCCCAGGCGGCTGTCTCCGGAGCGACCGTGCTGCCGGCGGCACCGGCGGCCGCACCCGTAGCAACCCCGCTGCTGCCGCAGGTGTCCCAGCCGCTGTTTTCCCTTGCAACGGCCGCGCAGGGGGAGCACACGATGACGCTGAGCATCACCCCGGACAACCTTGGACCGGTCACCGTCAGGGCCCACGTGGGCGCAGAAGGCGTCCGGATCGAGCTCTTCGCTCCGTCCGAGGCCGGCCGCGAAGCGCTGCGGACCCTCATGACGGACCTGCGCCGGGACCTTGCCGGCTCGGGCATGAACGCCAACCTTTCGCTCTCCGCCCAGGATGCCCCGGGCGAGGGTGCTGACCGCCGCGGGCACGGAACGGAACCGGGTTCTGCAACGCAGAAGCCGGCCAATCCCGAGCGGATGCCGGCGGACCCGGCCCCACGCACTTACCGGCCGGGATTCCCCGCGTCGGCATCAACCATCGACTTCCTGGCCTAGAAGAGGAGACCCCGTGCCCGTAGAAGGAGTAGCGGCTGCAAGCGGCATTACCGCCGGCGGAACCGCAGTCCGAGAGCCCAAGCAGACCATGGACAGCGAGGTCTTTATGCACCTGCTGGTCACCCAGCTGCGCAACCAGGACCCCAGCTCGCCCATGGACACCAACCAGATGATCTCGCAGACCACCGAGCTGGCATCCATGGAACAGCTCACCTCCATGGCGAAGATGGACGAAGAGAATTTCTCCCTGCAGATGCGTATTGCCGCCGCTGCGCTCATCGGCCAGACCGTCACCTATACCAACGACGACGGCGTGGCCGTCACCGGAACCGCCAAATCGGTCTCCTACGCCGCCGGCGTCCCGACCGTCAACATCAACGGCGAGGACGTCCTGCTGGACCGAATCTCCGGCGTCGTCGACGGGGCCGCAGATCAAGCCGCCGACGCACCCAAAGCACCCGCAGCAACCGCATAACCCTCCCTCCCGGCACCACCAAAGCTGAAAGGCGCCACCAATGCTTCGCTCCCTTTACTCCGGTATCTCCGGACTCCGCTCGCACCAGACCATGCTCGACGTCACCGGCAACAACATCGCCAACGTCAACACCACGGGCTACAAGGCCACCGCCGTCCAGTTCCAGGACACCCTGTCCCAGCTGACCCAGGGCGCCACCGCGCCCGGCGCCAACAACGGCGGCGGCAACCCGGCACAGGTGGGCCTCGGCGTCCTGGTTTCCGGCATCACCACCAACTTCACGCAGGGTTCGGCGCAGGCCACCGGCCGGGCCGAGGACCTGATGATCAACGGCGAGGGTTACTTCATCACCCGCCAGGGCACCACCTCCACCTACACCCGCGCCGGTGCGTTCAACGTGGACGGCGAGGGCCGCCTGGTCTCAACGGACGGCGGCATCGTCCAGGGCTGGACTGCCAACGCTGACGGAACCCTGAACACCGGTGGTGCAGTGGGCAACATTGCCCTGCCCGACGGCGCCATCGTCCCGGCAGCGGCTACCAACGCGGCAACCATGACCGGAAACCTGCCCTCGGAGACCCCGGAAGGCGGCACTGTTGTGCGCGACATGGACGTCTACGATGCCAACGGCAACCCGTCAGTGGTTCCCCTGACCTTCACCCGTACCGCAGGCGGCTGGAGCGTTAGCGCGACGGACGCGGAAACGGTGGATCTGGCCTTTGCCGACGGCGCCCAGGCCGACGCCAACGAGGACACCATCACCGTGGGCGGCGTGGCCGTGAACCTCACCGGGCTCTCCAGCTATGCCGGCGTCAGCACGGCCTCCGTCACCGCCAACGGCCGCAGTGCGGGCACACTGGAGTCCTTCTCCATCGGCAAGGACGGCACGGTGATCGGTTCCTTCACCAACGGTGCAAAGCAGGCCCTGGCCCGCATCGCCGTCGCCACCTTCACCAACTCGGCCGGCCTGGAGAAGACCGGAAACTCCAGCTACACCGCTACGGTGAACTCCGGCAACCCCGTCATCGCCGGTCCCGGCGAGGCCGGCGCCGGCAGCATCGGCAGCGGCATGCTGGAAATGTCCAACGTGGACCTGTCCCAGGAATTCACCAACCTGATCGTCGCCCAGCGCGGCTTCCAGGCCAACGCCCGAATCATCACCACCTCGGACGAAGTGCTGCAGGAACTAACCAACCTCAAGCGCTAGCCTCCGCTGCACTGAACGGTCCCGTCTGCGGCAGCTGCCGGCGGGGCCGTTTTGCCGTCCTGCGCCCCCGGGATGCAACGTTCGGTACCGTCCGTTCCTAACGACGGGGCCGCAACGGCCGAAAGTAGGGGTGAGGGCCTATCGGAGTCCTGTGGAACCAGCCAGGACAGGGCAATGATTGTTCTTACGCGTCTCAACGATGCTCAGTTCGCGATCAACCCTGATCTGATCGAGCGGATCCACTCCAACCCCGACACCACCCTGGTGATGGTCGACGGCGCGAAATACATCGTGACGGAGAGCCTGCAGGAAGTTATCGACCGCATTGCGACCTACCGGGCGCAGGTGATTTCCATGGCCCGCGACATCCCTCCGCGCGTTCCCGGGCGCCCCCTGGGGCTCGTGCCCGACGCTTTCCCGGCAGCCCCGGAGAAAGCTTCCCCCAGCAATGCAGTGCCCCTTCGCCCTAGGAACGACTAATGGATCCAGCAACAATTATCGGCTTAGTCCTCGCCTTCGGGTCGCTTTACGCCATGATCACCCTCGAAGGTGCCCATGTGTCCGCGCTCCTGCTGCCGGCGCCAATGATCCTCGTATTCGGTGCCACCATTGCCGTGGGCCTGGCGGGCGGAACCTTCAAGGACTTCATCCTGTCCTTCAAGTCCCTGCCCCGGGCCTTCATGGGCAAGACCCCCCGGCCGCAGGAGACCATTGACCGCGTGGTCCTGCTGGCGGAAAAGGCCCGCAGCGAAGGCCTCCTGTCCCTTGAGCAGGACGCCGCGGAGGTCGAGGACCCGTTCCTGCGCACGGCCCTGCAGAACATCGCCGACGGGACCGACGGCGAGGAGCTGCGCATGCTGCTCGAAGACGAGATCGCCACCAAGACCGCCACCGACAAGATTGCGGTGAAGTTCTTCAACAGCTTGGGCGGTTACGGTCCCACCATCGGCATCATCGGCACCGTTGTTTCGCTGACCCACGTCCTGGAGAACCTCTCCACCCCGGACCACCTGGGACCCATGATCGCCACTGCCTTTGTGGCCACCCTGTGGGGCCTGCTTTCGGCCAACTTCATCTGGCTGCCCATCAGCACCCGGCTCAAGCGGCTGGCAGAGCTCGAAGCGGATGAAATGAACCTCCTGATGGAAGGTGTCCTGGCCCTGCAGGCCGGCAGCCAGCCGCGCCTGCTCGGGGAACGGCTGCGCGCGATGGTCCCGGCCCACACATTGGGCGGAAAAGCGGACAAGGCAGATAAAGCCGATAAAGCCGACGCCGCAGACAAGGTCCAGGACGCAGCGTGAGCGCCAAGGGCCGGCGTCCGAAACAGCACGAGGAGGACGATCACCCGGACGAACGCTGGATGGCCTCCTACATGGACATGGTCACCGTGCTGATGTGTATGTTCATTGTCCTGTTCGCCATGTCCACTGTGGACGCGAAGAAGTTCGAGCAGCTCAAGGAATCCCTGGCCACCGGTTTCGGCGCCGAGGAGAGCAACACGGTGGACACCGCCGTCGGCATCATCGTGCCGCCGGACAAGGTGGACAGCGAAGAGACCGTTGAGCCCGACGCCGCCCTGGCCGCCAAGGAAGTCGACGATCTCACGGCGCTCCAGGACGCCATTTACGCGGGCCTGCAGGAAAAGGGCCTGGAAGACGCCGTGCGCTTCGAAATGGATGAGCGCGGCCTGACCATCCGGCTGGTCAGCTCGGAAATGTTCTTCGCCCCGGACCTGGCCGACCTCACCGGCGAGGCCGTCCAGGTGCTGGACACCGTGGGTCCCGCACTCGCGCCGACCACCTACCAGGTCTCGGTGGAAGGCCACACTGCCCAGGTCCGCCAGTACGCCGACAACGCGTTGGACTGGGAACTGTCCTCGTCCCGTTCGGTGAACGTGCTGCGTTACCTCGTCTCCGGCGGGGGAGTGAAGCAGGACCACATCAAGGCAGTGGGTTACGGCGAATCCCGCCCACTGACCCCCGGCAGGGACGCCGCCGAACTCGCCCAGAACCGGCGGGTGGACATAGTGGTCCTGTCCGGACAAAGCGAAGACGTCCGCGCGCTCATCCCCGAAATCGTGGCCGAGCGTAACGCCGCGGCAGGCACCTAACGGCTTTTCTTACGCGGCCGGTCCAAGTGCCGATAGTGCGGGGTGTGATGGTCCAAGATTCACCTTCCTTAAGCATGCCCGCGAAAACAAAGCCCGTAGAGGTCTATGACTTCAGCCGGCCCACTACGCTGGCCCGTGAGCACGCACGTGTCCTGGAAATGGCCTTCGATACCTTCGCCCGCCAGTGGGGCACGCAGCTGACCGCAAAGGTGCGGGTGCTTTCGCAGGTCACCTCGGAAGATGTGCAGGTGCTGAGCTACGACGAGTACGCGGCCGCGCTGCCGGACAACACCGGCATGGTGCTTTTCAACATCTCCACCACCTCCGCCAAGGCCGTCATCCAGTTCCCCATGGCCGCAGCACTGTCCTGGGTGGGGCACATGCTCGGCGGCACCGGCTTCCAGACCGCGCCGGAGCGCAAATTCACGCATATCGAGCAGGCACTGCTGGGCAAGATCATGGACGACGCCGTGGAGGACCTGCACTACTCCCTCGGCCACCTGCTCTCGGCCCCGTTGACGCTGTCCTCGGTCCAGTACAACTCGCAGTTCGCCCAGGCAGCGGCCTCCGGCGACCCCATGATCGTGGCCACTTTCGAGATGGTGGTCGGTGAAACCACCGCTCCGGCCACCGTGGCCATCCCGGCCGCCGCCCTGTTGCCGCAGCTGGACCCGCTGGGCGCCCAGTCCAGCAACGCCACGCCGGCCGAACTTGTCCAGCTGCAGCTTGCGCACGTGCCCGTGAAGGTGTGCCTGCAGCTGGAACCCATCACGGTGAAGCCCGCCATGGTCTTGAACCTTGCCGTAGGGGACGTCCTGAATCTGGGCCACCCCCGCCACCGCCCGCTGAACGTCACCGTTGACGGACAGACGCTGGCCCAGGCAGCAGTAGGAGCCAGCGGGTCACGCCTTGCCGGCAGCATCGTCAGTATCGAGGAGAAGTAACCTATGTCCAGCCCCCACAGCCTGCACGCCGACGCCGTTTCCGCCCTGGTGCGCGGCCTGCCCACCCCCCTTGTCCTGGAACCAATCCCGCATAACGGGGCAGGCGTACCGGCGTCGCACACCGCGACGGCGGTCACCGCGTCCTTCGTGGGCACCGAATCGGCTGACCTGGCGCTGGTCCTGGACAGTTCTTCGCCGCTGGCCGACGTCGCAGGCACCGACTCCGCGCTCGTTTCGGCCGCGGACGTACTGCGTCCCTCGCTCGAAGCAGCAAGTGCCACCCTGGGCGTCGGCGTGCTCGGCGAGGCCCGCACCGAGGACGCCGCCGCCCTCTTTGCCGATCCGGACAGCGTTGTCTTCGAACTGCGCTCCCCGGAGGGCACCGCCGGGTGGTTCGCCATCCGCCTGCGGGACACCCCCGGCACCTCCGGCGGCCACACCGACCCCTCGATCGTCGGCAAGATGGGCCGCATCAACAACATCGAGATGGCGCTGACCGTGGAAATCGGGCACACCCGCATGTCCGTCCGCGACGTCTTGAACCTTGAACCCGGCCGGGTGGTGGAGCTGGACCGGTCCGCCGGTGCCCCCGCAGACATCCTGCTGAACGGCCGGCTCATCGCAAACGGCGAAGTTGTGGTCATTGACCAGGACTACGCCGTGCGGATCACCAAAATCCTGGACGTGGTCGAGGGGCTCAATTAGTGGAAACCCTGTTTCTGGGACTCCGTGTCCTGGTTGCACTGGGCGCCGTGCTCGGACTCCTGTGGTTCCTGCAGCGTCGCTTTAGCCGCACACTCGGTTCTGCCGGTGCGAACCAACCCGCCGTGCGTGTGGTCAGCCGCCAGCCGTTGACCCCCAAGGCCTCGCTGGTCGTGGTGGAAACCGGCGGACAGCGCCTCCTGCTCGGGGTGGCCGAAGGTTCGGTAAACCTGCTGCACACCACAGAGGTTCCCCCGGAATCCGAACCGGTGCCCGCAACCGGGTTCGCCGCCTCGCTGGAAGCCGCCCAGCATTCCGCCGGTTCCTACCCGGAGGGCGGACCTGCCGCCGACCCTTACTCAGGCCTGCCGCCGCGCCGCGCCGCGCGCGGGGCACATGCCCTTCCCTCAGCACACCCGGTGCCCGCCAAATCGGCGCTGGCCGGATCCATCCTTGCCCCCGAAACCTGGCGCCAGGCCGGCGCAGTACTGCGCCGGGGACGCAAACTATGAGCGCCGCCGTCGACGTGCGCAGGGCACGCCACGCGCTTACCCTGGCCGCAGCCCTGTTCTTCGCCGTGGCTGCCCTGCTCCTGCTGGGAGCTGCAGCCGGGCACGCCACCACATTCGATCCCGCTGCCCCGGGTGCGCCCACGGATCCCACTGCTCCCACGGAGCCGGACGACGGCGGCGGGCTGAGCATCGATATCAACGGCCAGGACGGCGGGCCCTCCACGGCGGTGACCACGCTCATCGGCATCACCCTGCTTTCGGTGGCGCCGTCGCTGCTGCTGATGCTCAGCTCCTTCACGAAAATCTTCGTGGTGCTGGCCATGACCCGCAACGCCCTGTCGCTGCCTTCGATCCCGCCCAACCAGGTTCTGGCCGGGCTGGCGCTGTTCCTCTCACTGTTCATCATGGCGCCCGTGATCAGCGAAATTAACACGATCGCCGTGCAGCCCTACCTCAACGGGGAACTCAACTTCGACGCCGCCCTGGACAGCGGGACCGGGCCGTTGCAGCAGTTCATGCTCGCCCACACCCGCGAAGAGGACATCGCACTGATGACCCGCGCTGCCGGGCAGGAGAACCCCGAAAGCCCCGAGTCAGTTCCGCTGACCACCTTGATCCCGGCGTTCATGATTTCGGAGCTGCGGGCCGCGTTCATCATCGGGTTTGTGATTTTCGTGCCCTTCCTCGTCATTGACCTGGTGGTGTCCGCAGCGCTGATGTCCATGGGCATGATGATGCTCCCGCCGGTAATGATCTCGCTGCCGTTCAAGATCCTGCTGTTCATCCTCGTGGACGGCTGGGGACTGATCATTACGTCCTTGGTCAACAGTTACCAGGGCGGCACCTAGTGGATACAAATGCGGTCCTGGACATCGCCATGCAGGGACTCTGGGTGGCGGCCAAGCTTTCGGCCCCGGTGCTGATCACCGCGCTCGTGGTGGGGTTTGCCATTTCGCTGCTGCAGTCCATCACCCAGATCCAGGAAGTCACGCTTTCGTTCGTGCCCAAGGCCCTTGCCGTGGCCCTCGCCCTGCTCGTGTGCGGACACTGGATGATTTCGGAAATCGTGTCCTTCACCCACGAGATGTTCCAGAGGATCCCGTCCCTGCTCGGCGGCGGCTAGATGAACATCACCCTTGACCAGGACTGGATCGAGGCGTTCCTGCTGGCCTCGGTACGGATGGTGGCCTTCCTGATCATCGCGCCGCCGTTCTCCTACAACGCGTTTCCGGCGCGGATCAAAGCCATGCTCGGGCTCGGGCTGGGTCTGGCCATCGCCCCGCAGGTCAGCGAGGGGTACAACTCCCTGAGCACCGGCGCGTTCTTCATGGCCATCGTGATGGAGCTGCTGGTGGGTGCCGTGCTGGGATTCCTGGTGATGGTCGTTTTCTCCGCCGTGCAGTCCGCCGGCAACCTGATCGATACCTTCGGCGGCTTCCAGCTGGCCCAGGCCTTCGATCCGCAGTCCATGGTCAACGGCGCCCAGTTCACGCGCATCTTCCAGATCACCGCCCTGGCGCTGCTCTTTGCTTCGGACGGCTACCAGTTGATCATCGGCGGGCTGCTGCGCAGCTTCACCGCGCTGCCGCTGACCGGGGGGCTGGACCTGTCCGAACCGGTGTCTGCCCTGACCTCCGCCGTATCGCAGATGTTCCTGGCCTCGGTGCAGATTGCCGGACCGCTGCTGGTTGTCCTGTTCCTGGCCGACGCCGGGCTGGGCCTGCTCACCCGCGTGGCCCCGGCCCTGAATGCCTTCGCCCTCGGCTTCCCGCTGAAGATCCTGCTGACGCTGTCCCTCGCTTCAGTCGTCTTCCTGGCCCTGCCCCGCATCGTCTCCGGGCTGGTCTCCACCATCGAGCGCGCGTTGACAGGGGTGGGATAGATGCCGGAACAGCCCTCAGGGGAGCGGACCGAGCAGGCCACCGACAAACGGATGAAAGAGGTCCGTTCGAAGGGCCAGCTATCCCGGTCCGAGGACCTCACCGCCTGGGTGGGCGTAGGCGCGGCCGCCCTGATGATGCCGTTGACCATCTCCCGGGGCACCGAAGCTGCCGGCGAGATCCTGGCCGGCGTCGCCACCACCATTGCGAACCCCGATCCCGAGTTCGCCCTGATCCAGATGAACGAGGGCCTGGGCACGCTGGCCTTCATCCTCGGTCCGCTGCTGGGCGTCGTTGCCGCCGCCGTCCTGATGACCGCCGCCGTCCAGGGCGGTATCCACGTGAAGAAGTTCAAGGGCAAGTTCGAACAGTTCAACCTCTTTACCGGCGTCAAACGTGTCTTCGGCACCCAGGCCCTGTGGAACGGCGCGAAATCCCTGCTCAAGACCGCCGTGGTGGGACTGGTCCTGTATGCGGTGATCCAGCAACTTATGCCGGTGCTGATGTCCGCGGGCGGCCTGCCGATCTCCGCCATCCTGGAAGCTGCGGGAGGGGGTACTGCCCTCCTGCTGCAGGCAGCCGTCGCCGCGGGCCTGATCCTCGCTGCGGCGGACATCTTCGTGGTTATGAAGCGCAACCGGAAACGAACCCGCATGACCAAGAAGGAAGTCAAGGACGAAAACAAGAACAGCGACGGCGATCCGCTGGTCAAGTCGCAGCGCCGGTCCCGGCAGTTGGCCATGAGCCGGAACCGGATGATCGCCGCCGTGGCGGACGCCGACGTCGTCCTCGTGAACCCCACCCACGTGGCCGTCGCCCTGAAATACGAGCCGGGCAAGTCCGCGCCGCGGGTCGTGGCGAAGGGGGCGGACAACATTGCCACCCGGATCCGTGAAGAGGCCGAAAAGCAGGGCGTCCCCATGGTCTCCGACATTCCGCTGGCCCGTGCCCTGCACAGCGTCTGCGAACTGAACGCGGAAATTCCCGCGGAACTCTACAACGCCGTGGCCCGAGTCCTGGCCTTCGTTATGGCCCTGAAGCGGCGCGGCGCCGCCCGGGGCATGCACACCATGGCAGCCGCACCGCCCGAACCCGTCACCACCCCACAACACCGTAAGGCCGCGTCGTGAACCGCAACCGCAACCTCCTGAAACTCGCCGTCCCCGTCGGGGTCATCGGCATCATCCTGCTGCTGGTGGTCCCCATCCCCGCCGGGCTGCTGGACGTGCTGATCATCATCAACATCCTGCTGGCACTGGTGATCCTGCTGACCACCATGTTCGTACGCAAGCCGCTGGACTTCTCGGTGTTCCCCTCCCTGCTCCTGGTCGCCACCCTGTTCCGGCTGGGCTTGAACGTGGCCTCCACCCGGCTGGTGCTGGGGGAGGGGTACGCCGGTCAAGTGATCGAAGCGTTCGGACACGTAGCCGTGGGAGGTTCGCTGATCATCGGTGCGGTGATCTTCCTGATCCTGGTAGTCATCCAGTTCGTGGTGGTCACCAAGGGTGCCGAACGCGTGGCCGAAGTCGGGGCACGGTTCACCCTGGACGCCATGCCGGGCAAGCAGATGGCCATCGACGCGGACCTCAACGCCGGTTTGATCACCGACACCCAGGCCCGGGAACGCCGGGCCGAGGTCTCCGCGGAAGCGGACTTCTACGGTGCCATGGACGGCGCGTCAAAGTTCGTCAAGGGTGACGCGATTGCCGGCCTGATCATTATCATCATCAACCTCATCGGCGGCATCGCCATCGGCATGATCCAGCGGGGCATGTCCGCCGGCGAAGCGGTGAGCACCTACAGCCTGCTGACCATCGGTGACGGACTTGTCACCCAGATCCCGGCCCTGCTGATGGCCGTTTCCACCGGCATGATCGTTACCCGGTCCAATGCCGAGGCGGACATGGGCACCACGGCCGGCGCGCAGCTGGGCCAGTCCCGGAACGCCCTGATGATTGCGGGCGCCGCGGCCATCGTGATGGCACTGATCCCCGGCATGCCGGTCCTCTACTTCATCGCCGTCGGCGCCCTGCTGATTTTTATTTCCTGGAAAATCAAGGGAAAGGAAACCACCGACCAGGCTGAGAAAGACTCCGCGCAGGCGGCGCTGGACGCGCCCGCCACGTCCGAGACCACTGAGGACCTGATTGAGCAGATGCGCGTCCATGCGCTGGAAATCCTGCTGGCACCTGATCTGGTGGACATAGTCACGGGAGGGTCCGACGATCTCCTGGCACGGGTGCGGGCACTGCGCCGCAAGATCGCCATGGAGCTGGGCATTGTGGTGCCCCCGGTACGCACGCGCGACAGCGTCGACCTGCCGTTGTCCACCTACGTCATCCGGATCGCCGGTGTGGAAGCCGGCCGCGGCGACGCCCCTGCGGGCAAGATCCTGGCCCTGGGGGACTATCTGGAGGGACTGCCGGGCACCGCCACCGTGGAACCCGTATTCGGCCTGGCCGGCAAGTGGGTTCCGGCGGAAATGCAGCACGCGGCCGAAATGTCCGGGGCAACCGTGATCGACCGTGTGTCGGTGCTGGTCACGCACCTCTCCGCGGTCATCACCGCCAATGCCGCCCGGCTGCTCACCCGCGAAGACGTCCGGGTGCTGACCGAGGGGGTCAAGCTGGTCAACCCGTCAGCCGTCGAGGAACTGATCCCCAACGTGCTGTCCCTTGCCGAAGTGCAGCGGGTGCTCCAGGGCCTGCTCGCCGAGCAGATACCCATCAACGACCTGCCGAGGATCTACGAGTCCCTGCTGCTGCGGGCCAAGGTTTCCGCGGACCCGGAGGGGCTCATCGAGACGGCACGGACGGCACTGGGGCCGGCGCTGGCCGCGCAGTACATTGCCGACGGCGTCCTGCGGGTGATCATGATCGATCCGGCGCTGGAGCAGTCCATGCTCGAAGCGCTGCGTCCCTCGGACCAGGGCAGCCAGATCCTGCTTGACCCGGCGAGGCTCGATACCGTGCTGGCATCGCTGAAGACTGCAGTGGCGGGCGCGGAGAATGCCGGATTCAACGCGGTGCTGGTCTGCGCGCCGGCCCTCCGCCCTGCCATCCGGCGGCTGGTGTCGGCACAGACCGGCGGCCTGCCGGTACTGTCCTACCAGGAAGCAACAGCGGGTAATGTCGGTATCGAGACTGTAGGGGTGGTGCGCGGAAGTGAGACGATTTCAGCTTGAGGGGCCGTCGCTTGACGCTCTAAAAGCCCAGGTGCTGGCCGAACATGGCCCGCGGGCACGGATAATTGCGGCGGAAAAGGTAACCGTGGGCGGGATCGGCGGGTTCCTGTCCCGCCAGCACTACGAGGTGACCGTGGAGCTGCCGCCCAGCGGCCGGCGCCGGGCGCCGGTGGAACCGGACCTGCCGAGCCGGACGGACTCCGCCCGGGCAGGTATTTCCGCGCTGCTCGAAGAGGCGGAGCGGGCCGAATCCAACCTGCACCCCGCAGCCACCATCATTCCGTCCGTTCCGGTGGCCCCGGCCCCGGCCCCGCAGTCCGCTCCGTCCGTTTCCACGGGGTCCCATGCGTTCGCCGAACTGATGGATACCCTCGCGGCAAGCACCGGTACCCCTGCACACGCTCCGGCTCCGGCCGCCTTTACCCCCGGCCTGCTGGAAGCGCAGCAGCCGAATGCGGGAAGCCAGGCGCCGCCCAGCCCGGTAGGTTCCGGCTGGATGAACCAGGCCGCGGAGCCGGTCCAGCGCAATGCCGTGCCGATGGCTCCTGCTCCGCTCGGCGGGGCCGGCGACCTGGTGATGGTGATCGGCCTGGGCGACGACGCGCTGGAGGTGTGCCGCTCCATGGCCGACTTCTCCGGTGCGGGTGCCGCGGCCGTCCGCGTGGCCGGCGTGCTGGAGACCGACGGCGTCGGCCGGGCAGCGGACCGGCGTGCGGTGGCAACCGCACGTGCAGCCGGCGTTATGGCCGGACACAGCATCTTCCTGGCCTACGGGCTGGGACGGTCCGGTACCGAAATGGGCCGGCATTCCACGTTGATCTCCGCGTTGGCGGCCGATCAGGTCTGGGTGGCGGTCGACGCCGGCCGTAAACCGGAGGACACCGCAGCCTGGGTCGGGGCGGTGCGGTCCGCAGCCGCGGTGGATGCCGCCGCCGTCGAAGGCATCGACACCACCGGCACGCCGCAGTCCGTGAACGCGCTGGGCCTGCCCATCGGGTGGCTCGACGGCGAACCCTCGCCGACTCCGGTGCTCTGAGTTTCAGATCCCGGCAAACCCGCGGGCTGAACCGTTCCCCGGCTTCGGCGGGAACGGCCCGGGCTTGGGGTAGAGTGGGCGGATGCTGGTGCTAACACGCAAGTCCGGGGAGCAGATCCTGATCGGGGATGACATTGTCATTACCGTTTTGGATTCACGCGGCGACGGCGTACGCATCGGTATCGATGCCCCCCGCGGGGTCAAGATCCAGCGCCACGAGGTGCTGCGCGCAGTGGAAGAGGCCAATGTGGCCGCCAGTGCCGCCGCCTTGCCGGATGCCGAGGACCGCATCAAGGCGCTGCTGGCAGGCAGGGCACTACCCCCGGAAAGCGACAAACCCGCTTCCTAACCGGGTTGGCCCCACCCGTTACCTGTTGCCCCTTCTCCGCTGAGCTGGACTGTTCCACGTCCCATTACGCTGAGCACATCTTTCCTCGTACCCCGGACAGCAGAAACCCCCGCCGTTTCTTGGGGAAAACGACGAGGGTTTCTGGTCTGTTGCCCGGGACGGCCGGGCGTATCAAGGGACCGGCGGCTAGGCGCTGCGCTGTGCGCGTTTGGCACCCAACCCCAGGAACCGGCTGCCGGCTTTGGGGCGCCGGGCAGGCGTTGCGGCGTCCCGCCGCACGTTCGGGACGGGAGCGGGCTGGGACAGCCCGAAATACTCGGGAAGGACGCGGCGTTCGTGCGTGCTGCACCGGACACCGGGGTAACGGAAGCCGTTGATGATCCACCGGCCCCGGTCCTCCACCCAGTTCGGGATCATCCGGCGGTTGCACTCGGCACAGAGCGGGGCAATGAAGTTATCGCGCTGGACCAGCGTGTAGCGGCGGGTAGTGAGCCCCGTCAATGCTGCGTCCATGGTTATCCCCCTAGTACCGCCGGCGTCCTGCCGGTGCGGTTTCATGTCCCGAGGATAGGGGTGCGGCCAACAGGAAACCCTAAAGTCATCCGCAAGGAAGCCGGAATTTCTGCGCAGCGTTTCCGCAACTGGACCTGCGCGGCTGATGCCGAAGATCTCCAGGGGACCGTCGCGTCGATGCCGTGGACGGAAAAGCAGAAAGCCCCCGGCACAAGATGCCGGGGGCTTTCTGGGGAACTGAGCCTCCTGCCAGAATCGAACTGGCGACCTTCTCATTACGAGTGAGACGCTCTACCAACTGAGCTAAGGAGGCGGGCTTCAGCTGTCCGTTACCGGGCAGAATCCACAAGGAACTACTTTATACGTCCCGGGGGTGCGGGTCAAAATGGCCGTGGATGCCGGGGCGGTTCGGTGAGCGGCAGCACGTCCCGCAGGGTCCGTCCGGCCCCTGCGGATCAGCAGACCAAGTCGTCCTTCGGCACGGTTCCATCCACGAAGTAGTCGTCCACTGTGTCTTCGATGCACTGGCTCCCGCGCCCGTACGCCGTGTGGCCTTCCCCTTCCCACGTGACCAGTACCGCGGATTCCAGCTGTGCAGCCAGCGCCTCGGACCATTCATAGGGGGTGGCGGGATCGCCGGTGGTTCCGATCACCAGGAGGTCCGCCGCGCCGGCGGCCTTAATGGCGTGCGGTTCATTCACCGGTCCGTGCGGCCAGGCTTCGCAGGTGATCCCGCCGTAGGCCAGATACTTGCCGATGGTGGGGGAAGCCGCCTGAAGTTCGAGGGCGTCGGCGGCCATCTGCGCATCATCGCTGTTCATCGGGTAGTCCAGGCAGTTGACTGCGTTGAATGCCACGGTGGTGTTGGACCGGTACGTGCCGTCTTCCGCACGGTCGGCACTGATGTCGGCCAGACGGAGCATATAGGTCGGATCGCCCTGCAGTGCAGTATCCAGGGCCTGCGAGAGCACCGGCCAGTTGCCGTCGTCGTACAGCGGGAGAATGAAACCGCTGACAAAGGTGGAGATGGTGACGACCCGCCCGTCGGTCGCGGTCATCGGACTCGCCTCAACGGAGGCCAGCAGCTCCCGGATTGTTGCGATGCCCTCGTCGACGCTGCCTTCAAGCGGGCAGTTGCTGCCGGTCAGGCAGTCCTCGACGTAGGCTCGGATGGCCTTTTCAAACGCGGCCGCCTGGCCGAGCGTGACTTCCTCGTTGGTGGACGCGGGGTCCAGGGCGCCGTCGAGCACCAGCCGCCCTGTCTTGTCGGGGAAGAGTTCGGCATAGGTGGCGCCGAGGTAGGTGCCGTAGGAGAAGCCGAGGTAGTTCAGCTTTTCGTCCCCGGCAATGGCCCGGAGAATGTCCATGTCCCGGGCAGCGCTGGCCGTGTCGACAAACCCAAGCAGCTCGCCGGTCTCTTCTGCGCACGCATCGGCGAATTCCTTGGCGCTCAACCGCGAGGCGGTGAGGCCTTCCGGCGTGCCCGGGTCGATGTATTCGGCGCGGGCCTCGTCCATTTCCTTGTCGCTCAGGCACTTCACCGGGGTGGACCGGCCGACGCCGCGCGGATCGAACCCGAGGATGTTGAAGTTCTCCCGCAACCGGTCACTCGTGACGTTTTCCAATGACTGGCTGACCACGTCGTAACCGGACCCGCCCGGACCGCCCGGGTTGATCAGGATGGTGCCTCTGGCTTCCCCGTCGGCGTCAGCCAGGATGGCGGACAATTCCACCGTCCCCGCGTCCGGGTCTGCATAGTTCATGGGGACCGTAATGGTGGCGCAGCGGAACGTCTTTTCGCACTCCGACCAGGTGACGGCCTGGCTGTAGAACTCCTGCAGGTCCTCGGGCACGTCGCCGATCACGTCTGACGGTGCGGTGGTCGCGGAGTCCCCGCCGCCGGTGCCTTCGGCGCCCGGTTCGGAGTCCCCCGTACAGGCGGTGGAAGCCGCCAGCAGCACCATCGAGGCGGCGGCGGCGGCCAGCCGAGGGAAACGACGGCGGGCAGTGGCGGTGGTCATTCTTACTCCTGGAGCGGCTAGGTGCGCGGACCAGCCGGGCTGGCGGAATGCGGTGGATAACTGGACATTACAGCAGGCTCAGGGCCATTGCTTCGATGGCCAGCAGCGGTGCCACGTTCGTGGTGACCAGCCGGCGGCGCACGGTGTTGATCTCCTCCATACGCATCAGTGTCTGTTCCGGAGAGCCGTACGCGGCGAACTCATCCAGCTCCCGGCGGAGTCCCTCGTTCACGAGGGGGCCGGCACCGCCCAGCTGGATCATCAGCACGTCCCGGTAAAAGGAAAGCAGGTCCGTCAGCGCCCGGTCGAAGTAGTCGTTCTTGGAGCGCTTGGCCCGGCGCACCTGGTCTTCCTCGAGGCGCTTCACCTGGCTGCGCAGCGACGGCGGCAGGGTTCCGGTGGCGGGCGCGCCCAGGGAGGCGAGCAACGCTTCCTTCTCCGCAGCGTCCCGCTGTTCAAAGGAACTGGTGGCTTCCGCTTCGGCCAGGGCCACGAGGTCCGCGGCGGCCTTCATGGCTCCGGAGACATTCCGCAGCGACAGCGGCAGCCGCACGATGCTTTCGCGGCGCTGCCGCGCGCCCTCGTCTGTGGCCAGGCGCTTGGCGACGCCGATGTGGCTCTGCGCTGCCCGTGCCGCGTGGAGCGCTACATCCGGGTCGATGTTGTCCCGCCGGATCAGCAGTTCCGCTACATCCTCGACCGGCGGCAGCCGCAGCCCCACCGGACGGCACCTGGACCGGATGGTGACCAGGACATCGCCGGGGCTCGGTGCGCAGAGCAGCCAGATGGTCCGCGGCGGCGGCTCTTCAATGGCTTTGAGCAGCACGTTGGTGCTGCGCTCCTGCATCCGGTCCGCGTCCTCCACGATGATGACGCGCCAGCGGCCGGTGGACGGCTTGTCCTGGGCCTTCCGGACCAGTTCGCGGGCCTCATCGATGCTGATGGTGACCTTCTCCGTGGTGACGGAGGTGACGTCGGCGTGTGAGCCGGCCAGCACGGTCCGGCAGGCCTTGCACTCGCCGCAGCCCCGCAGCTCCGGGTCCTGCTGTTCGCAGACCAGTGCGGCCGCGAAGGCACGGGCCGCATTGGAGCGGCCGGAACCGGGCGGGCCGGTGAACAGCCAGGCGTGGTTGGGCCGGGCGTCTGCGGCACCGCGGCGCAGCTGGGCGACTACCGGGTCCTGCCCCTGCAGGTCATCCCACACGCTCACGGCAGCAGCTCTTCCACGCGCCGCAGGATGGTTTCGGCCAACTCATCCACCGGACGGCCGGCGTCGAGCACCAGATACCGGCCCGGAGCTGCCAGTGCGGCCTCAAGGAACGCCAGGCGGATCTGCAGGTGGAAGGCATCCGGTTCGGACTCGAGCCGGTCCTCGGCGGCATCGCCGGCGGTCCGGCGGTCCCGGCCGCGTTCGGGATCGACGTCGAGCAGGACGGTGAGGTTCGGTTCCAAGCCCCCGGTGGCCCACTCATTCAGTGTTCGGACAGCTTCCGTGCCCAGCTGCCGGCCGGCTCCCTGATAGGCAATGGAACTGTCGACGTATCGGTCGCAGACCACCACGGTTCCGGCGGCGAGCGCCGGCTCGATGACCTGTTGTACGTGCGCGGCACGGGAGGCAGCGAAGATCAGCGCCTCGGTGCGTGCATCGATTTCGCCGTTGCCGTGCTCAAGGACCAGTGCGCGCAGCTGTTCGCCTACGGGGGTGCCGCCGGGTTCGCGGGTGCGCAGGACCGTACGGCCGGTCTCCTGCAGTGCGGCGGCGAGCCGCTGCGCCTGGGTGGATTTCCCGGCACCGTCTCCGCCTTCCATGGCAATGAACAGGCCGCGGGTTTCGGGGAGATTAGAATTGCTCACCCACCTAGCCTACCTAGTCCGGCTGGGAGGCCGGTGCTGCGGACGAGCGGTCACGGGCACCCTTCGCCGGCATCGGCCGGCGAGGGCGTCCGGCGGTCTAGGCTGGTCCTTATGAGCCACATCCCGCCGCATGGGCACGCCGTTTCCCCCGATACCCTCGTTGTCTCCGCGGGCCGCCCTCCCCGCGAGCACGATGCCCCGGTGAATCCGCCCATCGTGCTGTCCTCCACCTATTTCGGCACGGGTACTCCCGTGCCGGGGGAGCGCGGCTACGGCCGCTACTCCAACCCCACCTGGGATCCCTTCGAACAGGCGCTTGCCGAGCTGGAAGGAGCTGACCTTCCCGCATTGGTCTTCGGCTCCGGGCTGGCGTCCGTGATGGCCGCCCTGTCCTTGGTTCCCGCCGGCGGAGTGGTGGTGATGCCGCGGCACAGCTACCAGGGGTCCCTGCTGCTGGCCGCGGAGGAGGCAGCGAACGGCCGGTTCTCCGTGCGCACCGTGGATATCGCCGAAACCCAGGAGGTCATAGCGCAGCTCGACGGCGCCTCGCTGCTCTGGGTGGAGAGCCCCACCAATCCCATGCTGGAGGTGGCGGACATCGCCGCGCTGGCCGAGGCAGCGCACGCCGCCGGGGCGCTGGTGGTTGCGGACAACACCTTCTCCACAC
The DNA here is from genome assembly GCF_020907345.1 of Arthrobacter sp. zg-Y179. Lineage (NCBI taxonomy): Bacteria > Bacillati > Actinomycetota > Actinomycetes > Micrococcales > Micrococcaceae > Arthrobacter > Arthrobacter sp. zg-Y179. The sequence goes on along the minus strand of NZ_JAJJOB010000012.1, from coordinate 24,305 downwards.
CGCTGGTGACGCGGCCCCTGGAACTGGGTGCCGACGTCGTCGTCCACTCGGTGACGAAATACCTGGCCGGGCATTCCGACGTCGTCCTGGGTGCGGCCGTGACATCGGACCCCGAACTGCGGGACCGGCTCCTCCGATACCGCTCGCTGCACGGTGCGGTGGCCGGTCCGTTCGAAGTGTGGCTGGCCCTGCGCGGCCTGCGCACCCTGGCCCTCCGGGTTGAGCGCTCGCAGGCCACCGCCGGCGAACTTGCCCGCCGGCTGCAGGAGCTCCCGCAGGTGGATCACGTGCGTTATCCGGGCCTGCCCGAGGACCCGGGGCACCGCCGGGCCGCAGCGCAGATGAAGGGATTCGGATCAATTCTGTGCATCGAGGTTGCCGGCGGGGCCGCTGCGGCGGAGAAGGTCACCGAGGCCGTGGAACTGTGGCTGCCGGCTACCTCGCTTGGCGGTGTGGAGTCGCTGATCGAACGACGGCGCCGCCAGCCCGGGGAGCCGCACACCGTTCCGGAGGGACTGCTGAGGCTTTCCGTCGGAATCGAGAATGTTGAAGACCTCTGGAGGGACCTAGAGCAGGCACTTACACGGTAGGCTAGCGCTGTGGCCCTAATGATGATCATTCAGTACTACCTCTACCTCGCGCTCGGCGTCGTGGCGCTGGGCATTGAGCTGTGGGCGCTGCTGGACTGCGCCCGCCGCAAGCCCGCCGATTTTGAGCGTGCCTACAAGCGGACCAAGGGATTCTGGCTGGCCCTCACCGGGGGAGCCACCGCCGTCGGCGTGCTCTCTGTACTGGGGTCTTCGCTGGGCCTGCTTCTGTTCCAGCTGGCCGCCGTGATTGCCGCCTGCGTGTACCTGGCGGATGTGAAGCCTGCCATCGGCAGCTCCCGCGGCCGCGGCAACAGCAACCAGGGCCCGTACGGCCCCTGGTAACCACCGCGCAAAACGCTGATTTTCAGTCCGCCCCGGACCGCCCTTCGCAGGGCCGTCCGGGGCGGATTACGTTAACCGGGCGTTCGGCTAAGCCGTTCCGGCTGCGAGGGCTGCGAGGGCTGAGAGGGCTGCGGGGCTGAGAGGGCTGCGGGGCTGAGAGTGCCGCGAGGCTACGAGGGGCGGACGGCGTCCCAGGCCACGGTTATTTCGCCCAGCCGCCACCGGGACGGCCCGGTCAACAGCGGGACCCCGCCGGCCTTTAGTGCGCTGCACATCGCCAGCCAACGGTGCCGGTTGCCGTAGGAGGCCATCGGTGCGGCTTCCTCCCACGCGCGGTCCATGGCCTGGAGGAAAGCGTGTACCCGCTCTCCGGGAACATTGCGGTGGATCAGCGCTTTGGGTAGGCGTTCGGCAACATCGGACGGCCGCTCGAACGCACCGAAGCGCAGGGAAATGCTCAGCGAAACCGGACCGGAGGCGTCCAGTTCCACCCAGGTGGCACGCCGGCCGATTTCGTCGCAGGTGCCGTCCACGAAAATCCCTCCCGGTGCCAGCCGCGAGCAGACCATTGCCCAATGCTGGGCGTAGTCCTCTTCCGCGTATTGGCGCAGGACGTTAAAGGCGCGGACCATGACCGGGCGGCGGCCGTCCACAGGCAGTTCGAAGCCGCCCTGCCTGAAGGTCAGCCCCTTTCGTTCCAGCGGTTTGGCTGCAAGGACGCGGGCCGGGTCAATTTCAATTCCCATAACTTCCACGTCCTCCCGCACCCGCCCAAGGCGGCCGTGGAGTTCGACTGCGGTGGTAGGTGCGGCGCCGTAGCCCAGATCCACGATCAAGGGATCGGAGGCCTGCCGCAGACGCCACCGCGCCGGTCCTGCCAGCCAGCGGTCAACCCGTCGGAGCCGGTTGGGATTTGTAGTGCCCCTGGTCACAGTTCCTACGGGTTTTAGCGGTTTTTGCACCACACAATGCTAGCGGGCGCAAGGGGATGCCCCTGACCGCGGGAAGCCCGGAAACCACCGGGCGCCGGTTCGCCATGGACGCCGTGAACCTGGGGGCGGGGCCGGGGCTCCGGGAACCCAGGAGTCGGGAGCCCGGGCCGGGGGCGGGGCCGGAAGCGGGGCCAAGCCGCCGCTTGCGGACAGAGGATCCCACTGATTGGTGCGGATGTGGGCAAAGGGGTCCCAATAGAAACAGCAGCACCACCCGGTGGGATCCCGTGCAGGGCTACCCGGACGATTCACCGGGCGGGACTGATCCACTGAGCAGGTAACGGGCTTATGGCCGCCTGATACCCCCGTTATCTGCTCAGTAGATTCCGGCCCCCGCCCATCTGCCCGGCCAAAGTGCCGTTGCCCTCCCTGCCCGGTACGCACTCCGATACCATGCTTATATGACCTACAAACTGATCCTTCTGCGCCACGGGCAGAGTGAATGGAATGAAAAGAACCTCTTCACGGGCTGGGTGGACGTGGATCTGACGGACCTCGGACGTGAGGAAGCCCTCCGCGGCGGGCAGCTGCTGGTTGAGAACAACGTTCTCCCGGACATCCTCTACACCTCCCGGCTCCAGCGGGCCATCAACACGGCGAACCTGGCGTTGGGCGCGGCCGACCGCATCTGGATCGACGTCAAGCGCAGCTGGCGCCTGAACGAGCGGCACTACGGTGCTCTGCAGGGCAAGGACAAGGCCCAGACCCTGGCCGAATACGGCGAGGAGCAGTTCATGCTCTGGCGCCGTTCCTACGACACCCCGCCGCCGCCCCTGCCGGATGACAGCGACTTCTCCCAGGCCCACGATCCCCGTTACGCGGATCTGGCCGCCGACGAACTGCCGCGCACCGAGTGCCTCAAGGACGTCCTGGAGCGGTTCCTGCCGTATTGGGAATCGGACATCTCCAAGGACATCCGTACCGGCAAGACGGTGATGATCGCCGCCCACGGCAACTCGCTGCGTGCGCTGGTCAAGCATCTGGACGGAATCAGCGACGCCGATATCGCTGCGGTGAATATCCCCACCGGCATCCCGCTGGTGTACGAACTCGACGAGGACCTCAAGCCGGTCAAGGCCGGCGGCACCTACCTCGATCCCGAGGCCGCCGCCGCCTCCATCAAGGCCGTGGCGAACCAAGGCAAAAAGAAGTAGCACCTGCGCCGCGGGCATTAGCCCCGGTCAGGAAAAAGGGCGGTCCCGCACGGGACCGCCCTTTTGTGCTTCAGCCTCGTCGGACCTGGGTCCCGGCCGCTACACCCCCGACTCGGACAGGGGATGCCATTCACCGGTAACGAGGTAGTTGACCTTGCGGGTGACGGAAACGCCGTGATCCGCAAAGCGCTCGAAGTAGCGGCTGGCGAGGGTCAGGTCCACCGTGCTGACGGCGGGAACGTTCCAGTCCGGGGAGGCAATGGACTTGAAAACCCCGGCGTGCAGTTCGTTGATCCGGCTGTTGGCGTCGTAGATGTCCTTGCTCATCTCCAGGTTGCGCGTCTCCAGCAGCTCGGTCAGTTGTTCGGAGATCCGGAGGTCCAGCTGCGCCATCTCGCGGAAGGTCTGCACCATGTTGTCCGGCACCACGTTGGCCGGGTACCGCAGGCGTGCGAGCTGCGCTATGTGCCGGGCCAGATCCCCCATGCGTTCCAGCGAGGCGCTCATGCGCAGCGATCCCACGATCATGCGCAGGTCGCTGGCCACCGGGCCCTGCAGGGCGAGAACGTCGATGGCACGCTCATCCAGGTCATTCTGCAGGAAGTCGATCCGCGCGTCGGCAGCGATGACGTCCTGCGCGAGTTCGATATCGGCGCCTTCAAAGGCGAGCGTGGCTTTGCGCATCGCCTCCGTTACCAGCTGGGATATCTGGGTCAGTTCTTCACCGATTTGATGAAGCTCGGCCTGGAAAACCTTGCGCACTGAAGGGTCCTCTCAAAAGCGGGTGGATCGTATGGGGTCTGCGGGACGGGTGCGGCCCGGCACTTCCTGCGCCTACGGCCGCTCCTGCAGGATGCCAGCTGGGGGTGAACCACACTGGCCCCTTAGATGAACGTTAGTTTAACTAATGGGCCAAAGCCACCGGCTTTCCTTCCCGGTGGCGGCGTCCGGCCTAAGCTATGAGAGTGAATCCTGTACTGCTGGCCTTGCTGGCCGGCGTCCTCGGCCTGGCTGTCGGTGCCTTCGGTGTCCTCGCGTACGGGGCCAGCCAGCGCCAGCGGCGGGAGCTGGCCGACATCTCCGAGCCGACGGTCCCCGAGGGTGCCGCCGAGGTGCTCGGCGTCATCGGGCGCGCCTACATTGTTGCCGATGCCATTGACGGCGTTGTCCGGGCAAGTCCCGGTGCCTACGCGTTCGGTCTGGTACGCGGGCACACGATCGTCAACGACCGGCTGCTGGACCTGTGCGGCCGGGTACGCCGCGACGGCGTCATCGAGGAGGCGCGGCTGGAGCTCCCCCGGGGCCCGCTCGGCGAAGGGTCGCTCATTCTGCAGGTCCGGGTGGCGACAGTGGGGGAGGAGTATGTGCTGATCCTTGCCGATGACCGGACGGAGATCACCCGCACCGAGGAGGTCCGCCACGACTTCGTTGCGAATGTTTCCCACGAACTCAAGACGCCGGTGGGGGCCATCTCGCTGCTCTCCGAAGCGCTGGACGACGCCGCAGGTGATGAAGAAGCGGTCCGCCGGTTCGCCAAACGGATGCACCGGGAATCCGCCCGCCTCACCGCACTGGTGCAGGACATCATTGAACTGTCCCGGCTGCAGAGCACTGACATCGTGGACCGCGCCAAGCCGGTGGACGTGAACCGGATTCTCGAGGACGCCGTCGAAGCCAACCGGCTGAACGCCGAGAGCAAGAACATCGAGGTACTCCTGGGCGGCAGGTCGGAAGCTGCGGTCTACGGCGACGCCCCCATGCTGACCACCGCTTTCCGGAACCTGATCGACAATGCCATCCGCTATTCGCCCGAGGGCAGCAGAGTGGGGATCGGGCTGCAGTCCCGCAACGGCATGGCCCAGGTGGCGGTGACGGACCAGGGGCCCGGTATTGCTCCCGAGGAACAGGAACGGGTGTTTGAGCGGTTCTACCGGATCGATTCCGCCCGTTCGAGGCACACGGGGGGAACCGGCCTGGGGTTGAGCATCGTCAAGCACGTGGTTGCCAACCACGGCGGCGAGGTGGACCTGTGGTCACGTCCCGGGCACGGATCAACCTTCACCGTGCGGCTGCCCGAAATGGACGCCGCAGATATCCGCGAATCGAAACAGGGAGCTACCGCTTGACCCGGATTCTGATTGTCGAAGATGAGGAGTCCTTCAGCGATCCCCTCTCGTACCTGCTGGGGCGGGAAGGATTCGACGTTGACGTCGTGGACAACGGTGCCGACGCCGTCGCGGCCTTTGAACAGTCGGGCGCGGACCTGATCCTGCTGGACCTGATGCTGCCCGGGCTCTCCGGCACGGAGGTCTGCCGCCGGATCCGGCAACGTTCGGATGTCCCGGTCATCATGCTGACCGCACGCGATGCGGAAATCGACAAGGTGGTCGGCCTCGAGATCGGCGCCGATGACTATGTCACCAAGCCGTATTCCTCGCGGGAGCTGCTGGCACGGGTGCGCGCGGTGCTGCGGCGCCGGGGGGAGGGTGCAGGAACGGACTTCGCCGGTGCTGCGCTGGAATCAGGGCCGGTGCGCATGGACGTTGACCGGCACGTGGTGCAGGTCAACGGCACCAGCGTGCCCTTCCCGCTGAAGGAGTTCGAGCTGCTGGAGCTGCTCCTGCGGAACTCCGGCCGGGTTCTGACCCGGGGGCAACTGATCGAACGTGTCTGGGGAGCGGACTATGTGGGTGACACCAAGACCCTTGACGTGCACGTCAAACGGCTGCGGGCGAAAATCGAGGCCGATTCCTCCGCACCCAGGCATCTGGTGACCGTACGCGGACTGGGCTATAAGTTCGAGGCCTGATCCGGGGCAGGATATGCGAAAGGGCCGGCGCAGCAGCGCCGGCCCTTTCGGGATCGGTAATGCGGTCTGGCTAGTGACCCTCGCCGGAGGTCGCGGCCTCGGTGGTTTCAACCGGGCGCGGAGTGTACTCGGACCCTGTGGGCAGGTACGGACGGTAATCTGCCTGGTCACCGTTGACCACCGGAATGTTCAGGTCCTTGGTTTCGTCGTTGAGGACCAGCTCGGCGTCGATGCCGGTGCCCGGCTCCTCCTGGACTTCGGCGACAGTGACGTTTTCCTCGTCCTCGTCCTCGAAGACGACCTTGCCGCCGGCCGGCAGCGTCCAGGACAGGGGCGTGCCGCCAAAGTCCAGGGAGAACCGCTGTGCCTGGTTGGAGTCGTTGACTACGGTGCCGAGCAGCCGGCCGGGTTCCCCGAAGCCGTTGCTGACCACGAGGATGTTGCGCAGCTGCAGGTCGGCGACGTTCTCCGCAATGCCGTCCGAAGGCGAGTACTCAATGGTGGTTGCCTGCTCGTTCACAGCGCTGCAGCCGGCCGTTCCCAGCATGGCAAGCGCGATGACACCGGCCGCAGCGGTGCGCCGGACCCGGTTCTTGGGTGTGAATCTCACAGCACAAACTCCTGAAGTATTGCGGTCTAGCGACCTGAGGCTATCTTTGCTGCCTAGCCTATCGGCAAATCGGCGAAAAACTGGATTCTTGGGCGGGTAGGGACGGCGCCTGCTGTGCGGTGGAGATGCTCGTGGCGTACCCGTGAAAAGCGGAATACTACCTACACGGGAGCCCATGCAGTACCTGACCTGCGAAAACTCTACTCGGCGTGTCGCATCTCTGATAAACTGAGCCCCGGGAAAGGGGAAAGACCACATGGTTTTTGAGGTTGGCGAAACAGTTGTTTATCCTCACCACGGTGCCGCGAAGATCGAAGAGATCAAGATGCGAACCATCAAGGGCGAAGAGAAAATGTATCTCAAGCTTAAGGTGGCCCAGGGTGATCTGACCATAGAAGTACCGGCTGAGAACGTCGACCTCGTTGGGGTGCGCGATGTAGTGGGCAAGGAAGGCCTGGAGCACGTCTTTGACGTCCTGCGCGCCGAGCTCACTGAAGAGCCCACTAACTGGTCGCGCCGCTACAAGGCAAACTTGGAAAAGCTCGCGTCGGGCGACGTCGTCAAGGTAGCGGAAGTTGTCCGCGACCTCTGGCGCCGCGACCATGACCGCGGGCTGTCCGCCGGCGAAAAGCGAATGCTCGCCAAGGCACGCCAGATCCTGATTTCGGAACTGGCACTTGCTGAAAAGACGGATGAAGACCAGGCAGCAGCCGTGCTCGACGAGGTTCTCGCGAGCTAGGCAGCCAAGCCGATTTCATCGATTGCCGGTCCTTCGGGACCGGCAATCGATGTTTAAGCGTCCGCCTGCTGGCATTAGGGTGGAACGGTGTCCACTACCCCTTCCCGCCCGCCGCGGATCGGCGTCGTCGTCGTAGCCGGAGGATCCGGCCAGCGCCTCGGCTACGGCATGCCCAAGGCCCAGGTCCCGCTTGCCGGGGAGCCCATGCTCGTCCACGCGCTCCGTGCCGTCCAGGCCGCCGATATCGCCGCAGCCATTGCCGTTGCCGTGCCGGCCGGCGACACCCTGATGCGCAGCATCTGTGACCGGTTCCCGGCGACTGTCTCCGCCGTCGACGGCGGTGCCACCCGGCCCGAATCCGTGCGGGCTGCGCTGAGGGCGCTGCCGGCAGACCTGGACGCGGTGCTGGTCCACGATGCAGCCCGTGCGCTGACGCCGCCGGAAGTGTTCCACCGCGTGGCCGCAGCGCTGGCCGCAGGCGCCCGGGCGGTCATTCCTGCCATACCGGTGGTGGATACCGTCAAGGACACGGCTCCCGTGCCGGAGTCCGCCGAGCCCGCCGTCGCCGGGCGCCTGGTCACCGGGACGCCGGACCGTTCCCGGCTGCGTGCCGTGCAGACCCCGCAGGGCTTCGACGCTGCCCTGCTCCGCCGGGCACACGAGGCGGCCCTCTCCTTCGACAAGGACACGGCAGCGGCCGTCACCGACGACGCCATGCTCGTGGAATCCCTGGGGACCGAGGTCTACGTGGTCGAAGGTTCACAGCTGTCCCTGAAAATCACCACTCCGCTGGACCTGGTGCTCGCGGAAGCGATCCTGGCCGGCGGGCACCACCGCCAGGAGGACTGAAATGGCTCTGCCACGCACCGGAATAGGCGTCGATGTACACGCCTTCGCGCCCGACGACGCGCCGCGGCCGCTCTGGGTGGCCGGGCTTCACTGGGAAGGCGAGCGGGGCCTGGCCGGGCATTCCGACGGCGACCCGGTGGCCCATGCCGCCGCAGACGCACTGTTCTCGGCTGCAGGGCTGGGGGATCTGGGTACCCACTTCGGCACCGACCGGCCGGAATACGCCGGTGCCGCCGGGACGGTACTTCTCGGCGAGGCTGCCCGCATTGTGCGGGCCGCCGGTTTCGAGATCGGCAACATCGCCGTGCAACTGATCGGCAACCGGCCCAAGTTCAGTCCCCGCCGGGCCGAGGCCGAAGCAGTCCTGAGCACCGCCGCCGGCGCGCCGGTCAGCGTTTCGGCCACCACCACCGACCACCTGGGCTTCACCGGCCGCGGTGAGGGGATCGCCGCGGTCGCCACCGCCGTCGTCGCCGCCGCTGCGGCGGCCGCTGACTGAGGGCACGCGGTTTCGGCTAGCCTAGAGCAGTGAGCTTGAGATTCTATGACACCGCAACAGCGCAGGTCCGGGACTTCGTTCCCCTGGTCGAAGGCAAGGCCAGCCTCTACTACTGCGGCGCCACCGTGCAGGGACTCCCGCACGTAGGGCACATCCGCTCCGCCATCGCCTTTGACCAGCTCACCCGCTGGCTGCGTTACCGCGGGCTGCAGGTCACCGTGGTCCGCAATGTGACGGATATTGACGACAAGATCCTGGCTAAGGCAGCCGATTCCGTGGGCGCCGAGCCGGCTCCCGGCGTCGTCCCGGACGAACCGTGGTGGGCGCTGGCCTACCGGTTCGAGCAGGAGTTCGCCAAGGCCTACGACACCCTCGGCGTCCAGCGACCCACCTACGAACCGCGCGCCACGGGACACATCCCGGAGATGCATGCGCTCATTGCGGCCCTGATCGAGCGCGGACACGCTTACCCTGCCCTCGACGCTTCCGGCGACGTGTACTTCGACGTGCGCTCCTGGCAGAAGTACGGTTCGCTGACCCGCCAGAACATCGACGACATGCAGGCAGCGCCCGACGCCGGCCCGCGCGGCAAGCGCGATTCGCGGGATTTCGCGCTGTGGAAGGGGCATAAGGAGGGCGAGCCGGAGAGCGCGTCCTGGGACAGCCCCTGGGGCCGCGGGCGCCCGGGCTGGCACCTGGAATGCTCCGCCATGGTCACCAAATACCTCGGCACCGAGTTCGACATCCACGGCGGCGGGCTGGACCTGCGCTTCCCGCACCACGAGAACGAGATGGCGCAGTCCCAGGCCGCAGGCCACGGCTTCGCGAACTTCTGGATGCACAACGGCATGGTCACCTTCGAGGGCGAGAAGATGTCCAAGTCCATCGGCAACACCATCAGCCCGACTCAAATGCTGGAGCAGGCCAGCCCGCGCGTGGTCCGGTATTACCTGGGCCAGGCCCACTACCGTTCGGTGCTGGACTACCGGCCGACGTCCCTGCAGGAGGCTGCGTCCGCCGTTGAGCGTATTGACGGCTTCCTCGCCAAGGCCGCGGCCAAGTCCGCTGCGAAGGTCGACGCCGCGCCCGCCGCGGTTCCGGATGCCTTCGCCGCAGCCATGGACGATGACCTGAATGTTCCCCAGGCCCTGGCAGTGCTGCATGAAACCGTGCGTGCCGGTAACACGGCCCTCGCCGCCGGTGACAATGAAACCGTTCAGCGCGCGCTGGGACAGGTGCGGGCCATGACCTCAGTCCTGGGCCTGGACGACGCGAAGGACGCAGCGTCACAGACAGGTCCCGCCGACGCCGCGCTGGACGCCCTGGTGCAGGACCGACTCGCCGAACGGAACGCCGCCCGAGCCGCAAAGGACTGGGCCCGGGCCGACGCCATCCGCGATTCGCTGGCTGCTGCCGGCATCACCGTGGAGGACGGCGCCGACGGCGTTACATGGAGCGTGGCCTGACTCCAGCAGCGGTGTCCGCCAACCCGGCCGCGGACTGCGTAAACTGGAAAGGAATGCTTTCTTCTAGTAAAGGTGTAACCGATGGCCAACAATGGACGTCCCGGCGCAATGCGCAAAGCCAAGAAGGGCCCCAGCGGCGGTACCGGCGGGCTCGGCCGCAAGGCCCTCGAGGGCAAGGGCCCCACACCCAAGGCTGAAGAGCGCCCGTACCACAAGGCGTTCAAGAACAAGAAGCTCGCTGAGCGGTCCGCCGCCAAGCACGGCGACGCCAAGCGCGGCGATGCCCGCGCCGGCGGCCGCAGCGGCACCAACGTCCGCGGCAAGGTGGCTGAGGAAGTTGTCACCGGCCGCAACTCCGTAGTGGAAGCGCTGCGCGCCGGCATCCCGGCCAAGGCCCTGCACGTTGCCGTCCGCATCGACATGGATGACCGGGTCCGGGAATCCCTGAAGATGGCGGCCGAACGCGGCCTGCCGGTGATGGAAACGCACAAGCCCGAGCTGGACCGCATGACCAACGAGGCCGTGCACCAGGGCCTCGTCCTGCAGATCCCGCCGTACGAGTACGCGGACCCCACCGACCTTGCCTCGGAGACCCTTGAGGCCTGGAAGAAGGGCCACATCCGCAACGCGCCGCTCTTCGTCGCCCTCGACGGCATCACCGATCCGCGCAACCTCGGCGCGATCATCCGGTCTGCCTCGGCCTTCAGCGCACACGGCGTCGTCGTTCCGGAACGCCGGGCCGTGGGCGTCACTGCCTCGGCATGGAAGACCAGCGCCGGCGCTGCCGTCCGCGTCCCCGTGGCACGGGCCGGCAACCTGAACAACACCCTCAAGACGTTCAAGAAGATGGGCATTTTTGTCCTGGGCCTGGACGGCGACGGCGATGTATCGCTTCCCTCCATCGTGCTGGCCAAGGAACCGATCTGCATCGTGGTGGGTTCCGAGGGCAAGGGCCTGTCCCGCCTGGTCCGGGAGAACTGCGACCAGATTGTCTCCATCCCCATCGACTCCGCCATGGAATCACTCAACGCTTCCATGGCCGTCGGCATCACCCTGTACGAAATCTCCCGGCAGCGCTCCTCCTAATCCGGGCCGGGGCCACCGGCAGCAAAGGGCGTACATGGCACACGTGATCGGCGGAACCGCCGCTGGCAACGCCTCGAAGCGGGACTCGCGGCCCTTGCCGCTTGGCGTCAGGCACACCGTTTCAGGTGTGCCTGACGTCCCTGGTGCCGTCAACGTGTCCGTTTATGCCCCGGGCCTGCCCGCCGTCGATGTGTACTACGAGACGGCTCCCGGCCACTGGTCGATGGCCCCGCTGACGGACACTGTCCTCGGGATCCACCACGGCCGGGTGTTCGGCCTGCGGCCCGGGAACCGCTACGGCTTCTGGCCGCGGAGCCGGCCCCTTCCAGCAGAGCCGGGCAGCTTCCAGTTGCTGCTGGACCCCTACGGGCGCGGCATCGAAGCGGAACCGGTGCAGGGGAACCAAATCTATTACTCGGTGTACACCGCCGGGGGCTTTGACTGGGGCAACGTCCGCCGTCCCCATACCCCTTGGCGGGACACCGTCATCTATGAAGCCCATGTGCGGGGCCAGACCATGCTGCATCCCGGGATTCCCGAAGAACTTCGGGGAACCTACGCCGGCATGGGGCATCCGGTGATGGTCCAGTACCTTCAGGACCTTGGCATCACTGCGGTGGAACTGCTGCCGGTGCATTTCCATGCCGATGAGCTGCACCTGCAGGAACTGGGGCTGGCGAATTACTGGGGTTACAACACCCTCGGGTTCTTCGCCCCGCATGACGCCTACGCCACCCGGGCTGCCCGCGAAGCCGGCGCCCAGGCAGTGCAGGATGAACTCAAGGGCATGGTGAAGTCCCTTCACGAGGCCGGCATCGAAGTCCTGCTGGACGTGGTGTACAACCACACGGCCGAGGGCAAGGCCGACCACCCCACGTTGGGCTGGCGCGGACTGGGAGATGGAACCTATTACCGTCACGGTCCGGACGGCGCATACGTCGACACCACCGGCTGCGGGAACACGCTCGACTTCAGTGAACCCCGGATCATCCAGCTGGCACTGGACTCGCTGCGGTACTGGGTGCAGGAGTACCACGTGGACGGTTTCCGCTTCGACCTGGCACCCACGCTCTGCCGCGGCGCAGACGGCCGGTTCGATCCGAGGCACCCTTTTCTCGTCGCAGTAGCCGCCGACTCCGTCCTCCAGGACGTAAAACTGATCTCCGAGCCGTGGGACGTGGGTCCGGACGGCTGGCAGACCGGCCGGTTCCCGCAGGGCTGGGCCGATTGGAATGACCACTTCCGCGACATCGTCAGGGACTTTTGGCTCCGCGGCCAAGCGGACGTCGCCGCGGGGCGGGACGGAGGTTCCCTGGCGCGGCTGGCGGGGGCATTGGCCGGTTCCGCCGAACTGTTCGTTGAGTCCGGCCGGACACCGCTGGCCTCGATCAACTTCATCACTGCCCACGACGGGTTCACGCTCTCCGACCTGACCATGTTCGAGCGTAAGCACAACGAAGCCAATGGTGAAGAAAACCGGGACGGCACGGGAGAAAACCGCAGCTACAACCACGGCATCGAGGGGCCCACGGACGATGAGCGGATCAACGCTGCCCGGAGCCTGACTGCCCGGAACCTGATGGCCACGCTCACCATGTCCCTTGGTGTGCCCATGCTCACGGCCGGAGACGAGATCGGCCGGAGCCAGCGCGGAAACAACAATGCGTACTGCCAGGACAACGAACTCTCCTGGCTGCACTGGGACCTCGATGACGCCGCCCGCCGGATGCTCTCGACCACGAGTGAGCTGCTGCGCCTGCGCCGCGAATATCTTGCCAGCCAGCCCTACCGCTTCCCGGCCGACCGGCGGCAGTCCTTCCTGCTCTGGTTTGATCAGGAAGGCAAACCCATGACGCCGGAACAGTGGGTCGATCCCGCCACCCGGGTGGTGCAGGTCCTGATCGGCTCCGGAGACGGTTCCCTGAACGGGCTGATCGTCCTGAACGGCACGCTGTCCGACGTCGACGTCCGACTTCCGGACGCGCCGACCGTCCGCAGTGCCGCCTCCGAAACGGAGAACGGATTCGAGGACAGTTCTGTCCCTGGCGAATCCTCCGGATACGAACTCGTCTTCTCCACCGCTTCGGATCCGGGGGAGCACCGGGGCCAGATCCGTCCGGCCGGCAACACCGATCTCGTTCCTGCCAACTCGATCAGCCTTTACCGCGCCTGAGGAACACCAGCACCGCGCACGGGCCGGACGACCCCCGCGTCGGTGACGCGGGTACTGAACCGTCCGGGAGTCCCCGTCAGGTGCGAACGCCACGATACGCTCCGGACGTTCCGGGTTAGGCGGCTTTAATAATCCCCGCGAGCTCTGCGAGCGGGGATTTTCGTTGCCGCCGTTCCGGAACGCCCGGCGCGGCCCCGGAACGCTTAGCGCGCCGGCGCGGACACCAAGGCGCGCTAAGCGTTGACGACCAACCCGAGCTCAGCCTTCGACGCCAGCCCGGAATGCGTCGGCAGCACCCGGACGGTGTAGCCGAACGGTCCGGCCTGCTCGATGCGGATGGTGCCCGTGAACAGATGGCGCCCCGATCCGAGGTCTTCTGTCGGCGCAAGCTCTTGGATGCGGTGCTCGCTGATCCGGTCATTCTCGGTCACCATGCCGTAAGCGGCTTCCACGCTGACGTCCTCCGGCCGAAGGGAGCCGAGGGAAACATAGGCCTGGACCGTCAGGGCGTCGCCGATCTGCGGGTTTTCGCTGACGCCCACGGAATCCACGTTCTCCACCTGCACAGTGGACCACCCGTCACGTACCCGCGTGATCCACAGGGCGAGTTCCTTCGCAGCGGTATAGCCGTCCGCCGCCATGAACCGTCCGGAAGAACTGGCCGGCCGGTACAGCCGGTTGACGTAGTCCTTGAGCATCCTTGAGGCGGAAACATTGGGCCCCAGGTCTGCCAGGGTGTGCTTGACCATTTCCAGCCACTCATGCGGCAGCGAATCCTTAGGCGGATCCGAGGGCCCGGCCGCCCCCGCAGCGGCCGGCGGCTCCGTTCCGTAGAACATGGGTCCCACTGAGTTCTCGAGCAGGTCATAAAGGGCGGCCGCTTCAATGTCGTCCCGCTGGTCCGCGGTGTAGACCTCACGGGTCCGCGTTCCCTTGCTGGGATTGGCGGAGGGGATGGCCCAACCGTTGTTGCCGTCGAACATCTCGTCCCACCATCCGTCGAGGATGGAGAGGTTCAGGCCGCCGTTGATGGCGGACTTCATGCCGGAGGTGCCGGAGGCTTCCAACGGGCGCAGCGGATTGTTCAGCCACACGTCGCACCCGGGGAACAGCGTCTGAGCCATCGCAATGTCGTAGTTGGGCAGGAAAACAATCCGGTGCCGGACCTCAGGGTCATCGGTGAAGCGCACCAGGTCCTGGATCATTTTCTTGCCCTGCTCATCGGCAGGGTGGGACTTGCCGGCCACTACCACCTGGATGGGGTGGGTGGGATGCAGCAGCAGTGCCTTGAGGCGGTCCGGGTCCCGCAGCATCAGGGTCAGGCGCTTATAGGTGGGCACCCGGCGGGCAAAGCCAATGGTCAGCACGTCCGGGTCCAGCACGTTCTGCGTCCAGGCCAGCTCCGCGTCAGAGGCACCGCGCCGGCGCCAGGCGCGCTTGACGCGGCGCCGGACGTCATGGACCAGGTTGCTGCGCAGCTTCCGCCGCAGGTCCCACAGGTCCTTGTCGTCAAGCTCGTAGGCCCGGCCCCAGTCGCGGTCATGCACGGTGGCGACGCCGAACTTCTCGCTGGCGAGTGCCGTGACCTCCGGATCGATCCAGGTAGGGACGTGCACGCCGTTGGTCACCGAAGTGATGGGCACTTCGGATACGTCAAAGCCCGGCCACAGGCCGGAGAACATTTCCCGGGAAACTTCGCCGTGCAGCTTGGCCACGCCGTTGGCCCGCTGGGCCAGCCGCAGGCCCATGACTGCCATGTTGAATTTGCCCGGGTCTCCACCCTCGTAGTTTTCAGCTCCCAGGGCCAGGATCTTGTCGGTGGGGACCGACTGCGCCAGGCCCGCGGTGAAGAAGTGGCGGATCTGGGTTTGCTCGAACCGGTCGATGCCGGCCGGGACCGGGGTGTGAGTGGTGAACACCGTGGAGGCGCGGGAAACGGTCAGCGCTTCCTCCCAGGTCATGCCCTGGTCCATCAGTTCACGGATGCGCTCTACGCCCAGGAAGCCGGCATGGCCTTCGTTGCTGTGGAAGACCTCTGCGGGAGGGGCGCCGGTAAGCCGCTGGTGTACCCGCAGGGCTTTCACGCCGCCCATGCCCAGCAGCAGTTCCTGCTGCAGCCGGTGGTCTCCGCCCCCGCCGTACAGGCGGTCCGTGATGCCGCGGGCGGCGTCGTCGTTCCCGATGACGTCCGAGTCCAGCAGCAGCAGGGGTACGCGCCCGACGTCGGCGCGCCAGATCTGTGCCAGAAGCTGGCGGTTGTCCGGCAGCGGCAGGGTGATTTTCGCCGGGGTGCCGTCTTCCTCGCGGAGCAGGGTCAACGGGAGGGCATTGGGGTCCAGCACGGGATAGGTCTCCAGCTGCCAGCCGTCCCGGGAAAGTGCCTGCTTGAAATACCCGGCCTTGTAGAGCAGTCCCACCGCAACCAAGGGCACTCCGAGGTCGGAGGCGGCCTTCAAATGGTCGCCGGCCAGGATCCCCAGGCCGCCGGAGTACTGGGGGAGTACGGCGCTGATGCCGTACTCGGGCGAGAAGTACGCAATCGACGCCGGGGCGTCGTCGCCCAGACCCTGGTACCAGCGGGGTTCATTGAGGTACCTGTCCAGGTCTGCACCGAGGTCCGCGATTACAGAGACCAGATGCTCATCCTGCGCGATGCGCTCGAGCTTGTCCCGGCTTACGGTCGCGAGCAGCTTCACGGGGTCTTCGCCGCTGGAGCGCCAGGCCGCGGGATCGATGCTTTCAAACAACTTGAGAGTCGGCTGGTGCCAGGACCACCGAAGGTTCGAGGCCAGTCGGCCCAAAGGGGCGATGCTGGACGGCAGGACAGTTCGGACGGTAAATCTGCGTATTGCCTTCACCCGGGTCACGCTAGCGCACTAACGCTGCGGGTAGCCGGAAATGACGTACAAATGTTCGTGTAAATACACGGCGACTTGAAAACGCAGCCAAACCGTGGCCGACCTGCCGTGAATCCGTAAAAGTACGTTGCCTTAGCATTCTGCCCAAATTCTCGATAACGTCTAGTCTGTGAGCACATCCAGCGCGTTGACACCAGAAGACCTGCCCTCGAAGGATCTCCGGTTTGGCCGGATTCCAATCACCAATGTGGCTCCCGTAGTGGAGTACGGGAGATTCCCCGCCAAAGCCGTGCCCGGAGAGGACCTCGTCATAGGGGCAACCGTGTTCCGCGAGGGACATGACCTGGTAGGCGCCAGTGCCGTCCTTTATGACCCCGAGGGCACCGTCGTAGCCCGCAGCCGGATGCATCCGGTGGGCCTGGGCCTTGACCGCTGGGAGGGCATGCTGCGCCCGGTCGGCACGGGCCACTGGAGCTTCGCCGTGGAGGGTTGGGCGGATGTCTACGCCACCTGGCACCACAACGCCGAGGTGAAAATCGCCGCCGGCGTCGACGTCGAACTGATGCTCACCGAAGGCCACCAACTGTTCACCTCCGCTGCCGCCGAGCGCAGCGGCGCCGACGCCGAGGTCTTCCGTGCTGCCGCGGCAGCGCTCGCAGACACCGGGCTGCCTGTCGAGGAACGCCTTGCCGCCGCCGGAACCGAAGCCGTCACCGCCATTCTCGACCGCGATCCGATCCGCGATCTGGTCACCAGCTCGGACCGCTTCCCCCTTCTGGTGGAGCGGGAGCTCGCCGGCCGCGGCGCCTGGTACGAATTCTTCCCCCGCTCCGAAGGGGCCCAGTGGGATCCGGCCACCCGCGAGTGGACCTCGGGGACGTTCCGCACCGCGGCACGCAGCCTGCAGCGCGTGGCGGACATGCAGTTCGACGTCATTTACCTGCCCCCCATCCATCCGATCGGCACCACGCACCGCAAGGGGCCGAACAACACACTGGTTGCCGGCCCGCAGGATCCCGGCTCGCCCTGGGCCATCGGCGCCCCCGAGGGCGGCCACGATGCCATCCACCCCGATCTGGGGACGTTCGAGGACTTCGACGCGTTCGTGGACAGCGCCCGGGAACTGGGTCTCGAGGTAGCCATCGACCTCGCACTCCAGGCCTCCCCGGACCACCCCTGGGTGACCAGCCATCCGGAATGGTTCACCACCCGCGTGGACGGTTCGATTGCCTACGCCGAGAACCCTCCGAAGAAGTACCAGGACATCTACCCCCTGAACTTCGACAATGACTACGAGGGCCTCTCGCAGGAGATCCTGCGCATCGTGCGGCTGTGGATCAGCCACGGCGTGCAGATCTTCCGGGTGGACAACCCGCACACCAAGCCGCTGCGGTTCTGGGAATGGCTGATCGGCACGGTGAACGCAGAGTACCCGGGCGTGATTTTCCTGGCCGAGGCATTCACCCGCCCGCCCATGATGCATGCACTGGCCAAGGCCGGGTTCCAGCAGTCCTACAGCTACTTCACCTGGCGGAACACCCGCGAGGAGATCGAGGAGTACTTCACCGAGGTGTCGAGGGAGTCTTCGGCCTTCTTCCGGCCCAACTTCTTCGTGAACACCCCGGACATCCTCACCGAATTCCTGCAGTTCGGCGGTCCCGGAGCCTTCAAGATCCGCGCCGTACTGGCTGCCACCGGCAGCCCGCTGTGGGGTGTCTACGCCGGCTACGAGCTGTTTGAGCACGTCGCCCGGCCCGGGGCCGAGGAGTACATCGACAACGAAAAGTTCGAGTACAAGCAGCGGGACTTCGCCGCAGCGGAAGCCGAAGGCCGCAGCCTCGCCCCGTACATCACCCGGCTGAACGAAATCCGCCGCACCCATCCCGCTTTGGGGGACCTCGAGAACCTCACGGTGCACTCCAGCACCGACGACTGCACCGTGGTCTACTCCAAGCACAAAGAGACCCTTCCCGGCGATCCGTCCAGCCGGGACACACTCATTATTGTGGTTAACGTGGACCCCCACAGCGCCCGCGAATCCACCGTCACGCTCGACCTCGATGCGCTTCACCTCGCCCCGCAGGATCTGAACGAAGACGGCACCTTCTGGGTGGATGACCTGATCAGCGGCCAGAGCTGGCGCTGGGGAGCCCACAACTACGTCCGCCTGGACGCCCACTTTGAACCCGCGCACATCCTGTCAGTTCGGAGGAACTCCTAGTGCCCAACCCGTTTCAACTGCACGCACCCGGCTTGACCAATGATCCTCATTGGTACCGCAAGGCCGTTTTCTATGAGGTACTCGTCCGCGGCTTCGCGGACGCCAATGGGGACGGATCAGGTGACTTCAGCGGCCTGATCGAAAAGCTGGACTATCTGCAGTGGCTGGGCATCGACTGCCTGTGGCTGCCGCCGTTCTTCAAGTCGCCGCTCCGTGACGGCGGCTATGACATCTCCGACTACTACGATGTCCTGGACGAATTCGGCACCATCAGCGACTTCAAGCGCCTGGTTGCAGAAGCACACGCCCGCGGCCTGCGCGTCATCATCGACCTTCCGCTGAACCACACCTCGGACAAGCACCCGTGGTTCGAGGAGTCCCGCAGCGATCCGGACGGCCCGTACGGGGACTTCTACGTCTGGTCGGACACCGACCAGAAGTACGAAGACGCCCGGATCATCTTCGTGGACACCGAGGAATCGAACTGGACCTTCGACCCGGTCCGCCGCCAGTTCTTCTGGCACCGGTTCTTCAGCCACCAGCCCGACCTGAACTTCGAGAACCCTAAGGTTATCGAGGCGATTTTCGACGTCGTCCGCTTCTGGCTGGACCAGGGCATCGACGGATTCCGGGCCGACGCCATCCCGTACCTCTTTGAAGAGGACGGCACGAACTGCGAAAACCTCCCGGCCACGCACCGGTTCCTCAAGGACCTGCGCACCATGGTCGACGAGAACTACCCGGGCCGCGTCATCATCGCCGAGGCAAACCAGATGCCGCACGAAGTGGTGGAGTACTTCGGGGACGAAACCGGCGACGAATGCCACATGTGCTTCCACTTCCCGATCATGCCGCGCCTGTTCTACGCGCTGCGGGACCAGAAGGCCGCACCGATCATCCAGACCATGGAAGAGACCCCGGAGATTCCGGCCGGCGCCCAGTGGGGAACCTTCCTGCGCAACCATGACGAGCTGACGCTGGAAATGGTCACCAATGAGGAGCGCCAGGCGATGCTCGGCTGGTACGCCCCGGATTCCCGCATGCGGGCCAACATCGGCATCCGACGCCGGCTGGCTCCGCTGTTGGACAATTCCCGGTCGGAGATCGAGCTGATCCACGCGATGCTGCTGGCCCTGCCGGGCAGCCCGTTCCTGTACTACGGCGATGAGCTGGGCATGGGGGACAACATCTGGCTGGAAGACCGCGATTCCTCCCGCACGCCCATGCAGTGGAACCCGGACCGCAACGCCGGATTCTCCACCGCCGATCCCGGCAAGCTGTACCTGCCGGTGGTGCAGTCGCTGGTTTACCACTACAACCACGTCAACGTGGAAGCGCAGCTGGCCAGCTCGAGTTCGCTGCTGCACTGGATCCGGCAGATGATCATGGTCCGCCGCGCGCACCCGGCCTTCGGACTGGGTTCCTACCGCAACGTGCCGACCGACGCCGAAGCAGCCCTGGCCTTTGTACGCGAACTGCCGGACAACAACCCGGAGGGCGAGGTGGGTGAAACAGTGCTGTGTATCTTCAACCTCTCCCAGCACCCCATTTCCGCGTCGATGAAGCTGCCGGAGTTCGCCAACCGCGGACTGCGGGACGCCTTCGGCGGCACGCTCTTCCCCACCATCGGAGAAGACGGCGCCCTGACGCTGACCCTGGGCAGCCACGACTTCTACTGGCTGCGCCTGCGGTCGGCGAAGTCTGACACTTCGTCGCCCCAGACCGAAGCCATTCCCATGATTCCGATTTCGGAGGCAGCACGGAGATGAGCCTGTTGACGCCGTCCCTGCCCGAAATCCTGGCCTCCTGGCTCCCTGGACAACGCTGGTTCCCCGCTAAGGGCCGCGAAGTCCTGCTGGAAAGGGTCGGCGGGATCCGGCTCGAGGATCCCGCCGGCGAGGTCGGGCTGGAAGTCCACCTCATCGCCGTCGTCTCCGGGGACCGCCGCGACGTCATCAGCGTGCCGGTAAGCTACCGGACCGCACCGGCGCCCGAGCTGGAAGCCGCACTGCTGGGCCGGGCGCACCAGGAAGACCTGGGGGAGCGGTGGCTTTACGACGCGACCGCCGACCCGGTCTTCGTCACCGCCTGGCTGGAACTGATGCGGTCTCAGGCATCGTCCCTGGACGGGCACACACACGGTTTTGCCCTGGACGGCTTCGCCGAATGGGAGCCGTTCCGGGAGCCGCTGCCCACCAAGGTCCTGACGGGTGAACAGTCCAACACCTCCGTTATTGTGCAGGCACCTGTTGCACCGCTGATCGTGAAGTTCTACCGTGTGGTGGCCGCCGGCGAGAGTCCCGACGTCGAGGTCAGCGCACGGCTGACCGAAGTCGGGTCGGTGGACGTTCCGGCCACCTACGGCTGGGTGACCGGCTCCTGGACGGACCCGGCGGACGAGGCCGGAGAGAAACTGCTGACCGGGCACCTGTCCGTACTCCGGGAATTCTTCCCCGGCAGCGAAGACGCCTGGCGGACCGCGTCCTCGGCCGCCCTTGCCGGCCGGGATTTCACCGCCGAGGCCGAGGAACTGGGTGCCGCCACCGGCCGCATCCACCAGCAGCTGGCAGCGGCCTTTGGCAGCAGGCCTCCCAGCGCGGCGGAACGCACAGAGTTCCTTGAGTCCCTCAGCTCCCGGATCCGGTGGGCGTGGGCGGAAGCACACGACGTCGTCGGGCCGTTCGATGAGGCCGTGGAGTACCTGCTGGAGCAGGTTGGCAACCTCCACACACTGCCCAACCTGCAGCGCATCCACGCCGACTACCACCTCGGGCAGGTCCTGCGTGTTCCGGATCGGGGCTGGATCGTCCTTGACTTCGAAGGCGAGCCGCTTCGGCCCGCCGCCGAACGCAGTGTCCCTGATGCGCCGCTGCGCGACGTCGTCGGCATGCTGCGCTCGATCGACTACGCCGCCGGCGTCGCGCTGATCGACGGTGCGGAAGGCGAAGCAGAGTCGAAAGAAGCCGTCCAGCAGCGAAGCGAATCGGCACGCCGGTGGGCAGCTGCCGCGGCCGATGCCTTCCTGCGGGGGTATGAGAAGGAAACAGGCACCACCATCAACCGCAGTGACCCGCTGTTCCTGGCCCTGTGGCTGGACAAGGCGCTGTACGAAGTTGTCTACGAGATGAGAAACCGTCCGCGCTGGATCAGCGTGCCCGCTGCCGCCGCCCGGGCCATTCTCATGAAGGCCGACGACGCAGCACGCAAGGAAGAGAGCACAGTGAATAAGCCACGCAAGTCGCGGTCCGCATCCGCCGCCGTAGAGCCCCAGGTGCCCGAAGTGCCCGTCTCCACCGATCCGATCCCCGTAAACGAGGACGTGCTGCAGGCCGTTTCCGAAGGCCGCTACTACCAGCCGCATGCAGTCCTCGGCGCACATCTGGATGACTCCGGAACCGTCGCTACCATTCGAACCCTGCGCCCGCTGGCGCGCGAAGTCGTGGTCGTGACCCCTGAAAGCCGGGTGCCGCTCCAGCACGAGTACAACGGCATCTGGGTTGGAACCCTTCCGGCTCCGACGCCGGGCACCGTTCCGGATTACCGGGTGGAGGTGACGTACGACGGCGAGGAGCCCCAGCTGTTCGACGATCCGTACCGGTTCCTCCCGTCGTTGGGCGACATTGACCTGCACCTGATTGGTGAAGGCCGGCACGAAAACCTGTGGACCGTCCTCGGCGCCAACCTGCGCCATTACGATTCCGTGCTGGGCGATATCTCCGGCGTCAGCTTCGCAGTCTGGGCCCCTAACGCCCGCTCCGTTCGGGTCAAGGGTGATTTCAACGGCTGGGACGGCACCATCAACGCGATGCGTTCCCTCGGCAGCTCCGGTGTCTGGGAAATCTTCCTGCCCGGCGTGGAACCGGGTGCCCGTTACAAGTACGAAATCCTGGGCAGCGACGGCGTCTGGCGGGAAAAGGCCGACCCCATGGCCAAAGGCACCGAGGTGCCGCCGCTGACCGGTTCACGCGTGGTCGAGTCCACCTATGAGTTCGGCGATGCCGAATGGATGGAGGCCCGGGCCGCCCGGGATCCGCACAATTCGCCCATGAGCGTGTACGAGGTGCACCTGGGTTCCTGGCGCCTGGGACTGAACTACCGGGAAATGGCAGACCAGCTGGCCGAGTACGTGCAGTGGCAGGGCTTCACCCATGTGGAACTGATGCCCGTGGCCGAGCACCCGTTCGGCGGCTCCTGGGGTTACCAGGTGACCTCCTACTTCGCCCCTACCGCACGGTTCGGGCATCCGGACGAATTCCGCTACCTCGTGGACCGGCTGCACCAGGCCGGCATCGGCGTCATTCTGGACTGGGTTCCGGCCCACTTCCCCAAGGACCCCTGGGCGCTGGCAAAGTTCGACGGCCAGACGCTCTACGAGCACGGCGACCCGTTCCGCGGCGAGCAGCTGGACTGGGGAACGCTTGTCTTCGATTTCGGCCGCCGCGAAGTACGCAACTTCCTTGTGGCCAACGCGATCTACTGGCTCGAAGAGTTCCATGTAGACGGACTCCGGGTGGATGCCGTGGCATCCATGCTGTACCTGGACTACTCACGGCCGGAAGGCCAGTGGAGCCCCAACATCCACGGTGGCCGGGAGAACCTCGAGGCGATCTCCTTCCTGCAGGAAGTCAACGCGACTGCGTACAAGCGGGTGCCGGGCATCGTGATGATCGCCGAGGAATCCACCGCGTTCCCCGGCGTTACGCGTCCCACCAGCAGCGGCGGACTCGGCTTTGGGCTCAAGTGGAACATGGGCTGGATGCACGACACCCTCCAGTACATGTCCGAAGACCCGATCAACCGCGTTTACCACCACGCCCAGCTGACCTTCTCCCTGGTCTACGCGTACACGGAGAACTTCCTGCTGCCCATCAGCCATGACGAAGTGGTGCACGGCAAGGGCTCACTGCTGCGCAAGATGCCCGGTGACCGCTGGCAGCAGCTGGCCAATCTGCGTGCTTACCTGGCGTTCCAGTGGGCGCACCCCGGCAAGCAGCTGATCTTCATGGGGACCGAATTCGGCCAGGAAGCGGAATGGTCGGAGCAGTACGGGCTGGACTGGTACCTGACCGACACCCCGCAGCATAAGGGTGTCCAGCTGATGGTTCGGCAGCTCAACGAGATCTACCGCAACACCCCCGCGCTCTCCGCCCGGGACAACGAGCCCGCAGGCTTCCAGTGGATTAACGAGAACGACGGCGCCCGCAATGTCCTTTCGTTCATCCGCTGGGACCACCAGGGAAATCCGGTGGTCTGCGTGGCTAACTTTGCCGGCGCCCCGCACCAGGACTTCCGGCTGGGAATGCCGTGGGCCGGGGAATGGGTGGAAGCACTCAATACCGACGCCGCTGAGTTCGGCGGTTCCGGCGTAGGGAACATGGGCGTAGTGCACGCGGTTGAAGGTGCCTGCAACGACCAGCCGGCATCCGCCACGCTGACCGTTCCTCCGCTTGGTGTGCTGTACCTGGTCCCCAAGCCGTAAGTATCTCCGGCGCGGCCCGGCCTTCCTGAAAGAGGCCGGGCCTGCACCGGGTACGCAGCCCCGCAAGACCGTGCTAGAGTTAATACCCGCGCTGATCGAGGGAAACGCAATTCTGGACATTGAACCAGGAGACCGGATCCCGCGGGTTACAACCTTCAGCCGTGAGTCCGGGAACTAGCTTCCCGCCGGTTCGCCGGAAGGATCCACGGCTGGTTTGACACCCACCGGCCAGCGTGGCTAAGATGGAAAAGTTGCTCCGGAGCGACGCAGAGCTTAGATCCCTTGAGGATCGCCTGCCGGTGCCGGAAGCAGTCTGTTGTTTGAGAACTCAATAGTGTGCCAAGTTTATTGATACCAATTTATTTTGATTGGTTGAACAGGCCGTTTCCGCCCACCCCGTGGGTATGGGACGGTTTTTTTAGCCGGTTTCGAATTTAG
>NZ_JAJJOB010000011.1:0-64742 GCF_020907345.1 Arthrobacter sp. zg-Y179 | reverse complement strand
CTAAGACCCACAGCGCCGATGGTACTGCATCCGGGAGGATGTGGGAGAGTAGGTCACCGCCGGACAATTATTGAAGAGGTTGAGCCCGTACCAGTGTTGGTACGGGCTCTCCTTGTTTAACCCGCCCTACGTTGTGGCGGCATGGCCAGGGGCAGCAGGCCTGGTCCCGGTAGGCTGGAAAGCATGAGCCCATCCCTGTTTTCCCACGCTGCCGACCCGGATCCGAAGGACGCTGAGCAAGGCACGTCCGTTTCGGACGTAGTGGCGGTGCGGCAGATCCCCCGAGACGCAGAAGAAGCGTTCAACGGCTTCACGGACTACCTGCACCTATGGTGGCCGGAGGACCTTACGGACTTCGGTGAAGGTACACACGCTGAGTTCGAGGGTGGAGTACTTACCGAGACAGGGCCCGACGGGGAAACCGCGGTATGGGCCACGGTACGCACCCGGGAACCGGACACGTTGCTGGAACTGGACTGGGTGGCGGGCCCGAATCCGCGGATTCCTACGGATGTACGCGTCGAGTTTTCCCCGGCGGCTGACGGCTCCACGCTGGTGACGCTCCGTCACTCAGGCCTTGACCGGCTACCCGACGCGGCACAGGAATATGAGCGGCTGCAAAGGGAATGGCCGCAGATCCTGGACCGCTACGCGCGCTTTATGGGGGCACGGTAGTCTGCTGGCATGTCTCTGGATGCCCTGCACGACCTGACCCTCACTGGCCCCGGCCTCCTGGTCGAGACAGCGCCGGAGGTACTAGCTGCCTATGCCACCGACCAGGGGCCGGTGCTGGCCTATATAGAGCCGCTGGCCGTCGTCTGGCCCACCAGTGTGGCGGACGTGCAGGTGGTGCTGCGCTGGGCCTCTGCAACGGGCACCGCCGTGGTGCCGCGCGGCGCCGGTACAGGAGTCTCGGGCGGGGCCCACGCTACGGGCGGATGCATCATCCTTTGCCTAGACCGGATGAACCGCATCCTGGAGCTCAATGCGCAGGATGAAGTGGCCATCGTCGAGCCCGGCGTGATCAACGCGGACCTGAACGCGGCGGCGGCGGCCCACGGATTGATGTACGCGCCGGATCCGGCCAGCTACCTGACCGCAACCATCGGCGGGAATGTGGCCACTAATGCCGGCGGTCTCCGCTGCGCGAAGTACGGGGTCACCCGCGACTCCGTCCTGGCCCTCGACGTCGTCCTGGCCGACGGAACCCTCATCAGCACTGGGCGGCGCACCTTCAAGGGAGTAGCCGGCTACGACCTCACCAGCCTCTTCACCGGGTCGGAAGGCACCCTGGGCATCATCGTCGGCATCACTGTGCGGCTGCGGTACCTGCCGGTGCAGATCCGAACCATTGCGGCCTTCTTCCCGGATTTTCCGACGGCCGCCGCCGGCGTGCTGGCCGTGGGCGCCGCCCGCGTACAGCCGGCCATCATGGAACTGCTGGACGGTGCCACCCTGACGGCCCTGGACGAAGCCCATGGCAGCGCCCTTCGTACCCGTGGCGACGCGCTGTTATTGATCCAGACGGATGGTTTCGGCGCCGGAGCCGAGGCCGACGTCGTGCGCAGTGTGCTCAGTGAACTGGGTGGAACGGTAAGTACGGAAGGGGCGGCCGAGGCCGAACGGCTGGTCGAACTGCGCCGGCACAGCCGCGGAGACGCGGTGCCGGACCAGATGCGGGTGGGGGAGGACGTCGCCGTTCCCCGCTCCGCGCTGGTGCGGTATGTCGCGGAGCTGGAACGGATGGCGGGGCAGTACCGGGTTAACCTCAAGGTGGTGGCCCACGCCGGGGACGGCAACCTGCACCCCACCTTCTGGGTTCAGGCTGCCGACGACGGCGGACGTGAACGGTTGGACGCCGCACTGGACGAGTCCATCGCCGTTGCGCTGTCGATGGGTGGAACCATCACCGGCGAACACGGAGTGGGCCAGTTCAAGCTGCACTGGCTGCCGCAGGAGCAGCGGGCCGAGGTGCTCGAGCTGCAGCGCAGGGTGAAAGCAGTGTTCGATCCAGCGGGCATCCTCAACCCCGGGAAGGCCATTCCCGGGGAGCCGCACTAGTCCAGGCGCATCCAGACGGTGCGGTTGGGTCGGAGCCGGGCACCCTCGAGAGCGTCAGCAGCGCTGCCCATGAGCAACGGCAGATCGGGCAGCTGAACCGGTGCATCCCCCATATTCATGGCCACCAGCACGCCCTCGTTAACAAAGGCGACCAGCCCGTCGTCGTGCTCCGGCCACCACGCCAGGGAACCGTTGCCCAGATCCAGTTCGCGGCGCAGATCAAGAGCGCGGCGGTAGAGGTTCAGGGTCGAGTCGGGGTTGCGCTGCTCGATATCCCGGGAATGCCGGCCCCAAATAGGCGGCTGCGGCAGCCAGCTCTCACCCGTGGAGCTGAAACCGTAACTGGGCAGGTTCGCCTTCCAGGGCAGGGGCACCCGGTTGCCGTCCCTGCCCACCCGCACTCCGGCAGTGCGGTGGAAGGTGGGATCCTGCCGGAACTCGTCCGGAATCAACGTGTGGTCCGGCAGGCCCAACTCCTCGCCCTGATAGAGGTAGACGCCGCCGGGCAGGGCAAGCATCAGCAAGGTGGCGGCGCGGGCTCGGGCGAGGCCAAGTTCAAGGTCGGGCTGTTCGTCCCGCGGTCCGAGGCCGTCCCCCGCGCGGGGACCGGCCCCGGTCAGGCCGAAGCGGCTGGTGTGCCGGACGACGTCGTGGTTGGACAGCACCCAGGTGGTGGGTGCCCCGACCCGGTCGAAGGCGCGCAGGGAGGACTCGATGACGTGCCGCAGTGCCGGGGCGTGCCAGGGGTGCTGCAGGTAGGCGAAGTTGAAGGTCTGGTGCATTTCGTCGGGCCGGACCCAGTCGCTGAGCCGTTCGATCGGGTCGATGGTGGCTTCGGCGCAGAGCACCCGGTCGCCGTCGTAGGAGTCCAGGATTTTCCGCCAGGACCGGAAGATGTCGTGGATGCCGGGCTGGCCGAACATGGGTGCGTCGGAGCCGGGGAAGCCTTCGGAGGAGGACCCGTCCGCGCGGCCGCCCCAGTCGGGGAGTCCGGATTTCTTGATCAGCGCGTGGGCGACGTCCACGCGGAACCCGCCGACGCCGCGGTCCAGCCAGAACCGCAGGATTTTTTCGAATTCGGCGTGCACGCTGGGGCTGTCCCAGTTGAAGTCCGGCTGGGAGGTATCGAAGAGGTGCAGGTACCACTGTCCGGGGGTGCCGTCGGGTTCAGTGATGCGGGTCCAGGCGGGGCCGCCGAAGTGCGACTGCCAGTTGTTGGGCGGATTTTCCCCATGTTCTCCGGTGCCGTCGCGGAAGATGAACAGGTCCCGTTCCGGGGAACCCGCGGGGGAGGCCAGGGCCTTGCGGAACAGGGCATGCTGGTCCGAGCAGTGGTTGGGGACCAGGTCTACGATGACGCGCATATTATGCCGCGAGGCTTCGGCAACGAGGGCGTCGAAGTCCTCCAGGGTGCCGAAGAGGGGGTCCACGGAGCAGTAGTCGGCGACGTCGTAGCCGGCGTCTTTCTGCGGGGAACGGTAGAACGGGGAGAGCCAGATCGCGTCGATGTCGAGTTCGGCGAGGGTGGGGATCTCGGCGGTGATTCCGGGCAGGTCCCCGATTCCGTCACCGCGCAGGTCGCGGAACGAGCGCGGATAGATCTGGTAGATCACCGAGGACCGCCACCACTCACGTCCGGCGGACGGCTCATGGACGGGGACCAGCCTCGTCCGGCTGGATGCGGTAGTCAGTTGTTCAACCATTCAGGGCGTCATCCTTCGCGCAGATTCTTAGACTTACAGTTCCATTTAACGACTTCGGCTTCCGCTGCGTTGGCGGTGGCCGCGCAGATCACACGAGATCTTCGTCACGTATTTACGGGAAGGGGGAACGTTCCGGGAATGGATGGTACGGCTCGGCTTGGATGTATAGGATTGCCGTAGGTCACACCGACTTTGCGTAGTCGAACCGGGCGTCGAGCGGACGCCCGTTCGACTCCGCTAACCACTTCATCTTCAGGGGGAATACCGCGTGTCAGAGAACCGACCAGAATGGCAGACCGGCGGCGACCCGGCAGCCGCAAACGATAGTGCTTCGGACAGCGGCCAGTACGGCCCGCCCCCGTCGGCGCCGTCCGCCTACCCCGGGTCCCAGGAGAACGAAACGGGCAACACTGCCTATCCGTCCTACGGCCAGCAGTCCGAAGCGCCGTCCTACGGCCAGCAGCCCGTGTACCCGGGTGCCGGCCAGCAGCCGGCCTATCCGGGTTCCCAGGAAGCTCCGGCCTACGGCCAGCAGCCCGGTTACCCGGCCTACGGACAGGATGCCTACGCCCTGCCGCGGCCGAACCCCGGACAGGCCATGGGCATCGCCGGCCTCATCACGTCCTTCTTCTTCTCCATCGTGGGCCTGGTGCTGAGCATTGTGGGCCTGAACCAGTCACGCAAGGCGGGTATGGGCAACGTTCCCGCTGTGATCGGCATTATCGTCGGCGGATTGGGGACCCTCTTCGGGATCCTCTTCTTTATTCTCATCATGATTGGGATCGCGGCCGACAGCGGCTCCAGCTACTGACCGCCCCCACGGCACGTCAGGAGGAGCCCCGGCCCTAGGTCGGGGCTCCTCCTGCGTCCAGGATCTCCATGGTCCGGGTATCGGTGCTAAGCAGGATCGCAGCTTCGTCGCGCCGGTGGCGGAGGATGGTATCCATGTACGACTGCACCGCCTCGGCCATGGGCACGTTGCGGTTGGCCTTTTCAGACATGTACCAGCGGTGCTCCAGGACCTCGTGCACCACCTCGGCAGCCTCTAGCTTGCTGCCCAGATCCCGCGGCACGGCTTTGACTATCGGTTCGAAGACCTGCGTGACCCACAGATGTGCGCTGAGCTCTTCGTCGAGTTCCGGATGGTTGGTCGCCCGGTAGGAGTCCAGGTCATTAAGCAGCCGGCGGGCCTGGTTCTCCTGGGCATCGATGCCGGTCAGGCGCAGCAGCCGGCGTTGGTGATGGCCGGCGTCGACCACCTTGGGCTGCAGCTGGACCTGCGTTCCGTCGGGGGTGGTGCTGATGCTGAGCTCGTCGACGTCGAACCCCAGGTCATTCAGGCGCCGGATGCGCGCATCGACACGCCAGCGATCGGCCATCCCGAAGGATTCCCGTTCGGTCAGCTCGGCCCAGAGCCCGCGGTAACTGTCCATGATCCGTTCGCTGGTGGCCAGCGGATCCACTGACTCCTCAACCAGGCCGCCCTCGGCCAGGTCCATCAGTTCTCCGGCAATGTTCACCCGGGCAATTTCCAGGTCATATTCGCGTTGGCCGTTGGACAACTCGGGATAGAGCTCACCGGTTTCCGCATCCACCAGGTAGGCGGCGAAGGCGCCGGCGTCGCGGCGGAAGAGTGTGTTGGACAGGGAGACATCGCCCCAGTAAAAACCGGCCAGGTGCAGGCGGACCAACAACAGTGCCTGGGCATCGATCAGCCGCGTCAATGTGACTTCACGCAGGGTCTGGGAGAAGACGGCACGGTAGGGAAGCGAGAAGCGCAGGTGCCGGGTGACCAGTACCGGCTGCAGCTCTTCACCCGCCGGATCCATGCGTCCGGTAATGACCGCCACCGGAGCCACCGCGGGGACATTCAGGCGACGAAGCTTGCGCAGCATGTGGTATTCCTGCCGCGCCACGTGTTCGTTGGTTTCCTTGATGGCGATGAGGGAATCGCCCAGCCGCGCGAAGCGGACAACGTGGCGGGAAATTCCGCGGGGGAGTGCGGCCAGGTTCTCCTTGGGCCATTCCTCCAGCGGAATGTGCCACGGCAGGTCCAGCAGGGCCGGGTCCATGGACGCGGCCGTGATGTTCAGCGACCCCAGTGTGTTGATCCGGTTGGTCGAGGAGCGCGTGGTGCGGGGCAGTTTGCCCGTCTGCTCCCAGTCCGTGGGTTCGTTCTGCCAGTTGGCAGGTACGGAGTCTGTCATCGGCGAAAGCCCTTACGTCTCAAACATGCGTTAACGAAAAAGCGGTGGCTCCCCACCTCAGAGTTTAGTTGAGCAGGGGAGCCACCGCATGTCGTGCCGGCCGGGTTACGCCTGTTCCGCCAGCCGTTCCCCGTTGGAGGTATCGAACAGGTGCACATGGCCCTTCTGCGGGCGGACGTGGAGAGTGTCGCCCTTCATCGGAGGACGCCGGCCGTCAACGCGGACCACCATGTCATGGTCCTTGCCGTCGATGCTGCTGTGGCCGTAAACGTACGCATCGGCTCCCAGTTCCTCGACCACGTCCACTTCCACGCGCAGGCCCTCGCCCTCCGGCACGGTTTCCATGTCTTCGGGGCGGACACCCAGCGTGACGGTGTTGCCTGCGGCAGCGCCCAGCACCGAGCTCTCCACCGGGTACACGGCCCCGCCGAACGCTACGCCTCCGTCCACCACCGGAAGCTCGAGCAGGTTCATGGCAGGGGAGCCAATGAATCCGGCCACGAAAACGTTCCGCGGGTGGTCGTAGAGGTTGCGCGGGGTGTCGACCTGCTGCAGGACGCCGTCCTTGAGCACCGCGACACGGTCGCCCATGGTCATGGCTTCCACCTGGTCATGGGTGACGTACACCGTGGTGACTCCGAGCCGCCGGGTCAGCGAAGCAATCTGGGTGCGGGTCTGCACACGCAGCTTGGCATCCAGGTTGGAGAGCGGTTCATCCATCAGGAAGACCTGAGGGTTACGCACAATCGCGCGGCCCATGGCAACGCGCTGGCGCTGACCGCCGGAGAGTGCCTTCGGC
The DNA here is from genome assembly GCF_020907345.1 of Arthrobacter sp. zg-Y179. Taxonomy (NCBI): domain Bacteria; kingdom Bacillati; phylum Actinomycetota; class Actinomycetes; order Micrococcales; family Micrococcaceae; genus Arthrobacter; species Arthrobacter sp. zg-Y179. The sequence continues at coordinate 57,972 of NZ_JAJJOB010000011.1, read as the reverse complement.
TTGCGGTCCAGGTAGTCTTCGAGGTCCAGCAGCTTCGCGGCCTCACGGACGCGTTCCATGCGCTCTTCCTTGCCGATGCCGGCGATCTTCAGGGCGAAGCCCATGTTGTCCGCAACGGACATGTGCGGGTACAGCGCGTAGTTCTGGAAAACCATGGCGATGTCGCGGTCCTTGGGCGGAACGTCGGTGACGTCACGGTCGCCGATGAGGATCCGTCCGGAGTTGACGTCTTCAAGCCCTGCGAGCATCCGCAGCGAGGTGGATTTTCCGCAGCCCGAGGGGCCGACGAGAACCAGGAATTCGCCGTCGGCGATTTCGAGGCTGAGGTTGTCTACTGCGGGGCGTTCCGTCCCCGGGTAGACGCGTGTTGCCTGGTCAAACGTTACCGTTGCCATGGTGTTTCCCTTCACGGGCAGGTACGTGCCCGACGATCCGTTGTGAATGGAGAGCTATGTAATTGAGTTGATAACCGCTGTGTTGAATACTGCCGGCAGGTCTTCTGTGACCTGTGACGCGGCTCACGGGGACAGTATTACACACGTTGTCCAGCTGTGAACGTCCGGCCGCTGCAGGGAGTTATTAAGCGACGGCGGCGGCGCGCAGCCGTGCAAGTTCGGCGAGAACCGCAGTGAATGCCTCGGGGGAGGCGACCCGGTAGGCGGCAGCCGTACGCCCGTCGCCGACCTTGATCCCGACGTCGCCGGGCTGCAAAGCCTCGAAGCCGCGTTCGTCCGTGACGTCGTCGCCGGCGAACAGCACCGCCGTCGCGCCGGTCAGTTCGCGCAGGGCGCGGATGCCTTCGCCCTTGTTGGTGTGGACCACGGAGGCCTCCAGGACGGATTTGCCGTCGGTGACCTGAACGCCGTTCAGCAGGCCCAGCTCCCTCCGCGCTTCCTCGGTGGCGGCGGCAGCGACAGCCGGTTCAGAGACACTGCGGGTGTGGAGGACGACGCCGGCGGGCTTGTGTTCCAGCCGGCAGCCCGGGTGCCGGGCGACCACGGATTCCACCGCTGTGCGGGCTCTGGCCAGCAGCTGGGCCTGCTCGGCGGTCAGCTGCAGCGGTTCCTGGTTGGGGCCGGTCCAGGTCTCGGCGCCGTGGCTGCCGATCAGCAGGGTTTCGGGATCCGGGGAGGCAACGGTGCGCAGGCTGTCGAGCGCCCGTCCGGAAATGAACGCGGTGACTGTGTTCGGGAGGGAAGCGAGGGTCCGGACAGCGGCCGCCGATCCGTCCAGCGGGCGGGCATCCTCGGCAAGCTCCACCAACGGGGCAAGCACGCCGTCGAAGTCCAGCGCCACCAGGAGCTTCCCGGTGCCGGCCACGGACTCCAGTGCTGACTGCAGCTCGGTGTCCAGTGCACTCATGACTGTTCCCGGTCCTCGGTTTGTTCCCGGTCCTGGTCTTGTTCGAGTGCCTCCAGGAAGTTCTGGGACCACCGCTCGACGTCGTTCTGCAGCACCTGCCGGCGCATCAGGCGCATGCGGCGGCTGGCTTCCCTGGCCGGCATGTTTACCGCGGTGAGGATGGCGGCCTTCAACCCGTCGATGTCGTGCGGGTTGACCAACACGGCCTGGCGCAACTGGTCCGCGGCGCCGGTGAACTCGGAGAGGACCAGGGTGCCCGTGTTGCCGGTGCGGGCGGCGACGTATTCCTTCGCGACCAGGTTCATGCCGTCGCGCAGTGCGGTGACGAGCATAACGTCGGCGGCAAGGTAGAGCGCCACCATTTCCTCCACCGGATAGCTGTGGTGCAGGTAGCGCAGCGCGGTGTTGGAGATGGTGTCGAAGCTGCCGCTGATCCGGCCGACGGTGCCTTCCACTTCTTCGCGCAGCAGCCGGTACTGTTCCACGCGCTCGCGGGAGGGGCTGGCCACCTGGATCATGGCGGCGTTTTCCACCGTGATCCGGCCGTCTTCGAGGAGTTCGCCGTAGGCCTTGAGCCGGTGGCTGATGCCCTTGGTGTAGTCCAGCCGGTCCACGCCCAGCAGCACCGTGTCCGGGTTGCCCAGTTCGCGGCGGATCTGCTTGGAGCGTTCAATGACGTCTTCGCGCTGTGCCAGCTCAGCGATCTGGCCAGCATCGATGGAGATGGGGAATGCCTCGGCGCGGGAAACGTAGGACAGTCCGTCTTCGGTGGTGACGTTCACCTGCTGCTGGCGGATGGTGTAGCCGGCGAAGCGGCGCACGCAGCGCAGGAAGTTGCTGGCATCGGAGGGGCGCTGGAAGCCGATCAGGTCCGCGCCGAGCAGGCCCTCGATGATGTTCCGGCGCCAAGGCAGCTGGGCGAAGATTTCCAGCGGCGGGAAGGGAATGTGGTTGAAGAAGCCGATCTTCAGGTCGGGCCGGGCCTGGCGCAGCAGCTGGGGGACCAACTGCAGCTGGTAGTCCTGGACCCAGACCGTGGCGCCCTTCGCGGCCACGGAAGCGGCGGCGTCGGCAAACCGTCGGTTCACGGTGCGGTAGGCATCCCACCAGGTGCGGTGGAACTCCGGGGCGGCAATCACGTCATGATAGAGCGGCCACAGCGTCGCGTTGGAGAAGCCCTCGTAATACAGTTCCACTTCGTCGGTGCTCAGCGGCACCGGCTTCAGATACATGTTGTCGTGGTCGAAAGGTTCGACTTCCTCGTCCGGGGAACCGGGCCAGCCTACCCAGGCGCCGTCGGCCTTTGCCATCACGGGAGCCAGGGCCGTGACCAGCCCGCCGGGTGAGCGCCGCCAGGTTTCGCCATCGGGTCCACTAACGCGGTCAACCGGAAGCCGGTTGGACACGACGATGAAATCGAAGTCGCCGTAGCTGTCCGGAGCGTCTTCCTTGGAACTCGGATCCGCGTCAGCGTTCACGAATGGCACCCCTTTTTAGATTGGTCGTATATTGCCACTCTAGCGAAGCGGGGAAACTTTGTACCGCCCGCGGGCGTTGGTCGCAGGGTGGCGGGCGCCGTTCCCCCTACACTGGTGATGAGCTGAGCGGCCCCGGAAACGTGGCCGGCGTTGAGAGACATGAGGAAATATGACTGACCGGAACCCCAAGCCGACCAAGGCGGAACGCACTGCTGCTGCCCGCGAGCAGGCGCGCGCACTGCGCGAGGCCCAGCAGAAGAAAGAGCGGCGCAACCGACTCCTGGTGATCTGGGGTGTTGTGGTGGCCATCGTGGCGGTGATCGCAATTGTGGGCGTGATTGTGTTTAACAGCATGGGCAAGGACGTGGCGAACACCGGCACTTCGCCGGCCAACGCCAACCAGTACGGCGGGTTTACCCTGACCTCGACCACCGCGCTGGAGCCCACGGAGACCTTCGACTTCGACACGGAGACGCTGCCGGCGGCACCGGAGGAAGCCGCAGAAGAGACTCCGATTCCGCCGGGGGTTGAAGCTGCGCCAGAGGGTGAGCCGGTCCAGGTGGTGGAATACGTGGACATCAACTGCGTGCACTGCGCGGACTTCGCCGCTACCTACGACGATCAGATCTCCCAGTGGCTGGATGCAGGCGAGATCACCTACGAATACCGCACCGTGGCATTCCTGGACCGTAACTCAGCCACCAACTACTCCTCCCGCGGCGCCAACGCTGCGGCATGCGTGGCGGACCAGAGCCCCGAGTCCTACTGGGACTTCATGAAGGCCATCTTCGCTCAGCATGCCGCCGGTGAAGTGAAGAACGCAGAGCTGGTGGACATGGCCGAGTCCGTGGGCGCCGATACCGAGGGCATGGAGGACTGCATCGACGACGGCACCTACCGTCCGTTCGTGAAGTACGCAGACCAGCTGGCCCGGGTGGACGGCATCAACGGCACCCCGACGGCCTTCGTCAACGGCGAGGAAGCGGACCTGAACGCCTTCGTGGAAACGGTGCAGGGCGCCATCGACGCCAACAAGTAAGCCTGGCTTGGCCCGGGTGTTCGTTCCCCGTGAAACCTTTCCGGTTTCACGGGGGCGGGCGCTCTGGGCTAATCTTGTCTAGCGCTGTTGTTCACACCCGTTTATTCGGGCGGACGACGGCGGCGTGACTGGCTTGGACTTTTAGCCCGCCAGCCGCGCCCCCTTAGCTCAGTTGGCCAGAGCACCTGTCTTGTAAACAGGGGGTCGCCGGTTCGAATCCGGCAGGGGGCTCCACGAAATCCCTCCTGATCAGGCATAACGCCGAACAGGAGGGGTTTTTTGTTTGGGCGGCCGACGGGGTTTGCCGAGGTACGCTCTGGCATCGAGGTGCCGATGCGCCGGACGGCATCCTTCCCGGCCCGGCCGGCAAGGCAAACTAGGCAGATGCGCGGAGCTGCTGCCGGGAAAGCCCGGCAGCAGCGTCCTTGCTACGGGGGAGACAGAAGTGTTCAGGAAATGGGTCAATGACTGGCGGTTCACGCGGGTCCTGACCATTGTCATACCTGTCGCCGTAACCGTCTGGTTCTTCGGCGGGGCGCCTGGCCCGGCTGCCGGCTTCTTTGCGCTGGGTGCGGTCTACGGGGTCCTTCTGTTCAGGGTGGTTTCGCTGTCCGTGCGCGCCGACATGGTGATGCGGGGAGCCTTGAGCCTGATCCTCAGCATGATGCACTCCTTGGAAGACCCTCTGGGCATACCCATGGCGGGCCCGGGACTCATGGGCTTCACGGCTGGTGCCATCGCCGGCGGTCACTGGTGGTCCGGGAAGAAAGCCGGAACCGTAATCAGGCGCAAGCGGGAGCGTACCGCCGACGGCGGCTACACGGGCGGATGGCAACTGGCGCTGATCAACGCAGCCTCCGCAGCAGTGCTGCTCAGTGCGCCTACAGCCATGCTCCTTGACGGTGTCACGGTGCAGACCCTCGTGGTGTCCCTGGTCATCGGTTTCCTCGGCGGGTGGGCGCTGGTCCGCTTTGTGAAGTCGTTCCAAACCCAGTTCATAATCCTCATCGCCACGTTCTTCGCCCTCATACCTGCACTGATCCTGGCCGGTTCCATCGGCTACGGCGACGCCGTATTCATCGGGCTGTTCGGCTTCCTCGCAGGCAGGCTGATCGGCGGCAGGTACTGGTGGGGCCCGCGGTTCGGCGCGCCGCGGCCTCCGTTCGCCGGTAAAACCAAGCGGCGGCGAAAGCGGAAGCGGAAGGCGAAGATAACTCCCTCAAAGCGCCCCGTCGAGGTGTCGAAGGCGACTGCCTAAGGCGTCCGCCTCGAAGCGAGCTGTTCGAGTTCGGCAAGCTTCTCGGTGGCCCGTTCCGGCTCAGTCTCCGCCCTGGCCTGGGGCGCACCGGATGGAGGACTCTCCTGCCTGGATATGAATTAGGATCACAGCAACCGCGGAGGCCCACATCCCGCTTGCACTGGAAATCCGCGTGTCCGGTCCGTGCGGCCCCGTAAACCGTCCGACCGAAAGTGAACATGAGTAACAACATCCGACCCAGCCTCCCTGCCAAAAAGGTTCTCACCCGCACGTTTTATCTACCCATCGCCGTTGGCCTTGGCCTGGCCGTCTACTTTGCCGTGACCGGTGAATGGCTTCTGGCCGCTGTCATGTCGGTTGTCTCGCTGAGCACCCTCGCTGTCTACCCCTGGTACAAGCGTCAGCTGGCCTCCCGGGATGCTGCCGCGCCAAAAGCTGAAGGCGCCGACGGAATCTAGTCCCGTCCTCCTAACGCTGTGCGCGGACTCGTGAAACCCCGGCGCTTCGGGTACAAGGGATGCCGCGCGCACGACGCAGGAGGCCTGCTTCTCCATGGCGCGTCCGAGGCGATCGAATGACACCCATAAGATAAAAAGCAGAATCAGTGCGCACGTACTAGGAGTCTCCAATGGTTATGCCCCGGAACCTGTTCCTTGTCCGCCACGGACAGAGCGAAGCGAACGTTATGCAAAGGGCAGCCAAGGCCGGGGACCCGAGCCTTTACACCGAAGAGACCATGACCGTCCCGGACCGTTCGTGGCGGCTCACGGAACTCGGGGTCCAGCAGGCCAAGGTCGCCGGGGCGTGGATCGCCCGGCAGAACATAAAATTCGACCGCGCCATGGTCTCCGTTTACACCCGGACCCGCGAAACCGCCGCGCACCTCGGGCTGGACGTGCGCTGGGAAGAGAACCGGGTGATCCGCGAGCGTTCCTGGGGCGAGATCGGATCCATGTCGAAGCAGGACTTCGCGCAGAAGTATTCGCAGAACGCCGCCTACCGCGAGAGCGATCCGTTGTACTGGGCTCCGCCCGCAGGCGAATCCATTGCCAATGTCGCCGAAAACCGGGTGCGGAACATCCTGAGCACCCTGCACCGCGAAAACGCCCGCGACAACGTCCTCCTGGTGACCCACGGTGAATTCATGTGGGCAACGCGCCTGGTGCTGGAGCGCTGGAGCGACGAGGAGTTCCTGGAACGGGACGCCGACAAAGAGCAGATGATCCACAACTGCACCGTCCTGCAGTACACCAGCACCGATCCGGCCGACCGGAACAACGTCCGCGAAAAGCTCAACTGGGTCCGCCGCTGCTGGCCGGTTCAGGTCGACGGCGAGTGGACCATGTTCGTCGGCGATTGGGAAGAGTTCGACCGGAAGTACTTCACCAGGGAGGATCTCCTGGAGCGGGCCGAAGCAAACCGGCATTTCCTCGAGGGAGCTTTCGGAAGCTGAGCAGACTCTCCCCCGTCTGCAATACTCGCCGTATGGGTGCATGGGGGAGCGGCATATTTGCCAACGATACGGCGGCGGACATTCGCGGGGAGTACCGCGAACATCTCGAGGACCAGGTGCCGGACGAGGAAGCGACCCGCCTGGTCATCGAATCGTTCGGCTATCTGCTGCGCCAGGACAACGCCGCGGAGCTGTGGGTGGCGCTCGCGGCGGCGCAGTCCCAGGTTGGCCGGCTCGACGACGAGGTGAAAGCCGCCGCACTTGACGTGATAGACCAGCGGAGCGGCCTCGAGGAGTGGGAGGAAGCCGGACCGGCTGATCTGGCCAAACGAGTGGCGGCCCTGCAGAAACTGCGCGACCAGCTCACCGGGCCGCAACCGGCGCGGAAGAAGCTCCGCCGGCGGTGGCGCCATGAAGAAACCGAACTCGTCGCGGGCGACGTCCTGAGCTACACAGACGCAGAGGGCCGAATGGCACTGTTCCGCGTTGCTGGAATTCACCGGTCGCGCGTCGGCGACATGCCGTGCCTCGAATGGCTGGACTGGACCGGAAGAAGCGCACCCGGCGTCTGGCGGCTTGCCCGCTTGAAGCCGATTCAGGCCCCCGCTCATCCGGGTATGCCCCAACGGCCCGTCATCTACCACGTGTTCCGGTTCCGGAAAAAGGACACTGATTGGCGGGCCTGTGGCTTCGTTCATGTGACACGCCTGCCGAACTGGCCGGCCAACGACGGGGGCGAGCCGAACTTCTCCGCCGGATGGCGCGCACTGAGCCTGGGAGCGGACCATCACCTCGACGGTACGGAGCCAGCAGGCATAATTCCAGGAGTAAATGCGCCGTTGAAGGGCTAAATGCCCCGTGAGCCCTATGACTCCGGTGCGATCTCTGCAAATTTCCTGCCGGAAGCATCCTGGTGCGCCAGCCGGCGCAGGGCCAGCAGCAGCGGCTCAATCAGGACGGTGCCGAGCACCACGTAGCGCATTGCCTCGGCGGAACTCTCCAGCGGCACCTGGTCCAGTTCGCGGTCCGCGATGGCCCGCATCGCCTGCCCGTACATGTCGAGGAAGTCGGAAGGCGGCTCGAACCCGGCATCCTCCAAACCGCGCAGTGCCTGCTCCAGCCGGGACCGGGCGTCGTGATCCGCCGGATCCACCTGCCACCCCCAGGCGTCCAGCAGCGCATCGGCCCGCGGATGCTGCGGCTCGGTTTCCTGAGTGGAGCTGACAGCCCGGTGCGCCGCGCCCAGAAGCTGATGGGCGGATTCGGGCGGCTCATCCAGCTCCTGCAGGACCTTGCCGGTCGCAGCGACGGAGAGCCCGCCGGAGCCCAGGAGGGCACGGACCAACCGGAGCTTGGCGACGTGGCCGTCGTCGTACTCCGCCTGCCGCGGTGCGGTGAGCCTGCCGTCGTGGAGCAGGCCGGAACGCAGGTAGTACTTGATGGTGGCGATCGGAACGCCGGTTTTTTCGGACAGTTCGGAAATACGCATGGAGACCCCCTTGTGCTGGATACTTTAGCTCTCTAGCTTGGATACCATAACTATCCAGTCGCGGGAGGAGGCCGCCATGGCTCGCAGTGCACCAACCCGTCTCACCGCTGAACATAACGGGCCCCTCGTCCTTTTCCTCATTGGCATGAGGATTAACCGGCCGTGGCGTCCGGACCATTGGCTGCAGGTGTTTGCCGCCATGCCGCGGATGCTCGCGGAGCTGTCTGCCGATCCGGACTCGGGGATGCTGGGCTACCGGATTACCCTGGGGTCCGGCGGCCCCCTGGTGGTGCAGTACTGGAAGTCCGCCGAAGAGCTGTTTGCCTATGCCAGCAAGCCGGACGCGGAGCATCGGCGGGCGTGGGCCGCCTTCAACCGGATCGCCCGCAAGGCGCCGAACAGCGTCGGTATCTGGCATGAGACCTACGTAGTGGAGCGGGCGGAGTCGATCTACGTCGGCATGCGTCCCGCGGGGCTCGCCAAAGCCACCGGTGCTCGACCGTTGGGCCAGCACAGCCGGGCCGCGGAGCGGCTGCGGCCCGCCGGGTAGCCCGCCGGGCAGGCAGAGGATCGGAACACGCGAAAGCGGTGCCGCACACCGGTCCGGGCAGGACCTAGGGCGTCCAACCAACCGTGTACCCCACGCTGACCCCGGGCTGCGGACCCGGGACGCCCGGCCCGAAGCCCGCACCGCCGTCGTCGCCGTCACCCCCGGAACCGTCTCCACCGGCGCCCAACAGGCTTCGGGTCAGCGCCTCTCCCTGGCCCAACAGTTCCTCGGCCGCAGCGGCCAGATGGGAATCGCCGGGTTTCTCACCGGCATCCACGGCCCGAAGTACGGCGCGGCGCACCAACTCCCGGGCAAAGGACGCTGTTGCGCCTTCGGACTGCTCGGCCGCGGCCTGCAGCGCGGCATCGGAGAACACCCCTGCGGGAGCATAGAGTTCCAGCAGCCGGACCCGGTTCTCGACGCCGGGCAGCGGGATCCGGACGGCAAGGTCCACCCGCCCGGGTCGCTGCACCAGTGCCCGTTCGAGCGCCTCGGCGCGGTTGGTGGTCATCAGGAACACGACGTCGGCGTCCGCGTCCAGGCCGTCCAGGGCGTCCAGAACCTCAAAGAGCAGCGGCTGCGGGCCGTGGCCCAGGTTCCGGTCCTCGGCCACCAGGTCAATGTCCTCGAGAATCACCATGGACGGCGCCATGGCCCGGGCCAGCCGTGCGGCCTCACCCACCATGTGCAGCGAGTTCCCGGCCAGGAGCACCGCCGTCGTACCCTCACTCGCGCTGAGCAGGTGGCGCACGGTGTGGGTTTTTCCGGTGCCGGGAGGGCCATAGAGCAGGACGCCGCGTTTCAGGTGCTGTCCATGCTCCCGCAGCACCTCCCGGTTCGCCGCGATGCCGAGCACATGACGCCGCACGCGGTCGAGCACTTCACCCGGCAGGATCACTTCTTCCGCCGGCAGCGACGGGCGGGCAAGGAACGTGACACCGGCGCCCTGCTGGCCGTACGGATCGAAGGCGAAAGAGACAACCTGGCCGCGCAGGATGCTGTTGGTGCGTAGCTCTTCCTGCAGCTCGGCCAGGAAGCCCACGGCCGCTTCACGGTTCCGGCCGAGCACTGCCACGTCCGCTCCCGAGCGTCCGTACTGGGGGTTGGCAGCGCGCTGCAGGACGGCAAGCGGAACACCTTCATAGATGAACAACCGCAGACCCAGGGCCACCACCTCGCGGGTACTCTCAGGCCCGACGGCGAGGTTCACGAAATCGGGCTGGCCGACCCCCACGGGACCGTACCCTTCCTGAACGATGTCGGCCAGGGATTGATGCTGGCGCTGCTGCCCGCCGCCCACCCCGATGAGCCGGGCCCCGGGATCCCGTCCGGCAATCTTCTCCATGGAAATGTCCAGGTCCGCGAACCGGTGAACGGGAACATCCTGCGACACGATGGGCACCTCGGCGGCGGGCACGCCGATGTGCTCCGTCAACACATCGAGGATGCGTTCCCTGCCGTCGTTTTGTGCCAGGTGCTCCCGTGAGAGTTCGATCGCGCGGTTGAAGTTGCTAAGGAATTCCCCGAGTTTTTCATCCATGCGGGCAGAGCCTAGCACCGGCGCAAAAAGGCGGTGCCTCCCCGGGAGGCACCGCCTTCAGTGTGTTGCAGAACCGCTTAGTACGCCTGGTTGAGCTTCTTGTGCTGCCGGTACTGGCTCATCTGCGTGAACCACGTCGCCGCTGCCTTGCGGTAGAGCGGGAATGTCGCGATCAGCAACGCCATAACCCCCCACCAGCCCATCAGGTTAGTGCCGGTGAACAGGCTTACCAAGGTGAGCCCGGCGTAAACGGTGAGCACAATCCGGGCCCAGCCATGACCCTTCCGGATGAAAATAGCTGTCACAAGGTTGATGGCGATGCAGAGGATGCCCAGAACCACCAGGACGATGCTGCCCGTGAGAACGGCGGCATCCATATCGACCACCAGGCCGGCAGCATCGTACTCGGCCTGCATGGCGGCCCGGCTGTCGTCCGAGTTCAGGATCGCGATCTGAATGGGAATATTCACCACGGTAAGGGCCAGAGCGAACATCAGCAGGCCGAACGACGAATTCACGTCCTTCGGCCGGGGTGGCTCGACCGCCGCTGCTGCCGGTCCTGCGGGCACACCTGGGCCGCCGGGATAGGCGTAGGCGTTGTTAATGTTGGCGTTGTTGGTGCCCTGCGGCACTTGTTCGGACATGCTTCCCCCATAAAAGCCGGCTGATCCACGGCGGATTCGCCGCAGTACCTGCCAGCATAGGCGGCGGCCAACGAACTAACGAAAAAGCTGCACGGAAAAGGGCCCTGCAGCTGCTGAGTAGCAGCTGCAGGGCCCTTGGCGGCAGGGAATCCCGTGGTCAGCCCACCATTTCCAGCAGTGCCGAATACGAGGACTGGGCACCCTCGCGGGTGGCGGCCAACGCGCCGGCTCGCGCCGCAAACTCTGCGGCCTGCACCAGCGAATCACCGGCGGCTAGCCGCGCAGCGGTACCGGCGGTGAACGCGTCCCCGCAGCCGGTGGTGTCCACCGCGGTGACCCGGGTGGGAGCGACTGCTACAACACGGTCCGCACCGGCAGCGGTGCCGTCCAGTACGACGGCGCCCTCTCCGCCGAGCGTGATGATGGTACGGCGCACACCCAGGCGGGCCAGGGAGGCGATGACCCGTTCCCAGTCCGACGCCGGATCGGCCAGTCCCGTGACCAGCGCCGCTTCGTGGGCGTTGAGCAGCAGGACATCGGTCAAGGCCAGCAGTTCGGCGGGAACCTCCCGGTACGGCGAGAGATTCAACAGCACCTGGGCACCGGCGTCGTGCCCTGCCTGCGCCGCGGCGGCCACCGCTTCGAGCGGCACCTCCAGGCTTAGGCAGAGCACCGCGGCGTCGTCGAACAGGTCCGCCGGGAGTTCCGCGCCGGTGACCGTGCCGTTGGCTCCGGGGGAGACGATGATGGTGTTCTCCCCGGCAGCGTCCACCACGATCATGGCGGTGCCCGTCGCAGTGCCGGTGCGGCGCAGGACGCGGGAGGCGTCTACGCCGGCATCGGCTGCTGCCTTCAGCAGCAGATCACCGTGCCCGTCGGCACCCACGGCACCGAACAGCCGCACCTCGGCACCCAGCAGGGCAGCGGCAGCGGCCTGGTTGGCACTCTTGCCGCCCGGGACAATGACCAGTTCCGATCCGTTCAGGGTTTCCCCGGGGGAGGGGAAACGGTCGGTACGGACGGTCAGGTCGGCATTAAGCGAGCCGACAACTACAACTTTTCCGGCGGACATGCAGTGATTCTCCTTGGGTGGCGGACGGGTTAGCGGTGGTCGGTCTCGGCCGGGGCGGCGTCAACCTCGGCCTCGGCCGGCCTCGGAATGAGGAAGGACGAGGCCAGGGCCAGCGCCAGAATGACCAGACCGGCAATGATACCGGCGTAGTACCCGGTGGACCCGGCGCCGTCGGCCGGGGTGGCCGCCGTCTTCACCGCGTAGATCACGGCGAAGCTCAGGCCCGCGCCCAGATTGAACGCACCGGCGTTGAGGCCGGGAAGGAAGCCGGGGTTCTCCTTCGGCGAGAGCACAATGCCCAGTCCGTTGAGCATGATGTTGCTGATGCCGGCATAGGTGATGCCGATCAGCACGGATACGCCCAGCAGGCCCAGCCGGGAGTCGCTGCCGACTATCAGGAGCATCAGGGCCAGGGTGATGACGGAGCCGATCAGGCCGATCCGCAGCACCTTGCCGTAACCCCAGCTGGCGGCCAGCCGGCCGGCGAGGGGCCCCAGGAACAGGCCCGCGAGGGCGTACGGCGTAAGGGTCCACCAGGCGGATTCCTCGGCGCCCATGCCGAAACCGACCACGCCGTCCTGCGCCAGGGCCGGGATGATGCCGTTGATCACGGCAAAGACACCGGTCATGGTCAGCAGCGTGGTCAGGAGCAGGGCCCAGGTGGAGCGCTGCTTCAGCAGATAGGTGGCCACGAGCGGCTGCTCGGTGCGGTTCTCCACCTTCCAGAACGCCACGAAGGCGACTATGCCAATGACAATCAGGGCGATCACCAGCGGCCAGTTGGCGTCCGCCAGTTTGCCCGCCTCGTTGAACGCGGTCAGCAGGGTGCCCACGGAGATGACCAGGGGAACAACGCCCACCCAGTCCATCTTTTCCTTCTTTTCGGCCCGGGATTCGGGGGCCAGGAAGAAGAGCAGGGCCGTGGCGACCGCACCGACAATGGCCATGGCCCAGAAGACGGAAGCGAACCCGTGGTTTTCCGCGAGGTAGCCGCCGGCGACGGCGTCGACCCCGGCAATGCCGCCGTTGACGGCGGTGATGACGCCCATCAGGGTGCCGTACAGCTTGGGGTCGCGGATCTCCACGCGCAGCATGATCAGCGTCAGCGGCACCACCGGTCCCGAAACGCCCTGGATCAGGCGGGCCAGGAAGAGGACCTCGATGCTCGGGGCCAGGGCGGCCACCACGGAACCGATGGTCAGGACCACCAGCATCCCGGTGAGGACCTTCTTGCGGCCGATGATGTCGCCGAGGCGCGGCAGGAAGAGGGAGAACAGTGCGGCGGCGGTGAAGAACGCGGTCTGCGTCAGGCCCACTGCTGCCGAGGTGGTTTCCAGTTCCTCCTCGATGCTGACCAATGCGGGGGAGAGCATGGAGGCGTTGAGCTGGAACGCCACGCAGGCGGCCAGCAGGGCGGCCATCAGTGCGCCGACGTTTACCCGTCGGCGGGCGGTTTCAGTCACGAGTTCACCTCGATTTTGGCTCCGGCGCCGGCCGGTTCAGCTGCACCGGCATGCGTTGCCGGTTCTGTGGTGTCAGCAGGCTTGGGGATCAGGAAGGACGCGGCCAGGGCCAGGCCCAGAATGATGACGCCGGCAATGATGCCGCCGTAGTAGCCTTCGGTTCCGGAGCCGCCGGTAACGGTGGTGGCGGTCTTGGCCGCGTAGATCACGGCGAAGCTCAGGCCGGCGCCCAGGTTGAACGCGCCGGCGTTGAGGCCGGGCAGGAAGCCGGGGTTCTCCTTGGGGGAGAGCATAACGCCGAGGCCGCTGAGCATCACGTTGCCGATGCCGGCGTAGGTGATGCCAACCAGGATGGAAATGGCCAGCAGACCCAGCCGGGAATCGCTGCCGACGACCGGGAGCATCAGGGCCAGGGCAATGACCGAGCCGATGGTGCCGATCCGCAGCACCTTGGCGTAGCCCCAGCTGCCTGCCAGCCGCCCGGCAAACGGGCCCACGATGAGGCCCGCGAGGGCGTACGGGGTGATGGTCCACCAGGCGGACTCTTCGGCGCCCATGCCGAAGCCCACGGCACCGTCCTGCGCCAGGGCCGGGATGATGCCGTTCATGACGGCAAAAACGCCGGTCATGGTCAGCACGGTGGTCAGGAGCAGGGCCCAGGTGGAGCGCTGCTTCAGCAGGTAGGTGGCGATCAGCGGCTGTTCGGTGCGGTTTTCGACCTTCCAGAACACTACGAACGCGATGACTGCAATGACGATCAGGCCGATGACCAGCGGCCAGTTGGCCTCCGCCAACTTGCCGGCCTCGTTGAACGCGGTCAGCAGCGTACCGACCGAGATGACCAGGGGAACAACGCCCACCCAGTCCATCTTTTCCTTCTTCTCGGCACGGGACTCCGGCACGACAGCGATGACGAGGGCTGCGGCAATGACGCCGACGACGGCCATTGACCAGAAGATTGATGCGAAGCCGTGGTTCTGCGCCAGATAGCCGCCGGCAATGGCATCAACGCCGGCGATGCCGCCGTTGACTGCGGCAATGACACCCATCAGGGTGCCGTACAGCTTGGGGTCGCGGATCTCCACGCGCAGCATGATCATGGACAGCGCAACGGTGGGTCCGGAGACGCCCTGGATCAGCCGGGCCAGGAACAGCACCTCGATGCTCGGTGCGAGGGCAGCAATCACGGAGCCGATGGTCAGGACCACCAGCATTCCGCCGAGGACCTTCTTGCGGCCGATGATGTCGCCGAGGCGCGGCAGGAACAGGGAGAACAATGCGGCGGCGGTGAAGAATGCCGTCTGGGTCAGGGCTACGGCAGCCGAAGTGGTGTTAAGTTCCTGTTCGATGGTGAACAGGGCGGGGGAGAGCATGGAGGCGTTGAGCTGGAAGGCAACGCAGGCGGCCAGCAGAGCCGCCATCAGTGCGCCGACGCTTACCCGGCGGCGGGTCGTTTCACTCACAGTTCAACCTCGCCAATGCGCTGGAGGGCGTCCACAACGAGATCCCAGAACTTCCGGTGGTCCAGGTCCACGGCCACGGAGGTGTTGCAGTCTGCGGGGGCCGGCGCGCGGAAGTCCGCCACCGTCATCCCCAGTGTCAGGGTGCCCGTCAGTTCCACGTCCAGCGGGACGCGCCGGGTGGTCATGACGGAGGGGTCGATGACGTAAGCGACGGCGCAGGGATCATGCACGGGCGGGAAGTCGAAGCCCTGGGCATCCTTGTAGGCCTCGCCGAAGAAGTCGAGCAGTTCGCCGACGAACTTAGCCGGCTTGGTGCCGACGGCGGCGATGCGCTCGGCAACTTCGTCCGTAGCCAGTGCCTGGTGCGTAAGGTCCAGGCCGACCATGGTCAGCGGCCACTTCTCGTTGAACACGATGTGCGCTGCTTCGGGGTCGATCTTGATGTTGAACTCGGCCACGGCGGACCAGTTGCCCACGTGGTAGCCGCCGCCCATGAGGACGACTTCCTTGACCCGTTCGGCGATGCGCGGTTCCTTGCGCACGGCCATGGCGATGTTGGTCAGGCCTGCGGTGGGGACAAGGGTGACGGTGTTCGGCTCGTGTCCCATGACCGTGTCGATGATCAGGTCCACCGCGTGGCGGGGATCCAGTTCGAGGGTCGGCTCCGGAAGCTCGGGGCCGTCCATGCCGGAGTCGCCGTGGATGTCCGGGGCGTTCTCGATGGTGCGGACCAGGGGGCGGTCACAGCCGGCGGCGAAGGGAATGCCTGTGATATTTGCGACACGGGCAATTGCCAGTGCGTTGCGTGTCACCTTCTCCAAGGTTTGGTTTCCGACGACGGTGGTCACCGCCAGCAGGTCGATCTCCGGGCTGCCGTGTGCCAGCAGCAGGGCGACCGCATCATCATGCCCGGGATCGCAATCCAGGATGATTTTGTGGGGCATTACGTCTCCGCTTCGTTGAGGTTCTAGCTCCGGGACCGCAGTTCCGGCATTGCGGCGTCCGGCTCCGGTACTCCTGCAGCGGTCCGCAGCGGTGCGGACATGGGGGAGTGCCTGCCTGGCACCAGAATTAACGATATAGACGTATTGCGGACCACTCCGCCGTGGCTCCTGCCGCGCACCGGACGGAACTCCGTCCCGATTTGCCATCTGGCTGCGGGGAAATTATGCTGTCCGCCGCTCTTTCGCGGGCGGGGCGCGGCTCCGGGCCGCTGCCTCCCTTCCAGCATGACCGAACGCCCCGGACCCCACCAGACGGCAGCTTGCTTTGGGTTGCCGGTGCGGCCTATCCGGGGGATGCTCCCTGCTCCGAGCGGGGAGTCAAAGACGGCAGCCCCGCTCCGGGGAGAGCGGGGCTGCCGAAGATTCCCTTGAGTTACTTACCACCGGACCTTTCGTTCCCGCGGTCCCTGCCTGGTGGTCGCACGGGTGGGCTTGTGGTCCTTGCCGAGACTTTGCCAGCCGGGCAGGGCGGTCTCCGGGGCGGCGGCGAGCTGCTGGGCGCTCGCCTCGCTCAGCCGTGCTTCGGCCGCCGGAGCGAGATGGATCTCGACGGGCGGTAATACCGGCTGTGGGGATTCGGGCTTTTTGTCCTTAGGTACACGCATGGTGTCCTCCAATGGCTCTGGGCCGTTGAGGTTATGTCAGGGACACCGTCCGGGCGTGCGAAAGCACGCCGGTTCTACCGGGAGGTTTTGGCGGGGCAGACGGACGGACTCGGAGGCAGCGCCTCAACAAGCTCTAATGGATGGTGTCTGCGGTGGGTTTCGAGCGCGCAGCGCTACTCGAATATCAGTAGTCCCATGCGGATGACCATAACAGTGCGCCCTTCCGCCGGATAGCCCTTTCCCAAAGACCGGAGGCATTAACGGCGACGACGGCGGCACCTGGGACCGGTGCCGCCGTCGCGCGGTTTAGCGAAGGATCAGAAAGTCAGGACAATCCGGCCGCGCAGGCCGCCGGCCTCCAGCCTGCGGTGCGCATCGGCAGCCCGTTCGGCGGGCAGGACGTCCGCGATCCGCAGGCTGAGCAGGTCCGCTTCGGCCAGCGCCCGCAGCCGGTCCAGCTTCACGCCGGAGGAGTACTCCTCGCCGACCCGGATTGGATGCACCGTAATGCCGCGGCCGGGATCGCCGTGCCACCCCCGTACCGTGGCGAACCCGCCGCCGTCGCGCACGGCACTCACTGCCAGCTCGTTCATCACCGCCGCATCCGCCACGGCGTCCACACCGTCGGGGAAAAGCTCCCGGATCCGGTCGGCAACGTCGTCTCCGCGCTCCACCACGTGGTCCGCTCCCAGCGCCGTTACGACCTCAGCGTCCCGCGGGGATGCATCGGCAACAACAGTCAGTCCGGCCTCCTTGGCAAGCTGGATCAGATAGTTGCCGAGGGTTCCGGCTGCACCGGTGATCGCCAGGACCGAGCCTTCGGCAAGGTCCAGCTTTTCCAAGATCTGCACCGCGGTGAGTCCGTTCATCGGCAGCGTGGCGGCAGCCTCCAGCCCGACGCCGGCCGGGACCCGTGCGATGGAGTCCGCCGGTGCCACCAGGTACTCGGCATAGGCGCCCCGCCGTGCAGCCCGCGGCAGGGCCAGGGCCATGACTTCGTCGCCGATCCGCCAACCGGCGCCCTCACCCACCTCGTCGACCACTCCGGCGGCGTCCATGCCCGGGATATAGGGCGGCTCCTGCCCGCCCATGTCCTGGGCGCCGGAGCGCAGCACGGTGTCGGTGGGGCTGACCGCGGCCGCGTGGACCCGGATGCGGACCTCGCCGGGGCCGGCATGGGGTTCGGGTACGTCGAGGACCTCCAGGACCTCGGGGCCGCCGAAGGCACGGATGCCAACAATCTTCATGGGGAACTCCTCTTACTGATGCAGCGGGGCCGCGGGCCCCGGAATGATGCGCTGTTGTGCCAGCCGGTCGAAGAGCTCCAGGAACCGGTCTTCGGAGTCCAGGCAGTCGGCAAAGCCGGCCTGGCGGGCCTTGATGGTGGAGGAGACGTTGTCGAACTCCGAGCGGAAAATGAAGTCGGCGAATTCCCACCGGACCAGGTCTCCGTAGGGAATCTGCTCCAAGCCGTACCGTACGGTCATCTGCTCCCAGAGGTCACGGTACTGCGGCATTGCATCTGTGAGGGGCACGGGCTGCGGCTCTGCGTACTCCATGCCGAAGTACTTGGCGAAGGCCGGCCACAGCTGCCGCCAGCGGAACTGGTCGCCGTTGGTGATGTTGTAGATTTCCCCTGCGGCGGCGGGTTCCGAGCCTGCCCATACGGCGGCGCGGGCCAGCAGCTCGGCGTCGGTGACCTGGTACAGGGCATCGTATGCCGCCACCGTGCCGGGGAAACGCAGCGGCTGGCCCAGTTCCTTGCTGATGCTGGCGTAGACCGCGATGGCCATCAGCAGGTTCATCGGGTTGCCGGTGGCGTAGCCGATCACGCCCTCGGGACGCAGCACGGTCAGGGCGAAGCCGCGCTCGGCGGCCACCTCACGCAGCAGGTCCTCCTGGTCGTAGTAGAAGTTCGGCTGGATCAGCCGCGGATCCCGTTCCTTGGCCGGGGCGTTGAAGTAGCCCAGATGCGCGCCGTAGGCCTTCCCGCCCTGATAGAGCGTGACGTGGCGCAGCGGTGCCCCGGCGGCATGCAGTCCGTCCAAGGTGTTGCGCAGGAGAGCGGTGTTGACCTCGGACAGTTCGGCCGACGTCGGGCGCTCAATATAGGCACCGAAGACCAGATGGGTGGTGTCCGACGCCGGGGCCAGGCCTTCGCGGGCCTTGCCGGCATCCAGCAGGTCCACGGACAGATGCTCCCAGTCTGCGCCGGGCACCGGACGGCGGCTTGCTCCGCGCACCTTCCAGCCGCGGCGGGCATACTCGTCCGCGGCATGCCGGCCGATCACTCCGCCGGCGCCGGCCACGAGCGCGACGCCGGCTCCTGAGGCGTGCGGCGGCGCTGCGGTGCGGGCCTGGTCCTGCTCGATGATGCCGGGCGTCGGGTTGGCGCCGGCATGTGACTCGGCGGCTGCTTCAGGGAAGGTTTCCATGGGTTCTCCTGTTGATTCCGTAATACCTGGTCAACGGCCAGTACTCCGACGATATCGATCATCAGCGTGCTTATGAAAATCCCGGGTGCTGGCATCGGGACGGATAACCCGTGGTCAACCGAACGTAGGCTGGAAACGTGAACACTCTTACGCTTCCGGACCGCAGCTGGGCCGAGACCGCCATTCGCCGCATCGAGGCCGAGGGGGCACGCTCGGCTGACACGCACCTGTTCCAGGTCCCGGTCCCGGCCGGCTGGTCCGTGCAGATCTACCTGAAGGACGAGTCCACCCACCGCACCGGCAGCCTCAAGCACCGGCTGGCCCGATCCCTTTTCCTCTTCGGCCTGGTCAACGGCTGGATCACAGAGGGCACCACCATCGTGGAAGCTTCCAGCGGTTCCACTGCTGTCTCGGAAGCT
The DNA here is from genome assembly GCF_020907345.1 of Arthrobacter sp. zg-Y179. Taxonomy (NCBI): domain Bacteria; kingdom Bacillati; phylum Actinomycetota; class Actinomycetes; order Micrococcales; family Micrococcaceae; genus Arthrobacter; species Arthrobacter sp. zg-Y179. Next base: position 38,698 of record NZ_JAJJOB010000011.1, on the reverse strand, counting down.
TACTTCGCCCAACTCCTGGGACTGCCGTTTGTGGCCGTGATGCCGCAGACGACCAGTGCGGAGAAGATCCGGCTGATCGAGCACTACGGCGGGCGCTGCCACTTCGTCCGGGAGCCTTCCGAGGTCTACGCCGCTGCGGAGGCCGTCGCGGCCAGCACCGGCGGGCACTACATGGACCAGTTCACGTACGCCGAACGCGCCACTGACTGGCGGGGCAACAACAATATTGCCGAGTCGATCTTTTCCCAGATGGCCCAGGAAGACCATCCGCTGCCGGACTGGATAGTGGTGGGTGCCGGTACGGGCGGGACAAGTGCAACGATTGGCCGCTATATCCGTTATCACCGGTATCCCACCCGGCTGGCAGTGGTGGATCCGGAGAACTCCGCGTTTTTCCCGGCCTGGCAGAACCCGGGGGAGCCCGCGGCTGGAAGGCCTTCCCGGATTGAGGGTATTGGCCGGCCCCGGCCGGAACCCAGCTTCGTTCCGGCGGTAATCGACCATATGATCCAGGTCCCGGACGCCGCATCGGTCGCTGCCTCACGGCACCTGAGGCGGCTCACCGGGCTGCATGCCGGACCCTCCACCGGCACCAATCTCTGGGGTGTTTGGCAGTTGGCTGCAGCCATGGAAGCGGACGGCCGCGACGGAAGCCTCGTCTCGCTTGTGTGCGACTCGGGGGACCGGTACACCGCGTCCTACGGCGACGATGCCTGGTTGGAATCCCGCGGGCTGGATCCGGCCCGCGCCACGGCGGTGCTGGAGGAACTGTTCCGGACCGGACGGTGGCCTGCGGGCTGATCCGCTCCATGCCGCCCCAGCCGCAAGAGCGGCCAGCCGGTCCTTGATCGTTATTGAGAATTGTTGACAATTGTGTTTACCAAAAATACCGTGTGTGTGACCTAGCTAACTTTTTACACGGAAACCGGGGAATGACAATGAAGCCAATTCTTAGGGTGCTCGCCGCCTCCACTGCGGTCCTGGCCCTTGCCGCCTGCGGCTCGGGGTCGCCCAGCGGGGAGGCCGAAGACACCGATGAGGCCGGTGGCGGGGAGCTCACCCAGGTGACGGTGGGAGTCATCCCCATCGTCGATGTTGCCCCCATCTACCTCGGCGTCCAGGAAGGCTTCTTCGAAGCGGAAGGCCTGGAGCTGGAACTGCAGCCGGCCCAGGGCGGCGCGGCCATTGTTCCGGCCGTCATGAGCGGCAGCATGGACTTCGGCTTCAGTAACATTTCCTCGATGCTGGTGGCCAAGTCCAAGGGCCTGGATGTGCAGGTGGTGTCCGCCGGAGCGGCGTCGACAGGCGAGGACGGCGCCGATTTCGGCGGCATCCTGGTCAACCCGGATGCCGGGATCGAGACGGCGGCGGACCTCGCAGGCAAGAAGGTCGCCGTAAACACCCTCAACAACATCAACGACACCACCGTCCGGGCCTCCGTGCGCAAGGCAGGCGGCGACCCGTCGGGCATCGAGTTCGTGGAGCTGGCCTTCCCCGATATGCAGGCTGCCCTGGAACGCGGCCAGGTGGACGCCATCCAGGTGGTGGAGCCCTTCCTGACGGGCGGGCAGAACGCCGGGTCCATTCCGATCGCCTCCAACTACGTGGATGCCGCAGACGATCTGACCGTCGCCGGCTACTTCACGACGTCGGCGAAGGCCGAGGATGATGCCGAGACGGTGGAGAAATTCACGGCGGCCATGAACAAGTCCTTGGAATACGCGGAGGAGAACCCGGACGCCGTCCGCGAGGTCCTGCTCACCTACACGAAGATCGACGCCGAGACCGCGCAGGCACTCACCCTGCCCAGCTTCACCACGGAGATCAACCGTGCCGGCGTCGAAACGCTCGCGGAGCTTTCGCTCAGTGACGGTTTGATCAGCGAAGAGCCGAAGCTGGATGAGTTGCTGCCGTAATGAGTACTGACGTGCTGAAACCCGGCCGGGCTGCGCAGCCACGCGCAGCCCGGCCGGGTGCGCGCCGCCCCGTGCCGAAGCCCGTGCTGGGCCTGGCCGGGGTTCTTGGTTTCCTGCTGATCTGGGAACTGGTTCCCCGAGTCGGCCTGGTCCAGCCCCGCTTCCTGCCCCCTGCTTCGGAAGTCATCATCGCGCTCGTCCGGGACTTCGGCCTGACTGCCTTCTGGGCGGCAGTGGGACACACCCTGATGGCCTGGGCCATCGGCCTGGCAGCCGCCGTCGTCGCCGCCGGCATCCTGGGCCTGGTGATCGGCATGAGTCCGTTCCTGCGCCGCTTTACCAACTCCACCATCGAGTTCCTGCGCCCGGTTCCCTCCGTGGCGCTGATCCCGCTGGCCGTGCTGCTGTTCGGCGTCAAAATCGAATCTTCTTTGATGCTGATCATCTATGCCTGTTTCTGGCAGGTACTGATCCAGGTGCTCTACGGGGTGGCCGACGTCGACAATGTGGCAACGCAGACGGCACAGTCCTACGGCTTCTCCAAGCTGCAGCGGATCCGGCACGTGGTGTTCCCCACCGTGCTGCCGTACCTGATGACGGGCATCCGTCTCGCGGCCTCCGTGGCGCTGATCCTGGCCATCACCGCCGAGCTGATCATCGGCTCGCCCGGACTCGGGCGGGAGATTGCCGACGCCCAGTCCGGCGGCGCCATCTCCGGCATGTACGCGCTGGTGCTGGCCACCGGCCTGCTGGGCGTGGCGATCAATATCGTGATGCGCCAGGTCGAGCAGCGCCTGCTGTCCTGGCATCCGTCCGTCCGCGGAGAGGTGGTGCTGTGAAGACGCTCAAGAGTCTTGCCTACGTGGTTGCGCTGCCCCTGCTGCTGGTGCTCCTGTGGTGGGCTTCCACCCGCGGCGAGCCGAACTTCTTTGTGCCCACGCCCTCCGCCCTGGTGGATGTCTTCGGTCCCACCTGGTTTGAGGGACGGATCACCGGGGATGTCCTGCCGTCCGTGGGACGGCTGCTCGCCGGGCTCGCCATCGCGATTATCCTGGGCATCGTTGTCGGGCTGCTGGTGGGCCTGAACCGGACACTGCGGGGACTGACCGAACCCGTGTTCGAGTTCTTCCGCGCCCTGCCGCCCCCGGTGCTGGTGCCGGTGCTGATCCTACTGGTGGGCCTCAATGACGGCATGAAGGTTGCCGTGATTGTGGTCGGCTGCATCTGGCCGGTGCTGTTGAACACCATCGAAGGGGTCCGCTCCATCGACCCGGTGCAGAACGAAACGACCCGGTCCTACGGCATTTCCGGGCTGAACCGGATCCGCTACCAGGTGCTGCCTTCAGCCGCGCCCACGATCATGGCAGGCATCCGGCAGTCGCTGTCCATCGGCCTGATCCTCATGGTCATTTCGGAGATGTTCGGTTCCTCCTCGGGGCTGGGCTTCACTATCCTGCAGTTCCAGCGGTCCTTCGCCATCCCGGAAATGTGGTCCGGCATCCTGGTGCTCGGCCTGATCGGCCTGGCCCTGTCCCTGATCTTCCAATGGTGCGAACGGCGCGTGCTGCGCTGGTACCACGGCCTTAAAGAGGTAGAAAATGCAGCCTGACGCCATCTCCGCCAAAACAACTCCGGCGCCGGAGGGTGCCACACCGTCCGGGCGTACCCTGCCCGAAGGGGAAGCGCTGCTGTCGGTCCGCGGGCTGAAAAAGGTCTACTCCACCGACGGCGGCCCCATCGAAGCGGTCCGGAACCTCACCTTCGACCTGGGCCACGGCGAGCTGGCCTGCCTGGTCGGTCCCTCCGGCTCCGGCAAAACCACCCTGCTCAAGTGCATTGCGGGACTGCTTGGAGCCACCGAGGGCGAAGTGCTGCTCGACGGCAAGAAGGTGACGGCACCGCCCAAGAAAATGGCTGTGGTGTTCCAGGAATACGGCCGTTCCCTGTTTCCCTGGCTGCGGGTCGCGGACAACGTGGAGCTGCCCCTGAAGAACGCCGGCGTGCCCAAGGCGGAACGCCGGCAGCGGGTTGCCGACGCGCTGGAAGCGGTGGGCCTGGAGCACGTGCCCAAGTCCTATCCCTGGCAGCTGTCCGGAGGCATGCAGCAGCGGGTGGCCATTGCCCGCGCGGTGGCCTACCAGCCGGAGGTGCTGCTGATGGATGAGCCGTTTGCCGCCGTCGACGCCCAGACCCGTGCCGATCTGGAGGACCTTACCCGGCGGCTGTGGAAGGACCTGGGCATGACCATCCTGTTCGTCACGCACGACATCGACGAGTCCGTGTACCTCGGTGAACGCGTCATCATCCTGTCCTCCTCGCCCACCGTGGTGCAGGATGATATCCGAATCGATCTCCCGGAGGAGCGCGACCAGCTGGAAACCCGGGGAATGCCGCGCTTCACCGAACTGCGCCACCACGTCTACGAGCAGATCCAGCTCGCCAAGAAGGGCCATCGGCCGGATTCGGCGCGCTGAATCCGGTAGAACAAACGACTTACGGCCCCTCCCGTGAAGGAGGGGCCGCTGTCGTTATACCGGGGTCAGCCGGCGGGAAGCTCCACCGGGGGAGTGCCGTGGGTATGGAAGGTGTCGATGGTCTTCATGCCCCAGGCCTGGCCCTTGGCGCGCTCGGCCTCGGTCCATTCGATGGTCTTCCAGTCCGGCGCCAGGATCAGGCGGGCACCGGCGTTGCAGAATTCGATCCGGTTGCCGCCGGGCTCATACACGTACAGGAAAAAGGTCTGCTGGATAGCGTGCTTGTGCGGCCCCGTTTCGATGTGGATGCCGTTTTCCAGGAAGATATCCGCAGCCTTGAGGATGTCTTCGCGGGTGTCGGTGGCGAACGCGACGTGGTGCAGCCTGCCGCTGCTTCCGGTCCAGTCACCGCTGTAGACCAGGTCATAGGACTTGTTGGAGAAGGTAAACCACTGGCCGGAAAGCCTGCCGTTGTCGAGCCGGATCTGTTCGGTGGGCTTGCCGCCCAGCACCTCTTCCACAAACCGGCCGTTCTCGGCAACGTCTGCGCCGAGGAAGTTCACGTGGTCCAGCCGGCGGGCATTCACTCCGCGGCCCGGGAAGCGGTCCGCCTGGTTCTTCAGGGCCGGCCGGGACTCCTCGGTGGGGACGTGCCATTCGCTCTCGAAATAAATGTCCATCGGATGCCCGTCCGGATCGGTGAAGGCGTAGGTCTTGCCCATGCCCGGGCCGCCGTCGTGCCAGCCGACCCCGCGTCCTGCCGCCTCGATGGCCGCGACGCGGCGCTGGAGTGCCTCTTCGCTGGCGGCACGCAGGCCCAGGCGTCCGACGCCGGAGGTCTCGTGGGCGGTCAGCTTGATGGTGTGGTGTTCGTAGTCATCCCACGCATGCAGGTAGGCCGAATTGCCGTCGCGCGCGACTTCGCGCATTGCCAGCAGCTCGGTGAAGAACCAGAGGCTCTTGTCGAAATCCGGGGTATAGAGTTCCACGAAGCCCAAATGGGCAACGTCGCGAAAAGCATTAGGCATTGCGGTTTCCTTTGCGGTCTGCTCAAACGGCACGGGCTTCGTTGCCGGTCTGCCGGTCCCGAAGCAGTGCTGAGAGTCAATCAGCGGCTCCAAGTATTGTCAACAATTTCGCAGCCAATGCGGGTCAGTCGGTTCCGGTGCCTTCCGCAGCCAGCGCGGACAGCCAGCTGAACGTACCTTCAGTCATCCAGGCGGGCGTGCCAAGCCCTCGGAGGTAAGCCAGCGAGTCTTCGACTTCGTGGGCGCGCCGCACGGCGTGTGCCTGCGACCCCTGAAGGAGGCGGGTCACCAGGTCCGGTCCGTCCGGCCCCAACTCCCCGGCGATTTCCGCCAGGAGCCACTCCTCCGCGCCGGCCGCCTTCCCTGCTGCCCGGCACTCCAGAACCAGACCGGCCAGCCCCTTCATAAAGACGCTGCGCAGCAGTTTGCGGCCTGCCGCGGCCCCGGGGGCGCCGGGGATCGTTTCCACGGGGGCGCCGAAGCCTTCCATGAGGGCGGCAAACCTGTCTGCCGCGGTACCGCTGACGAGGAGCGGGGTTCGGCTGCCGGCACGGGGGACCGGCGCCATGACGGCCACGTCCACCAGGTCCACCCCGTAGCCTGCGGCGAGTTCGGCGAGTGCGGCTTTGTCCTCCGGGCCGGCGGTGTTGAAGTCCGCGAACACTGCGTTGGTTGGAAGCAGCGGAAGTGTCTGCTCCGCGACGCTGCGGGCGGCGGCGGCGCCGACCAGGCTGATGACCAGCTCGGTTCCGTCAACGGAGCCGGCAAGCGAGCCGAACTGGCGGATGCCGGCATCCCGTGCGTCGGTGTAGGGGTCGTAGCCGCGTACATCCGCCCCGGCCTCCGCCAGTCCAAGGGCATACAGGCGTCCGGCTTCGCCCAGGCCCAGTACGGTCACCGCAGTCATGGTCGTGTCCTCTCGTAGCTGTCCGCCGATTATTGCCATGATTGTCAACAATTCCAAGCTGCGGCTGCCGGGGACCCGGCAATGCAGTGATAACTTGGCGTGACACTAAAATGAGGGCGGGCGGGGTGCCGTTTCGCCGAGGAGTTTCCAATGACAGCAGATGCAGCAGCGACCACGAGTAACGCTGCGCAGGTGGCGGACGCAATCCGCACGGCAATTCTCGACGGCGAACTCGTGCCGTCCCAGCGGCTCGTGGAAGCGGACCTGTGCACGCAGTTCAAAGCGAGCCGCAGCGCGGTCCGCTCCGCCCTTGCCGAACTCGCCGTCGAGGGCGTGGTGGAGCGGGTGCAGAACCGCGGAGCCCGCGTGCGGTCGGTGCCCGTGGAAGAGGCCGTGGAGATCATTGAAGTCCGCGGCGTGCTGGAGGCGCTGTGTGCCCGCAAGGCAGCGGAGCGGATTGACGCCGGGCAGGTCGCCGAACTCCGGCAGATGGCCGACGATATGGCGTCCGCCGTAAAGTCAGGAGAACTGATGCGCTACTCGGAGATCAACTCCAAGCTTCATCGGCGGATCGTGGAAATCAGCGGCCAGGGAACCGCCGGGGCCACCATCGAAAGGCTGCGGGCACAGAATGTGCGCCACCAGTTCCGGCTCGCGGTCCAGCCTGGACGTGCCAACGTTTCGCTCCCGGAACACGTGGAAATCATTGAAGCCATCTGCGCCGGGCAGGGCGAGCAGGCCGCCCGAATGATGGAGGCGCATATGGGGAGCATTGCCGATGCCATCCGCCGGACAGGCTCCGCATCCGCGCACTAAGCCGAGTGCCCGCCTAACAGGCGCGCGGCGCGGTTAGCGGCTGCGGCAGCCCGGATGAGGACCACCGTCTGGATGACAAGGGCCAGGGAAGCAACGCCGTTACCCGTCGCACCGCCGGCCAGCAGCTGCACAGCCAACGCTGCCAACAGCCCGAAAACAGCAACGGGCCACATTTTCTTCACCACCGGCAAGGCTGCCCTGTGCCCGGCGGCCCAGGCCGCATCGGACATCTTTGTGTATCGGGTGCGGATCCCAGCGGCAGCGTTCGCTCCGATGAGGCCCTCGGCTGCCTGACGCGTGACTGCAACACAGACGCCCGGCAGGAGGATGAGGATAAGTAATAAGGGGATCAGCCCGCCAAGCTCCTCAGCCATGGTCTGCGGCTCCTGCGTGAAGCAGGACGCTACTGTCCGGCGGCGTACTGCTCAAAACGTGCTCAAGTGTCCCCGTAGTCATGCCATCAAATCTAATGCAATGCAGAGGTCAGTCGCACTGCCGGGGACCAGGCTGACCTCCAGTGGTGGCCGGGGAGCATGCTGCTGCTCCGCTGTTTGTCTTTGTCACCGTTATTGTCAACAATCTGGTTGACGAGGTACATTCTTGTGGTGCAGACCACAGAAAAGTCCTCGGTGCCGGGTTCCGTCCGCGGCAGCCAGCTCGGCATCCCCTGCTGGTTCATGCGGGGAGGGACCTCCCGCGGACCGTTCTTCCGCCGCGCGGACCTGCCGGCTGCCTTGCACGGCGAACGACGGGATGCGGTGCTGCTGGCCGCCCTCGGGTCTCCCCACCCCCTGCAGATTGACGGGCTGGGCGGCGGAAACCCGCTCACCAGCAAGGTGGGGATTGTGGACGTCAGCAGCCGGGACGGGGTGGACCTGGAATTCCAGTTCGCGCAGCTGCAACCAACTTCCGGCACCGTGGATACCACGGCCAACTGCGGAAACATGCTCGCCGCCGTCGTTCCGTTCGCCGTGGAGTCAGGCCTCCTCCTGCCCGGCGGGGATACCACCACTGCCCGGGTCCTGACGCTGAACACGGGCATGGTGGCCGAAATCAGCATCGCGACGCCGGCAGGGGACCAGGGCCGGTTTGTCGAGTACGGAGGGGATACGCGGATCGACGGCGTCCCCGGTACGGCTGCGGCCGTCACCATCAACTTCCTGGACACGGCCGGTTCCGTCTGTGCCTCCCTGCTTCCCACCGGCAATGCCAGCGACACCGTGGTTCTCGACGGCGTAGGTCCGGTCCGCGTCACCTGCATCGACAACGGCCAACCGCTGGTGATGGTCCGGGCCGCGGACCTGGGCCGCACCGGCTACGAATCCGCCGCCGATTTGAACCGTGACGAAGAGCTGAAGCAGAGGCTTGAAGCGCTGCGGCTTCAGTGCGGGCAGCTGATGGGGCTGGGAGATGTCACCGCCAAGAACTACCCGAAGATGACATTGATAGCCCCGCCGGCACACGGTGGCAGCATCACCACCCGCAGCTTCATCCCGCATGTCTGCCACGAATCCATTGGCGTGCTGGCCGCCGTCACCGCTGCCACCGCGTGCGTCATTGACGGCACCGTGGCACGGGAAATCAGCACCGTTGCGGAGGCCGGTACCGGAGCGGGCCTGACGGTTTCGGTGGAGCATCCCTCCGGTGAATTCACCGTGGAACTTGGGCTCGACCCGCAGGACCCCCAACACGTCACCAAATCCGCGCTGCTGCGCACCGCCCGGCTGATCATGGCCGGCGAAGTTTTTGTCCCGCGCCGTCTCCAGGAGACGGCAGCAACAGAGGAGAACACCCGATGATCATCGATTGCCACGGCCACTACACCACCGCACCGCCGGCCTTGGGCGACTGGCGGGACCGGCAGATTGCGGCGCTCGCCGATCCGGGAACGGCTGCTCCGGACCCGGCGGACCTGGTCATCAGCGACGATGAACTGCGCGAAAGCATCTCCGCGAACCAGCTGCGCCTGATGGACGAGCGCGGTATCGACCTGACCGTCTTCTCGCCGCGCGCCTCCTTCATGGCACACCACGTCGGGGACTTCGCCACTTCCGCCGCATGGGCGGCCATCTGCAACGAGCTGTGCTTCCGGGTCAGCCAACTCTTCCCCGACCGGTTTGCCCCGGCCGCCATGCTGCCGCAGTCACCCGGAGTGGACCCGGCGTCCTGCATCCCGGAACTGGAACGCTGCGTCAACGAATACGGTGCCGTGGCATTGAACCTCAACCCGGACCCCTCCGGCGGCTACTGGACCTCCCCTCCGCTGACGGACCGCTCCTGGTACCCGATCTACGAAAAGATGATTGAGTACGGCCTGCCGGCGATGATCCACGTGAGCACCAGCGTGAATCCTGCCTTCCACACCACGGGCGCCCACTACCTCAACGCGGACACCACGGCGGTGATGCAGCTGATCCAGGGGAACCTGTTTACGGACTTCCCGGAGCTGAAGTTCGTTATTCCGCACGGCGGCGGCGCCGCGCCCTACCACTGGGGGCGCTTCCGCGGCCTGGCCATGGCATTAAAGAAGCCGCCGCTGGAGGAACATCTGCTCAACAACGTCTTCTTCGACACCTGCGTCTACCACCAGCCCGGCATCGACCTGCTGTTGGAGGTGATGCCCACCCGGAACATCCTCTTCGCCTCCGAGATGATCGGAGCGGTGCGGGACGTCGATCCAGGCACCGGGTTTAACTTCGACGACACCGGACGGTATCTGGCTGCGGCGGGCCTGACAGGCGAGGAACTTGCCGATATCCGTGAGAACAACACCCGTGCCGTCTATCCGCGCCTGGATGCCCTGTTGACGCGGCAGGGCCATGAACCCCAAAGGAGCAGTACCCATGCATGAACTCGGAGTGGTCCACCGCAGCATCACCCGTGCCCCGCAGCCCGACGTCGAGGCTTTGGCCCCATACGGCACCAGCACCGTGCACGAGGCCATGGGCCGGTTGGGACTGATGCGCCCCTACATGCGCCCCGTCTACCCCGGGGCCAAACTCTGCGGCCCGGCGGTGACCGTGCTGCTGCAGCCGGGGGACAACTGGATGCTGCACGTGGCCGTTGAACAACTCCAGCCCGGCGACGTGCTGGTGGCTGCCTGCACCACGGAGAGCGAAGACGGCTTCTTCGGCGAACTGCTTGCCACTTCGGTGCGTGCCCGCGGCGGGGTTGGTCTGGTGATCGACGGCGGCTGCCGCGATGCCGCGGCTTTGGAGGAGATGGACTTTCCCGTGTTCTCGCGAGCCATCAACTCCAAGGGAACGGTCAAGGCGACCCTGGGTTCGGTAAACGTTCCGATAGTGTGCGCCAACGCCCTGGTGAACCCCGGCGACGTGGTGGTCGCAGATGTGGACGGCGTCGTCGTCGTTCCTGCCGACCGTGCCGGAGAAGTGGCCGAGGCCTCCCGGAAGCGGGAGGACAACGAGGCGGCCAAACGCGAACGCCTCGCAGCGGGAGAACTCGGACTGGACATGTACTCGATGCGGGGACCGCTGGAAGCGGCAGGACTGCGCTACATCGATTAGCCGATGGAGGGTGGTGCGGGCTGGAACACGATCCGCATCACCACCCGCCGCCGTGGAGCCGGTAGTCAACGCGCGTTACGGCAGCGGCGGAAGGGCGCGCTTGAACCCGATGTGCGAGGCGTCAAAGCCCTGCCGCTGGTAAAAGCGGTGTGCGGACTCCCGCCGCGCATTGGAGGTGAGCTGGACCAACGTGGCGCCGTTCCGCCGTCCTTCGGCAACCGCCCAGTCCATCATGGCCGCACCAAGCCCGTTGGACCGGAGATCGGCCCGCACATGGACGGCTTCAACCTGTAACCGGGTTGCCCCGCCGAGAGCCAGGCAGGGGATCAGGGTCAACTGAAGGGTCCCGGCAATCTTCCCGGCTGAATCCTCGACCGCGGCCAGGAAGTTGGCCGGATCCGCGGCAATGGCAGCATAAGCGCGCAGATATGGCGCCAGGGGATTGGCGCCCGGCGTATCGGCAGCGGAAGCCGGCGTATCGGCCAGCAGCAGCCGAACGATCGGACCGACGTCGTCGCGCTCTGCCCTGCGCACCCGGTAGGAGCCGCCGAGCAGCGCGGCGGGACGGATTTCCATGCCCGCAGTCTTCCACACCCCCGCAAACCGGCTCCATCCATTGACCCGGCGGGCCGGGCGCGGGCAGGGTTAATGGATCGGATGACCGTTGCCGCCGTCGGGAGCCGTTTCTGCTTCGAATCCCGATGCGGCACTCTTTCCCGGTTCAGCGACAGACTGTAGAGAGGCAGCCGTGGGCGCAAACCTCAGGCGGGTCCAAAGGATAGTGCAGGTGCAGTTCGGGGCCCCCGGCCCCCCGGACAGCTACGCCGGGACCTGTGCCCGGCTCGATGCGGCGATTGCTGCCACCGCGGCACGGCAGGAAGTGCTGCGGAACCAGGTCCGCGCGGCATGGGAAGTGATGCGGCACTACAGTGCGGTCACGCGGTCCTATGAAACCCGGTTGAAAGCGTTGGAAGCCGTAGTCGCCGAGGAACGGCTGACCGCAGGCCAGGCCGTCAGTCTCGCCGCCACCGCGCGCCGCATGCATGACCTTGCGGAACGCGTTGAAGCCACGGCGCGCCACCATTTTGAGGTTGTCCGTGCGAAGGAATCCCGTGTGGAGGAATTGATGCAAAAACTGACAAATTCGAAGTCGCAGTTGAAGCTGGCGCAAACGGCGGAGAACCATCGAAACCGCCTGCGTTCCCTTGAAGCGGCCGTCGAGCAGGACCCCATGATTTATAACCGAAGCCGCTCCGACCACGAGCTCCACGAGGCGGCCAGGCTCGCCCGCGAAGCAGAGGCATTGGCCGGGCTGAAGGGAGGCTGGTCCTGATGGCCGCGCAGATCCAACCGATATTGGTCACCATTCCGCTCAGTCCACGGCATCCCCACTCAGTGCGGACCATCGTGGGCCTGAGCGTGGCCGCCATGCTGTTCCTCGTTATGGGCGGCGGGGACCTGATTGCACTGCTTATCGCGTTCGGCTTCATTGTTCAGCCCGTCCAGGCAGTCACTGACAAACTGATCCGGTGGCCGCGGCAGGACCGTACGGATGCGGAAGCCCTCACCCGAGTGGTCCGGGAGTACTTCTACAACGCGCCTGCGGTGGACGCCAGAGGCGTCCGTGAACTGGTAGCGAAGCGGCAGCTGCAGGTCAACGACGACGGCGGCGGGCAGCTGCGCCTGGCGCTTACGGGGCGGCGGAAACCTACCGCAGCGGGCAGCAGGCCCGAGGCCAGGCTGTCCTTCAAGTGCGGCGATGTGGGGCTCATGGACTTCGACCGGCTGCTGCAGAACGCGGAAAGCGATCCACCGGTCCGGCGTGCAACTGATCGGATGCGCCGACCGGACACCGGGGCAGCCGCCTGAACCGGTGCCGGTACGGTGTGTCCTGGCAGTGTGTCCTGGCTGGGTACCGGAGGCGGCGGCAAGGTTAGTGCTCTGCGGCTGAGAACATAGAAGTATGCAGACACTCAGCCTCAAGGAAGCCACCGCCCTCGCAGAACAGGCAGCAGCCGTAGCCGAGGCCCATATTCCCTACGGCTCCGGGCTGGGTGCCCCCGCTTCCTTCACGCTTGCCTGGCTGATGTCCTCCGCCGGGCTGGAGGACGTGCGGGTGGCCAGCGGCAGCTCGGGCATGGGCGATCACTTCTGGGTGGAGACGGACCAGTGGCGCATCGACCCGACCCTGCGCCAGTTCGCCCGGCTGAATGACCGTCCCCTGGTGGAACCGGTCAGCGAACCGGGCAACTTTGCCGCCGTCAAATACCACGCCGTACCCCTCTCCCGCCAGGAAGCGGTGCGGGAGGTCTCTTACGGGTTCCGGAACGCGGCCGAGACCGAGGACTTCGTCAACGAGATGGCTGCGGCCATCCGCCTCTAGCCCGGGAAACACCCACACCGGCGAGCAGTTACTGCCCGAACTCTTCCCCGGCGAGAGTAATCAGCTCCTCCTCATTGGCCCTCACGTCCACCGGGCGTTTATCCGACAGGCGCCGGTTGGATGTGTAGAACCACAGGGCAATCCGCTCATCCGCCCAGCCGGCCTGGCGGCCCATCCGGACGACGTCCTTGACGGTGGGAAGAACCCGTTCGCTGGCCCAGTCGAACTGGAAACCCGGATACAGGAACTGCTCTCCCCGCTTTACAACAAGAATCCTCCCCTTCCCGGTGAGCTGCCGCGCCATCGAATTGGGGCCGCCGCCGAAGCCCAGCTGCTGGGCTATCTGGGCCACGGTGTACAGGCCGTCCTCACGTTCCATCGCCTGCCACTGCGTCTCCGGTCCCGCCGTATCGGCTTTCCAGGGGCTGCGGGAAGGACCCAGGGTCGGGGCGGAAGCGGGTGCCTGCCGCGGGGGAGTGGAACTGTGTCTCTGGGTTTCGCGATCGCTCATGCCGCGCACGCTACCGCGGCGGAGAGGGCAGGGGCAGAGTAGTGACGGCATCCAAGGTTCGACGGCGGGCCCGGCTCCGCTGCCGTGCACACCGGCAGAACGCGTCCCGTCGGAACATGGAAAACTGGAAGCATGCAGCCGTTCGACAAAGTCCAGCCCATCGTCCTGCTCGTGGACAAGACCGACCCAGCCGCCCACCGCGACGCCGTGGCCGCTGCCGCCGTCGCAAGCGTTCGGGCATATACGGCCACTGAGGACAGCGAAGCCTGGGAAAACTGGTTGTACGGCCGGTTTACGAAGACCGTCCGCCGGGCGAATCCGAGCACCTTCGGGAAGCTGGCCGTTGAAGCGCCGTCGGGAGCGGTGACAGTGGGCCGGGCGCAGGCCCTCGCCTTCGAACCGGTCACTTACGAGCAGATGCCCAAGAACCTCGCGAAGCTGCAGGTTTCCGGCACCCAGCTACCGGATGAGGCCCCCGCGCCCTGGCCGGGAAACGCCCCGGTGATCGTCCTGAACGCAGACCTGGACATGTCCACCGGCAAGGCCTCCGCCCAGGCAGCGCACGCTTTGCTGTCCTGGTACCTGCAGCTGGACCCGACCGCCCGGCAGGCCTGGCAGGAAGCCGGGGAACCTGCGGGGGTCCGCTTCACGGCTGGGAAGCTTTTCACCGAGTCGGCCGCCCGCCCGGGAGCAGGACCGCTGATTGTCGACGCCGGGATGACGGAGATTGCCCCGGATACCGCGACGGCGTTCGTGGAGTCGGCCAGCTTCAGCCAGGCCGCCGGTTTGCCCGTCTGACACATAGGTCCCGGGTGCCGGCGCCGTGATAGAAAGACTCGGGTGAGCGACACCAAGGGGACACCGGCAAACACCACCGCGGGCGGCCGCATCCTGCCGATCTGGCTGGTCGGCGTCGCCGTGGTCCTGGTCGCCGTCAATCTGCGCCCCGGCGCCTCTTCCGTCGGTCCGGTCCTGGCCGAGCTGCAGGCCGCACTGGACCTGGACGCCACCGCGGCCGGGGTGCTGACCGCGCTGCCGGGACTGACTTTTGCCGTGGTGGGGGCGCTCGCCGTCGCGCTCTCACGCAAGACCGGAATCAACGGCGCCATTGTCCTGGCGCTGGGGGCCGTGGCTGCCGGGCTGCTGGCGCGGGCGCTGGCAGGATCCGCCGTGCTCTTCCTGGTGCTTACCGTGCTTGCCTTCGCCGGCATGGCGGTGGGCAACATCCTCGTCCCCGCCTTCATCAAGCGCCACGGCGGGTCGCGTCTGGCCCTGCTGAACTCCGTCTATGGAACCACGCTGGCCCTGGGCGCCAGCCTGCCGCTGCTGCTGGGCGGCGTACTGGCGGGCAGCGGTCCGGCCGGCTGGCGGCTGAGCCTGGGAGTGTGGGGCGCCGCGGCGCTGGCGGCCTTTATGTTCTGGGCGGTCCTGGCACTGCGCACCGGGCGGGACCCGGTGGCTGCCGGCGGGCCGCGCGCGGCGAAGGGCACCCGGATGCGCTCGTCACGCACCGCCGTCGCCCTGAGCATCTTCTTCGGCGTTCAGTCCATGCACGCCTACGTCCAGTTCGGCTGGGCTGCGCAGATCTACCGCGACGCGGGACTGGAACAGGCGCACGCCGGATTGATGGCCGCGATCATTGCCGGGCTTGGCATCCCGGGCGGCCTGATCATGCCCGTGCTGGTGGCACGCTCGCCGCGCCTGCGGACCTACATTGTTGGCCTCGGTGTCTGCATGGCGGCAGGCTACAGCGGGCTGCTGCTGGCAGCGGACACACTGCCCTGGCTCTGGGCGCTGTTCCTGGGCGTGGGCGGGTTCGCGTTCCCCACCGCGCTGGCACTGATCACCGCCCGCTCCCGGGAACCGCGGGTCACCGCGCAGCTCTCGGGCTTCATCCAGCCCGTCGGCTATTTGCTGGCCGCCATGGGACCGTTCGCGATCGGCGCCCTGCACGATGTCTCCGGCAGCTGGACCCTGCCGCTGGCGCTCCTGATTGCCTCCGCGGCCGTGATGGTCGGTGCCGGCATCCGTGCAGCCGCACCGCGGTTCGTGGACGACGAACTGGACGCGGTGCCGAAACCCCCGGTGATAGGTTCGTAAGGACTGGCACTACCGCTGGCACCCTGCTTGGACACGAGGAAGGCTTGCACATGAATAAGCGTTTTGAGGGCAAAGTCGTCATTGTCACCGGCGCCGGATCCGGCATCGGCGAGGCAGCGGCGCGGGGCTTCGTTGCCGAAGGAGCCACTGTTGTCCTGACCGACACCGTGGCTGAGAAAATCACCGCCTCCGTCGCCGCCCTGCCCGAGGGCACGGCCACGGCCGTCGTCGCCGATTCCGCCAACTGGGACGATGTCCGCAAGCTCGTCGAGGACACCGTACAGCAGCACGGGCACCTGGACGTCCTGGTAAACAACGCCGGCACGCTGACCAACGGGCCGGTCGAAGAGACCGCCGTTGAGGAATGGCACCGGATCATTGAGACCGACCTTTCGGGCGTCTTCTACGGCACCAAGGCCGCTATCCCGCACCTGATCGAATCCAAGGGCTGCATCGTCAACACCTCCTCCGTCTCCGGCATGGCTGCCGACTGGAACATGAGTGCCTACAACGCGGCCAAGGGCGGGGTCAACAACTTCACCCGCGCGGTGGCCCTGGACCACGGCAAGGACGGGGTCCGCGTGAACGCCGTAGCGCCGGGCCTGATCTGGACCGACCTGGTCGAGGACAAAAAGGACGACGAAGAGCAGAAGGCAAAGTTCGCCGAACGGATTGCCCTGGGCCGCCCGGGCCAGCCGGACGAGGTAGCGGATGCGATCCTGTTCCTGGCCTCCGACGCCGCCCGGTTCATCACCGGCGCGATCCTGCCCGTCGACGGCGGCACCACGGCGAGCAACGGCCAGCCGCAGCAGGCTTAAGGGGCACGCCCGCGGAGGTCAGCGCAGGTGCGAGGCGCCGTTGACGTCGATCACCGTACCGCTGACCCACTCCGGAGCGGCCGTGGCGAGCCAGGCTACGGTCGCAGCCACTTCCTCCGGCTCCGCGACCCGGTTGAACGGACTCTGCGCCCGGATGGCTGCGCCGCTGGCACCCTCCAACGCGGGGCGGCCCATCCGGGTGTCCACGAATCCCGGTGCGACGGCGGCGGAGAAGATCCCATGCGGCGCCAGCGCCACGGCAAGGGACTGGGTAAGGGAGTGCAGCCCGGCCTTGCTGGCGCCGTAGGCCGGGTTCTCCGGTTCCCCGCGGTACGCGCCGCGAGATCCCACATTCACCAGCCGTCCGCCCGCCGGACCCGCGGGCCGCTCAATCAGATGCCCGGCCATCAGCCGGCAGAGGTTTGCCGGTGCCACCAGATTGATGTCGATGGTCTGCCGCCACGCCTCCTGCCAATCGGCAAAGGACCCGGACGTCACCGGCTGGGCCCGGAAGATGCCCGCGTTGTTCACCAGGACGTGCAGGCCGCCGAGCTGGTCCACGGCCTCGGCGAAGACCCGTTCGCACTCCGCGGGGGAGGACAGATCCCCGACGACGACGGCGTGGCCCTTCCCTGGCAGCGCATCGGCAACCCGGCGGGCGGCGTCGGCGTCGTGTCCGGCGTGCACCGCCACGGTATGGCCGGCCTCTGCGAGGGCGGCTGCAATTGCTGCTCCGATGCCCCGGCCAGCGCCGGTGACCAATGCGTTTGTACTCATCGCCCGAGCGTACCCGCAGGCCCTACGGCACGGCGGAACGTGATGCCTCAAGGGCGCGGATCAGGGTTGCCGCGTCGTAGGGGCCGTGGTGCCTGCGGCGCCCGATGAAAAAGGTTGGAGTTCCGTGCAGGTCCATTGACTCGGCGTCCAGGGCATCGTCCAGCACGCGGTTGCTGACCTCTGCCGAGCGCAGGTCCGCTTCGAACCGGTCCATGTCCAGGCCCAGGCTTTCCGCCGCACGCAGCAGGTCTTCCGGGAGGAGGTTGTCCTGGTTCTCGAAAAGATGCGCGCTGTAATCCCGGAAGCGCCCCTGCCGGCCCGCGGCCTCTGCGGCCTCGGCGGCTGCAACGGCATTGGGATGGACCCGGGACAGCGGCAGATGGCGCCAGACATAGCGCAGGTCGGCACCGAAATACTCGCGCACTTCCATGATGGTCCCCGTGGCCCGGCTGCAGAACGGGCACTCGTAGTCCCCGTATTCCACGAGGGTCAACGGAGCGTCTGCAGGTCCCACCACGTGGTCGCGGGCCGGATCCACCGGCCGGGCCAGCACCTCACCCGGGGGAACGGCAGGGCGCCTTCCCTCCACTGCCCGGAAGATGGTGCTCCCCGTGGCGAACGCCAGAAGCGATCCGGCCAGGACCGCCACCCGTGCTTCGTTCTGCACCGCTGGGTCCTCGATGGCGAGGCCGATGATGAACAGGGCGATGGTGAATCCGATGCCGGACAGGGCAGCGCCGCCGGCGATGCGGCCCAGCGTCAGGCCGGGCCCGAACTCGCCGATCCGCAGCCGGTGCAGCACCGCGGCAGCACCGAAAATGCCGATGAACTTTCCCAGTACCAGGCCGCAGACAATGCCCCAGGCCAGCGGGGAGCGCAGGGCTAATTCCAACGTTGGCCCGTCCAGTCTCACTCCGGCGTTGGCGAGGGCGAATACGGGCAGGATCAGGTAATCCACGTACGGCGTGTATGCACTGTGCAGGCGTTCGTTGATGGAGAGGGACTCCCGCACGCCGTGCACCGCAGCCCGGGCGTACCGGGAATTCGGTGACTGGCGGAAAACACGGGTCAGCTCCAACGCATGTTCCACGTCCCGCCGTGCGGGTGGAAACACCGGGACCATCAGGGCAATGCCGACGCCGGCCAGCGTCGGATGCACTCCCGAGGCGTAAAAGGCCAGCCACACCAGGACTGCCAGCACGGCGTAGGCGCCGCCCCGACCGTACGGCAAGCGGCGGGTCAGCGCGACGGCGGCGAGCCCGGCGAAGGCCAGCAGCAACGGCACCGGTTCCAGATGATCGGTATAGACCAGGGCAATGATGCTGAGCGCGGCAACGTCGTCGACCACCGCCAGGGTCAGCAGGAAGATCCGCAGCCTGCCGGGAACCCGAGGTCCTGCAACGGCCAGTGCGCCCAGCAGAAACGCGGTGTCGGTGGAAATGACCACGCCCCACGCGGCGGCATTTTCCGTTCCGGCCGTGAACAGCAGGAAGACTGCAGCGGGCACGGCAATGCCGGCGGCCGCCGCGACCACCGGAATCACGGCCCGGGACCGGTTGGTCAGCTCGCCCAGGGCAAATTCCCGCCGCACCTCGAGCCCCACTACGAAAAAGAACACGGCCATGAGCGCGTCGTTGACCACTTCCCGGGCAGTCAACTCCAGAATCATGCTGCCGGCGCGCACCTCGACGGTGGTTTCCCAGAAGTGCTCATAGGTACCGGAAAACGGTGCGTTGGCCCACAGCACCGCCGCGATGGTAGCCAGCAGCAGCAGGGCGGCGGGGCGTTTTTCCGCATCGCCCGGGCCGGTGGCAGCCGTGGTGGCAATACGCTGCGGGCGGGCCGGCATCGCTACACCTGCGCGGGCACGGGCTGCACCAGCTTCCGGCGCAGGCGGCCAACCAGTTCGGAGGTGAGCCCGCCGGAACGCAGCACCGCGGCCGCGCCGCCCGCCCTGGAATCCAGGGTTGCCAGCATCGACCGCATGGCGGCCGGGTGGGCCGCCAGTACGGGATGATCCACGGGGATGTCATAACCGCCGCTGAGCTCGGTCAGCCCCATCCGGCGGTAGACCTCGGGAAGCCGGGCCTGGGTCCGGGCATAGTCCTCGACGACGGCCTCCGGTTCCGCACCCAGCACCGCCAGCAGTGCTGCGGCGAACAGACCCGTGCGGTCCTTGCCGGCGGCACAGTGGAAAAGCACGGCACCGGGGGAGTTGGCCACGGCCTGCAGGCCGCGCACCAGGGCCTCTTTCTGCGCGACGAAAATCCTGGCGTACCACTGGCCTACCTGCTCGGGGGAGCTGACCGACTTCAGGAGCTGCCCCGCCAGTTCCGGCGGGGCGTCCATGGAATCGGTCAGGGGCAGGGCCAGATACTGCACCGGATGGTCTGCGGACGGGCCCCGTCCGGTGCGTTCCGCCTCGTCGGCGGAGCGCAGATCGATGATGGTGCACAGGCCCGCCTCCACAAGTTCGGCTACCTGCTCCGCGGTGGTGGTCGCGACGTCGTCGGCCCTGAGCACCAGGCCGGTGCGGATCTTTCCGCCGTCCACTGGAATCCCGCCCAGATCCCGCAGGTTCGCCAGCGGAGACGGGGCAGGAATGATGGGTTTCGGCATGGCAGGTTTCCTCCCGGGTGCCATCCGCCGGGGCGTGGCCGACGGCGTTTGTCGGCACCATCTTAGGCACGATCCCTACGTGTGCGCCGACACCCAACTATGAGGCACGGCTCACAGGGCGATAGGGTGAGTTCGATCTCGTTCTCTGAAAGGCTTTCCATGCACCGTCGCATCTCCCATCCCGGACTCCAGCAACTCGTTATGACCGCCGAGCAGGCAGCGGCCATGATCCGCCCGGGAATGACCGTGGCGATGAGTGGTTTTACCGGCGCCGGCTATCCCAAGGCCGTTCCGCAGGCGCTCGCCGCCCAGATGGAAGCAGCACACGCAAAGGGAGAGGATTTCCAGATCAAGGTCCTCACGGGCGCCTCGACGGCCCCGGAACTCGACGGCGTGCTGGCCAAGGCCGGCGGCATGGAACTGCGACTGCCCTACCAGTCCGATCCCACGCTGCGGAAGCGGATCAACGACGGCGAACTCGAGTACATCGACATCCACCTCGGGCACGTGGCCCAGTACACCTGGTTCGGGTTCTACGGGCACGTGGACCTGGCCGTGATCGAGGTAGTCGGCATCAACGAGGACGGCAGCCTCATCCCGTCCTCCTCCGTGGGCAACAACAAGACCTGGCTTGAGCAGGCAGACAAGGTCATCATCGAGGTGAACCGCCAGCAGCCGGAAGCCATGGACGGCATGCATGACGTTTACTACGGCACCGCGCTGCCCCCGCACCGCAAGCCCATCATGCTGGTGAACCCGGATGACCGCATCGGGGAGCCTTACCTGCGTCTGGACCCGGAGAAGGTCATTGCCGTGGTCGAGACGGACGCGCCGGACCGCATGACTCCGTTCGCAGCGCCGGATGAAACCTCGCAGCAGATCGCCGGGCACCTGCTGGACTTCTTCGACTCCGAAATCAAGGCCGGCCGGCTGACCAACAAGCTCCTCCCGCTGCAGTCGGGGGTGGGCAACATCGCCAACGCCGTGCTCGCCGGACTCTCCACCGCCGGTTACACCGGGCTCACGGCCTACACCGAAGTGATCCAGGACGGCATGCTGCACCTGATCCGCGACGGCGTGATCCGGGTGGCCTCCGCAACATCCTTCTCCCTCAGCCCGGCGGGCATCGAGGAATTCAACTCGAACATCGACTTTTACCGCAAGCGCATCATCCTGCGGACCCAGGAGATCTCCAACCACCCCGAACTGATCCGCCGGCTGGGCTGCATTGCCATGAACGGGATGATCGAAGCTGACATCTACGGAAACGTGAACTCCACCCACGTGGCCGGTACGGCCATGATGAACGGCATCGGCGGCTCCGGGGACTTTGCCCGCAACGGCTTCCTCTCCGCCTTTATGTCCCCGAGCACGGCCAAGGGCGGGAAGATTTCCGGGATTGTGCCCATGGCCGCCCACGTGGATCACACCGAACACGACACGATGCTCATCATCACCGAGCGGGGCCTGGCGGATCTGCGCGGCCTTTCGCCCAAGCAGCGCGCCCGCGTCATCATCGAGAAGTGCGCGCACCCGGACTTCCAGCCGCTGCTGCAGGACTACTTCGAACGCGCCAGCCGGGACAGCCTGGGCAAGCACACCCCGCATCTGCTGGACGAGTCCCTGTCCTTCCACCAGCGGTTCGTGGAAACGGGAACCAGCCTGCCGGAGCCCGCGGGCCTTTAGCGCACCTGCGCGGGGGCCCTAGCTCCCGCGCAGCCGGTCCAGTTCGCGGCGGTCCTTTTTCGTGGGCCGGCCGGCGCCCCGGTCCCGTACCGGAATACCGAGCGCCGGAGCCGCGGGACGGGCGGGCGTGGAGTCAATAAAGCAGTGCGACGCCGCCTCGGCACCGACGCGTTTGGCGATCAGCTGCCGTACCTCGAGGATCCGTTCAAAGCCGGGCTGCCGGATCCGGACGGTGTCCCCGGGCTGCACCGGCTGCGCGGCCTTGGCCGGATTGCCGTTCAACCGGACATGGCCGGCGCGGCACGCGGCGGTGGCCGCGGACCGGGTTTTATAGGCGCGGACCGCCCACAGCCAGGCGTCCACCCGGACGGTTTTGGAAGTGCTCGCTGGAATGCTCATGGGAGTTCCGAGTCTAGCGAAGTCCGCGCAGCCGGGCGGCGTCTTCCAGCGCCTGCTGCTGCTCGGGGCTCACTATGGACCCGACGACGACGGCGTCCCCGCCGACTGCCCGTGCTGCGGCATCCGGTGCGGCGGCCAGCAGGCCGCGCACCTCGGCGGGCGTGTAGGGGACCGGAACCCGGGTATGTGCCACGGCGTGGCATGTGGGGCACAGGGGCACCAGGTCCGAGACCGGATCCAATGCGTAGCCGCCGGGCAGGTCCGGGCCCGGCACCAGATGATGGACCTGCATCAGCGCTTCGGTTCCCGGACCGTACCGCTGCGAAGGGACCAGACCGCAGGCCGCACAGCAATTGCCGTGGAACGCCAGGCACAGCCGGCGGGCCTCGGCGTCGTGCTCGTAGGCGTTAGTGCGCTGCAGGCCCAGTGCTTCGGCAGCCATCGTGCCCGGGGGAGGGCTCAGCGGATCGGGTTCGACGCCGAGGAATCCCGACCACAGCCGCCGCAGTGCCGGCACGGAACCTGACGGTACGGGCACGGCGCCGCCGGCCCGGGGCAGGTTCGGCACGTCTTCCTCGAGGAGTGACGCCGGCACTTGCTCGCCCAGGGGCAGCAGCCGGTCGAAGTCCACCGTCACGGCGTCCGCGGTGCCGGCGGTGTCTCCAGGGCCGGGCGGGACAACCACGCCGTGGCCCACCAGTCCCCGCTGCACACCCTGGCTGCCGCACAGCAGAAGCCATACCTCGGTTCCGGCAAGCGGCGGGCAGCCGGTCATCAGGGGCATGCTCCGGCGGAAGGTTCCGCCGTCGTTCACTGCCGCTACTGCCGGACCGTAACCGCCGGGCCAGGGATCCGGGAGGTCCGGATTCCACTCAAGAAGGACTGATGCCACCGGTTAGCGGGGCTGGTAGGTGAGGCAGTCAGCGAGTTCCGCGCCGGGACCCACCCGTACATCACGGGCGTCGCACATGAGGTGGTCATTGAACCGGCACTCATTGCGCTGGCACGCACCCACCTGGGCGAGGACCTTGGGCAGCCCGCCGGTGGCTGATGTGTCAATGAATGTGGCGCAGCTGGCGTGATCGGGCGAGCCGCCCACCGTGATCGCGTAGGCGGTGCATCCCTCATGGTTGAAGTCGCAGCTGGATACGGTGCAGTCCTGCACATGGGCAACGTGGTCGGTCATGGTTCCTCCAAAAGGCGGTCATTCGTTCCGTGCCTGGCTTCGAACGTACCACCGCGGTGCGCGAATAATTAGCGCGAATTTCCCTGCCCTATTTGGCCGGTTTGGCCGGTGCCGTCCGGTTGGGTAGAACGGAAGGATGACCGCAACGCAGGCCCCGGGCTCCGCCGACGAATTCCAGCTCGCAGCGCAGGCGCAGGGCCTGGCCCTGGACGCCGCCCAGCTGGCCGTCCTTCCGGCGCTTGCCGCGGCTGCCGCGGCGGCCCGATCCGCCGAACCCGCGCCCGACAATACCTCCGTCTACCTCTGGGGTCCGCCGGGGCGGGGGAAGACCTGGCTGCTGGACACATTGTTCGACTCCGTGGATATCCCGCAGAAACGGCGGCTGCATTTCCACGACTTCTTCCGTGAACTCCATGCACTCGTCTTTGCCGGTTACGGAAACCGCGGCTACCGGCAGGATTCGGCCTTCGCCGCGGCGCTGGACCAGATGCTGGGCCGGGTCCGGCTGCTGTGCTTTGACGAATTCCATGTCAAGGACCCGGCAGACGCAGCCTTCATTACCCGACTGCTCCGCACCGTACTGGACCGCGGCATCGTGCTCGTGGCGACATCCAACTACGCGCCGCAGGAGCTGCTTCCGGACGAGATGTTCCACCATCTCTTTGAACCCGGCATTGCACTGATTACCGGACACCTGCAGGTCCTGGAGCTGGACGGGGACACGGATTACCGTGCCGTCGCAGGGCCTCGGAACGCGTCCGGTTTCGCCGCCGGGTATCACCTGCGCAGCAACGACGACGGGCTGCTTGCCGTAGCCGGGCTGATCCCGCCCGGCGCAGCGGAAGGACTGCAGCTGACACCGGGCACCCGGACGCTGGAGGCCCTGCGGGCGGACGGCGGGCAGCTGTGGTTCGATTTCGAGGACCTGTGCCATGCGCAGTCGGCCACCTCCGACTACCTGCAGTTGGCGCAGACGCACCGGCACTGGGTGATCAGCGGCGTGCCGCCGCTCGGAGGATCGAATCCCTACGGCTGGCAGCGCTTCGGCAACGTCGTGGACGTGCTCTACGACGCCGGCTGCCGTCTGGACGTCATCGGGATGCCGGATTACGACGGCGTGTTTCCCGGGATAGCCCACCCAACGGATCTGGCGCGGATCCGCAGCCGGTTCGGGATGCTGCAGCAGCTGCCCGCAGCCGCAAGCTAACTACCGCGTCCCGCTGTTAGCGCCCGCTGTCAGTTCCGGCATCGGCCGCGTCCTGGGCGTCGGTGAGCTTTTGCCGGGCCTTTTCCGCCGTCCGCCGGGCGGCACGGGCCGCGCGCCGGGCATGGTCCCGCTCGCGTTCCAGCTTCCCGGAACGCCGGTCCACGGTTGCGACCTCCCGCTCGAGCTGCCGAATCCGCTCCCGCAGTTCGTCGATCTCATCCGTGAGCTCGTCCCGGCGGCCGGCGGACTCATCCACTTCCCGCTGGGCGGCGTCCAGCGCTTCCTGCGCCCGGTGCTCGGCGGCTGCCGCTTCCTCCAGGTCCGCCTGCGCCTTCCGGACGGCACGCCGGGCCTCGGCCTGCCGCAGGCGGACCGCGGCGCTGTCCCGGCTCCCGCCCTTGTCCTTCACTGCCCCGACCCGGCCTGGCCCCGCCCCGGGCCCCGCCCCGGACCCCGTCCTGCCGCCGGCACCGTGGGTTATCGAGTCCGGGTCGGCAACGGCACCGTCCAGGTCCACCTCTTCCCACCCGCTGGCCGCGAGGGAACGGACCAGCTGCCCGCTGGCCACGGCGTCCGCCGCCGAGGGGTCCGTCATCGCGGCCCAGAGCGTCTGTTCGGCTTCCGCCGCCAAGGATTCGCTGACCGGGTGGTCCAGCTCGGAGGCCAGGTCCCGGGCCTGGCGGACAATAGCGCGCAGCAGCCGCTGGCGTTCGGTGCTTAGGCGGCGCAGCTGCTTCTGGTCCAAGTCCTCCTGGGCTTCGCGCAGCGCCGCTCCCAGCTCCAGCACCTGTTCCAGATCCTCCCGCCGCCGGTGCGCCAGCAGATTAACCAGCCAGGCCGCCGTCGAGGGCTTTGGCAGTGCCTTGATGCGTTTGGCCAGATCCTTGTCCCCGGCCCGCCCGGCGTCGGCGGCGGCGGCGTTGCGAGCGGCGGTGAATTCAGACGGCAGCAGCGCGTAGAGCCCGACGACGGCGGCACCCAGCGACGGCGGGGGCTGCGGATCCGCACTGCTCACCCGAAGACACCAAACCGGCCCAGCGCCACCACCAGCGAGAGCATCATCAGAATGACACCCAGGGCGATGCGGTTGCGTTCACCGCGCCGAACGTGGACCAGGACGGCCAATGCCATCAGGACGGTCAGCGCGGATGCAGCTATCGGTGTCAGTACGGGCACCATGCCGGTCGCCTCGGGAATAACCAGTCCGGCCGCTCCAAGGACTTCGAGGACGCCGATCAGTTTCACGGTGGCCGGGGAAAAGTCCTCGGGCCAGCGAAGGTTCTCCCGGACACGTGCATAGCCCTGGAAGATCTTTACGAAGCCGACTCCGGCAAATAGAAGTGCCAACAGCAGTTGAACAAGCCATAAGACCAGAGACAGCATGGGTACCTAAGCGACTTTCTGTGTACGGGCAGGAGTCAGCACATTAGAACAGAGTGGAACCAGTGGAACCAGTGGAACCATCACAACCCAAGGATGGTCTGCCGTCGGGGAACTGCGCAACAACGGGCGTGGCGTAGCGCAGGTCGCTCAGAACCCGGCAACGGGACGGGGACGGTAGAACTCCTCGAGGGCGCTGAACTCCTCTTCGGTGAGCTGGATGTCCAAGGCCTGGATGTTGTCATCCAGATGGGACGCGGCCGTGGCGCCGATCAACGGAGCCGTGACCACCGGGTTGGCCAGGACCCAGGCCAGGGCGACCTGAGCCCGGGTGGCGCCGAGCCCCTCTGCTACGTTCCCCACTGCATCGGTGATGCTGCGGTCCACTTCCTCGTTGCCCCCGTAGAGCATGTGGCCCAGCTCGTCGTAGTCCTGCCGGACCGTCCTCGTTCCCCAGGGCCGGGCCAGGCGCCCACGCGCCAGCGGGGAATAGGGCAGCGCCCCGATGCCCCGGTCCGCGCAGAGCGGGTACATTTCCCGCTCCTCTTCCCGGTAGAGGAGGTTGTAGTGATCCTGCATGGTGACGAACTGCGCCCAACCGTGCTGTTCCTGCAGGCAGAGGGCTTTCGAGAACTGCCAGGCGTGCATGCTCGAGGCGCCCAGATACCGGACCTTGCCGTCCCGGACCAGCTGGTCCAGGGTCTCCAGCGTTTCTTCGAGCGGCGTGGTGCCGTCCCAGCGGTGCACCTGGTAAAGGTCGATGTAGTCCGTGCCCAGGCGCCGCAGGCTCTGCTCCACCTGCCACAGGATGTGTTTGCGGGATAGCCCCCATCCATTGGGGCCCGGCCCCATCTCGCCGTGCACCTTGCTGGCGATCACGACTTCTTCCCGCCGGCAGTATTCCGCAACGGCAGCTCCGAGGATTTCCTCGCTGTGGCCGGCGGAATACACGTTCGCGGTGTCGAAGAAATTGATGCCCAGTTCCACCGCGTGCCGCAGCAGGGACTTGGCCTCGTCCTCGCGGATGGTCCATCCGTGCGCGCCGCGGTCCGGATTGCCGAAGCCCAGGCAGCCCAGCCCAATGACCGAAACAGTTGCCCCTGACTTGCCGAGCTTGGCGTATGTCATCGAGTTCATCCGCTGGCCTCCGCTGCTGCAGTGCGGGTTCATTACCGCATGATGCTACCGGGACGCGGCCCCGCTCCGGTAGGCAGGAGGCCCGAGGACTCCCGGCAGCGGCCGTTGCGGTCCTATACTGGCGCACATGGTCGCCGGAACAGGTACCGCAATTCGATTCTTGGCAAATGAAGCATTGGTGCTGCCGCCGCTGCATGAGCTGGCGGGTGTCGCTAAAGTGGCACAGCCCCGGGAAGGCCGGCGCACGGAAGTCAGGTATGACACCCCGGACGGTTCCCTCCGCAGACGCGGTTTCAGCCTCTCCCGGCACACGGACGACGACGGCGGTACGCGCTGGGAGCGCAGCGCACCCTCTGTGGAGCCTGCGGTCCGGGCCAGCACCACTTCCGGACCCGGTGAAGGGGTTCCGGCGGAACTGGTGGAGGACCTCCAAGCCGTGCTTCGGGGCCGGGAACCGGTGCCTGTTCAGACCCTTGTCACGCGCTATCTGGAGTATGACCTGCTGGACAGTGCGGGCACTGTGCTCGCCAGCGTCACTGATGAAAGCACCAAAACAGAGGGCACCGGAGCCGAACCCGACGGCCCGGACCGGCGGGTCTGGGCCGTCGCTTCCGCCGGCGGGGCGTCGGGCAAGGAGGCGGAAACCATGTTCCTCGCTGCCGGCGCGGTGCCGGCGGGCCCGGAAGGGGAGGGGGGACAGGACACGGTGCGGCACCCGAAGGGGGCCGGCGCGGGAAACGGGAGTGCTCCGGAGGGAATCGATGCCGGCTTCCTGGACGCTCGAAGCCCGGTAGCGCTGCTGCTGCTGGAGTATCTGCGCGAACAGTTCGAAGAGCTGCTGCGCCACGATCCGCGTGTGCGGCGGGGGGACGCTGACGGCATCCACAAGATGAGGGTTGCCACCAGGAGGCTGCGCTCGGCCCTCTCCAGCTACCGCAGCATCATGGACCCCGAGCCGGGGCGCTCGCTGCGCGGGGAGCTGCGGTGGCTCGCCCGGGTATTGGGGAAGGCCCGGGATGCGCAGGTGATGCGGCACCGGCTCCAGCAGCTGATTGCCGCTGAACCCGCAGACCTGGTGATGGGCCCGGTTGCCGCCCGCGTGGACGAGGAACTGCTCCATGACTATCGGGAGGCTTACGGACACGTCCGCGAAGCACTGCACTCCCAGCGGTACTTCCAGGCATTGGACGGACTCGAAGCGCTGCTGGACAGCCCGTTCTGGACGGAAACGGCCAGGGAACCGGCAGGCCCCGCCGCTGCCCGGATCATCCGGCGGGACCGGAAAAGGCTGCACCGCCGGGTACGGTCCACACGCACATTGACGGGCGACGATTACGCGGAAGCGCTCCATGACGCTCGCAAGGATGCCAAGCAGCTGCGCTACGCAGCCGAAGTCTGGGCACCCGTGCAACCGAAGGAAGCGAAAGAAATGGTGGACGCAGCCGAGCATGTGCAGAAAGTCCTTGGTGAGCACCAGGACAGCGTGGTGACGCAGGCCTATCTGCGGCGTATGGGGGCAACGGCGTTGGCCGCCGGTGAGAACGGCTTCACCTACGGGCGGCTGCATGCCTTGGAGCAGGCCTCTGCCCAGTCGGCCCAGGAGCGCTTTGCCCACGCTTGGAAAGGCTTCCCGTCCAGCCCCTGAGGGAGGGAATCGCATGGAATCGCCCTGGGCGCCGCTGCGCCGGCGGATGTTCCTCATCCTGTGGCTTGCCCAGCTGGGGTCCAACATCGGCACCTGGATGCAGACCGTCGGAGCCCAGTGGTTCCTGGTGGAGAACAGCGAAAATCCTGCCCTTGTATCCCTGGTCCAGACTGCGAACCTCGCACCGTCACTTCTGCTGGGCCTCATTGCCGGGGTGCTGGCGGACGCCTTCAACCGGCGCCGGCTGATCCTGGGCGCCAACATCTTCGCTGCCGGCGCTGCTACCGTGCTGACGGTCGTGGCCGCACTGGGCCTGCTGGACCCGGATTCGCTCCTGCTCTACACCTTCCTTATCGGCTCCGGCATGGCGCTGAGCGCCCCAGCATGGCAGGCCATCACCCCTGCACTGGTGCCACGGAAAGAGATCCAGGCGGCCGCGGCGCTCGGCAGCGTGGCAATGAACACGGCGCGTGCCGTTGGTCCCGCCATCGCCGGTCTGCTGGTGGCCCTGACCGGTCCGGCCTTTGTGTTCGGGCTGAACGCTCTGTCCTTCGTGGGCACCTCCATTGCGATCTACAGTTGGCGGGCACCCGAGAGGGATCCGGACGAACGCGAACACGTGGCAGAGGCGCTCGCCGCTGGTATCCGCTACATTCGTGCTGCCCCGCTCATCCGACGGATCCTCCTGCGGTCCGGCCTGTTCATTTTTCCCGCCAGCGCCCTCTATGCGCTGCTGCCCGTTGCCGCCAACGGCCATCTTGGCCTGGGCTCGGCAGGATACGGGCTGCTGCTCGGGGCGCTGGGTATCGGCGCCGTGCTGGGTGTCCTGCTCCTGCCGCGGCTCCGGACCGTCCTGAAGGACAACACACTGCTGGGCATCAGCGCCGTGGTCTTCGCGGCCGGGACCTTCGCCTCGGGATACCTGCCCGCATGGGCCGTTGCCGTGCTGTTGGTCTTCGCGGGGTTCGCCTGGATCTCCACGTTCTCCACCTTGAACGCCGCTATGCAGCTGACCCTGCCGGAATGGGTGCGTGCCCGCGGCCTGTCCGTGTATCTGATGGTCGCCGCCGGCACGCAGGCCGTGGGCGCTGTTTTCTGGGGATCAGGTGCCACCGGTGCCGGCTACGCTCCTACCCTGGCTTTTGCCGCCGGCGTGCTGCTGGTGACCGGGGCCAGCGTCGTGGTGCTTCCGCTGCTGCCCCGCACCGGACGCCTGGACCGCAGCGTAGCCGGCACGGAACTGCAGCTCCCCGCCGGTGCGGAACCGAAACCCGGTGCCGGGCCGGTGACGGTCTTGATCTCCTACGAGGTGCCCGCAGACCGGAATGACGAGTTCGTGGAGGCCATGCACAAAGTCCGGCTGTCCCGCATGCGCACCGGTGCCACGGACTGGGAGCTGGTGCACTCGGTCACTGACCGGGATCAGTTCCGGGAGATCTATGACGTGCCGACCTGGCGGGAGTACCTGCGGCAGGAACAGACGCGGACTACGGGGGAGGACCGCCGGATCATCCAGGCCGCATGGGACCTGGCCGAAGTGCAACCGCGGGTCCGCTGGTTCCTCCCCGCCTCCGCTTGAGCGTTCGGCCCGGCGGCAGTGCAACGGATAGACTGGGACCCGGTTCGAAGGCCGTTTCCGCGGCGGGCCGGCGCGTCGGTAGCGATGCGCTGAAAACGATGCAGTGAACAAACCATTAGTTGAGGTATTTTGCGAGATTTTAGTGCACGCCTGGCCACTGCCGAGGAGATCGCCAACTGGGATAAGCACGTGCTGGCCAACCCCGGCGGCGGCAATGTCCTCCAGTCAGCGTCCTTCGCGGAAGTGAAGTCCCACCACGGCTGGAATCCCGTCTACCTCGCCTTCACCGGACCCGATTACGTGACCTACACGCTGGCGATCGAGAAAAAGGTCCCGGTCCTGGGCAGCCTCTGGTACCTCATCAAGGGTCCCGACGTCGCCGCCCCCGAAGACGTGCCGCTGGTGGTGAACGCGCTGACCCGGTTCATCAAGGAGACCCGCCGCAAGGTCTTCGCGATCAAGGTCGAGCCGGACATCGTGGACAGCGAAGAGGTCCAGGCCCTGTTCACGGGGGCCGGATTCATTAAGACATTCAACCTGCAGCCCAACGACTCCACGGCGCTGCTGGACACTACGCCTGACGAGGAGCAGCTGCTCAAGAACCTCTCCTCCCGCGGCCGGAACGCAGTCCGCCGGGCCATCCGTGAAGGCGCCGACGTCCGCCGGGTCGAGCCGACCGAAGAAAACATGCGGACCATGTACCGCCTGATGGCGCACATCGAGGACCGCTCCGCGGCACGGCTGCGTTCCTACGAGTACTACCACCGGTTCTGGTCCAACTTCGTTGCCGCCGGTCAGGGGCGCTTCTACTTTGCGTTCGAGGACGGGGAGCCCACTGTGGGTGCCTTCGTGATTGCCTACGGGAACAAGGGCACGTACAAGGACGGCGGGTCCAAGCCGCGGCGCTCCCAGTACGGGGATTCGCACCTGGTCCAGTGGACCGCGATCACCGAACTCAAGAAGGAATGCGGCATCGTCCAGTACGACTTCTGCGGCACACCACCGAGTAACCAGCTCAAGGATAAGAGCCACCCGCACCACGGGCTGGGTCTGTTCAAGACCAGCTTCTCCAAGACGGTCACGGATTTCGTTGGGTGCTACGACTTCGTTGTGGACCCGGTCCGCTATCGGATCTGGAACACCATCGGCGAACGCGTGGCGCGGCAGATTTACTGGCGCCGCCACCAGCAGCCGTTCTACTAAGCAGCAGTTCCACCAGGCAATAACCCGGGCGGGTCCCGGAACAGGCGAAAGGGTGAACCCTTGGAGAACACATCCGATCCGGGTGGGCGCAAGCCCGGATCGAATCCGGATTCGGCACCGAATCCGGACCCGGTTGCGGGGCCCATTCCGTTGATCAGCGTGCCGGCCCGCCGGCGGGCGGAGCCCGCAAAGGGGCAGCCGGAGCGCCCTGAGCAGGGGAAGGCCCAGCCGGAGAACCCGAAGGCTGGCAGTGCCCAGGCAGGGAAGCCGCAGGCCCAGGCAGGGAAGCCACAGGCCCAGCGGGCGAAGTCCGGCAAGGGGCCCCGGCCGGGGCAAGGCGCGGCCGGGCGGTCTTTGCGGCCGGCGGCAAAGGCGCCGACGCCGCAGTCGAAGGCTCCGAGGCAGCCGACCGCCGGCATGGACATGCCCACCGCTGCCCTGCGCAGCACCCGGCCCAAGCCGCCTCCTCCCACCACATCAGTAATCCGCCCGGCCGGTTCCAAGGCGCTTCGGCCGCCGACGGGCCGCATGCGGACCACGGCCGACCCGCGTGAGAAACGGCCGGCTCGCACGCGCAAAACCGTTCCGCCGGGAACGGTGCCGCTGGCGTCCACAACCGTCCGTGCGGACCGCTCGTCCGCTGCGGCGCGGCGCATGCTGCGCAGGCTGGTCCAGGGGGAGAATCCGCCCACCCAGGCCATGTCCATTGTGGAGCGGCTGGCAGGCAGCCCCTATGCCAACCCCATGGTGCGCACCGGCGGGCCGGACGCGAATGCCCGCAAGACCCTGGACCTGGCCCTCGGCATGGCCGAAACCATGTTCCGCTACGGTGCCGGCGCGCTGGAGGTGGAAACCGCCATCATCGCGGTGACGGCCGCATTCGGGTTGGAAAGCATCGAAGTGGACATCACCAACCAGTCGGTGCTGCTCAATTACTCTCCGAAGGACCAGACCCCCATCACGGTGATGCGCGTGGTCCGTTCCTGGACGAACAACTATGCCGGGCTCGGCCTGGTCCACCAGCTGGTCACCGAAATCATCGACGGCGGGCTCTCCCGCGCCGAGGCGGCCAACCGGCTCAACGAGATCACGCAGCGGCCGAAGCCGTTCCCGCGCTGGGCGGTGACGGTGTCCGCGGGGGTGTTCGCGGCGGCCATCGTCGGGTTTATCGGCGGCGGCCCGCTCGCGTCACTGGTGGGCTTCGCCGGCACGGTGATGGTGAGCCTGCTCCAGCGGGTGCTGGGCAGGTGGCGGGTCCCGGACTTCTTTACGACGGCGGCCAGCGGTTTTGTGGTCACGGCGATGGCAATGCTGTTCTGGTCCATGGAGGTGCCGATTTCCCCCGGCATTGTCGTTGCGGGCGGAATCCTGCTGATGCTGCCCACCGGGCGTCTGGTCTCGGCGGTGCAGGATGCGATCAACGGGTTCCCGGTTACGGCGTCGGGCCGGTTCCTGTCCGCGTTCCTGACCTTCGGCGCCCTGGTGGCCGGTATCGCCGTCGCGCTGGTAATGGGTGCGTTGATGGGCATGGGCCGGTTGAACGTTACGGACGTGACCTCGTCGCAGTACTCCTTCCCGGTGACCCTGCTGTTGTTGGCCGTTGCGCTGGGAACCATCTGCATTGTCGAACAGTCCCCGCGCCGGCTGGTGCTGCCCACGGTGCTGATCGGCACCGTCGGTTTCCTGGTCTACCAGCTGGCGGAGGCAGGCGGCATGGGGCCGCGCCTGACACCGGCGGTGTCTGCCATCTTCATCGGCATGGTGGCCCGCATCGTTGCCCTGCGGATGGGGGCCCCGCAGCTGATCGTGGCGGTGCCGGCCGTACTGTTCCTCTTCCCGGGGCTGGCGATCTTCCGGTCCATGTACGGCCTGAGCATCGGCACCGACGAGATGTACCAGGGCGTGGTGGGCCTGTTTGACGCGCTCACCGTCATTCTGGCCATCTCCGGAGGCGTGGTGCTCGGCGACAACCTGGGCCGGCCCTTCACCCGGAACCTCAACGGCAACGACCGCCGCAACCGGCGGCGCTAGCAGCCCCCCGAAAAGACAAAAGCCCGGCCCGCTGATGAAGCGGGCCGGGCTTTTTGCCGTCCGGGCTAAAGAATCTTGCCCACCGGCGTGCGCTTTTCGGCCTGGAAGACGTCTTCGGTGCGCCCCGCAGCCCAGTAGCCGGAAAGCGAGACCTGCCGGCGTTCCAGTCCCCGGTGGCTGAACAAGACATCGCGCAGGGACTTCATGGCCTCCCGCTCGCCATGTGCAAAGACCTGCACGGTTCCGTCCCGCCAGGGCGCCGCCGAAACGGCGTCGGTCAGCATCCGGCTCCGGCCGGCGGGGATGTCCCCGCGGTACAGCCAGGTCAGCTCCACGCCCGCAGGTTTCGGCACCGGCTGGCGGTCGGCGGGGCCGGCGACTTCGATGAACGCCTGCCCGACGGCGTCCTGCGGCAGCGCATGGAGCACGGTGGCAGCTGCGGGGAGGGCTGATTCATCGACGGCCAGCAGATACCAGTCGGCGTCGGGATCGGGGTTGAAGGCGCCGCCGGGGCCGGAGAAGGTCAAGGGTTCGCCCGGCTGTGCCGACGCCGCCCACGGCCCGGCCAGGCCTTCATCTCCGTGGACTACGAAGTCGATGCTGATTTCGCGTGCTTCAAGATCCACGTTCCGGACCGTGTAGGTGCGGGACACCGGCCAGTGTTCCCGGTCGCTCCGCGCCCGAATGGTGTCCAGGTCCTCGGTGCCGTCAATCGGGCGGCCCTGCGGGCCAAACCAGATCTTGCAGTAGGCATCGGCGCAACTGTTGGGCTGGAACCGGTCGAAGCCGGGTCCGCCGGCAACCACCCGCACCATATGCTCGCTGATCTGCTCCCGGCGGAGAACCTCAAGGGTCAGCAGGGGGCGCTGGCGCCGGGGAGCAGGAGAGTCCGGCTCCTGCTGGCGCGGGGAAGTCATTGGTTCGGACATGGGTGTCTCCTAGGAAAGGGCCTGTAACTACCGTATCGCGCCGCTCTTACCGCTCCCCGCGAAGCCGCCAGTCCACGGGCTCGGCACCCTGCTGCGCGAGCAGTTCGTTAACCCGGCTGAACGGCCGGGAGCCGAAGAACCCGCGTGAGGCCGACAGCGGGCTGGGATGCGCCGATTCGACGGTGGGCGTGCCGCCGAGGAACGGGATAATGCCTTGGGCGTCCCGGCCCCACAGGACGGCGACCAGGGGAACGCGCGTGCCGTCCGGGCGGCGGCGGGCGGCCAGTGCCCGCACGGCGAGTTCAGTGATTTCCTCCCACCCCCGTTTCCGGTGTGAGCCTGCTTCCCCGGCACGCACCGTGAGTACGCGGTTCATCAGGACCACACCCTGATCCGCCCAGGCGCTGAGGTCCCCGGAGGGGCAGGGGCTGATTCCCAGATCGGCGTTGAGCTCGGTGAAGATGTTGTTCAGGCTTCGGGGAAGCGGACGTACGCCCTTCCCCACGGAGAAGGAGAGGCCCACGGCATGCCCGGGGGTGGGGTAGGGGTCCTGGCCAACGATCAGAACGCGGGCGCTGGCCAACGGACGTTGGAAGACGCGCAGGATGTTGCCGGGTGCGGGCAGGATGCGCTGTCCGGCGCGGCGCTCCGCCTCCAGTTCGGCTGCTATTTCTTCCAGGCGCGTCTTCACCGGGGCCAGCACGTCGGCCCAATCGGGAGCCATGAGGTCCTCAAAGCGTGCGGGTGCAGCGAAGGGGAAAGGGGTATTTTCCTCCGGTGCGGCTTCGCCGGTGTAGGAAAAAAGCTGG
Organism: Arthrobacter sp. zg-Y179; assembly: GCF_020907345.1. NCBI lineage: Bacteria > Bacillati > Actinomycetota > Actinomycetes > Micrococcales > Micrococcaceae > Arthrobacter > Arthrobacter sp. zg-Y179. The sequence continues at coordinate 3,631 of NZ_JAJJOB010000011.1, read as the reverse complement.
GGTTCGTCTGTGGTCACTGGTCCATTTTGTCACCGGTGCGTTTGCGGTGTCTTGCCGGGGACGTCCTAAATGACAAGCCTGTTATTCCCAATTAGCATGGGCGGTAGATATATACAGGGATCTTTTTGGGAGTGAATGTGGCGGAATCGGCCGAAGCCGAGCGGTTTTCCCTCGATGACGCAGTGGACCCGGAGAGCCCGTTGGGTGCCCAGGAACAGCAGATGCTTGCGTTGGAACGGGCGTGGTGGAAATACGCCGGCGCCAAGGAACAGGCCATCAAGGACCTCTTCGGGATGTCGGCCACGAGGTACTACCAGGTCCTGAATGCCCTGATTGATACCGAGGAAGCCCTCGCCCATGATCCGATGCTGGTCAAACGATTGCGTAGACTACGTACGACCCGCCAGCGTGCCCGTACCGCCCGCCGCCTGGGCACCGGCGTTTAGCGCCGGTTCCCTCCAATGTTGGCGGCCCAGCATGCGGCGCCATCAGAACAAGGATTGAAACTCCACAATGAGCCAATACCCTCGGGACGAGTTCGACAAGGTCCCTGAAACGTCCGCGCGGCAGGGCGTGCACCGCGAACGCCTCATTCCCTCGCGTTCGAACGGGCTGGGGCTGCTGATCACCGTGGGTGTGTTGGCTCTGCTGATCGGCCTGGCAGCCTACTTTGTGCTGCCGCGGCTGGGTATCGGTACGGGCTCCACTGATCCGTCTGCGGCGGCACAGGCTCCGGCGCCTGCTTCCGCGTCCGCCTCAGCTGCAGCCACTCCGACTCCCGAGGTGGAGTCCGACGCCGCCTCGCCGAGTCCAACTCCGGCATCCACTCCGACTCCCTCTCCGACGCCGACGCCGACTGTGCCGGCGATCGACCGTACCCAGCCGGTGGCAGTGTTCAATGCCAGCGGCGTCACCGGACTTGGTGCCAGCGTTTCCGGCCGGATGACCGCTGCAGGGTGGCCCGTGGGAACCGTGGCTAACTGGGCCGGCGCACCCCAGCAGGGATCCGGCGTTTACTTCAGCTCACCGGAGCTGGCCGCAAATGCGCAGGAAATCGGCGCGCAACTGGGGATTCCGGCTCTGGAAACGCCCGGCTTCACCGGTGTCACCGTGGTCCTGGGCCCCGGATACCGGTAAACCGGGCTCGGGTAAAAAGACCATAACGTTATCTCCACCCCTGTATGTGATCGGCATCACCGTGGTTAGAGTGATGCCAGCCGGTTTGCGCCGCTGACCTTGGCCTCCCTTGGGAACCGACAGAGGCGCCGGATCCGGCGCCTCCGGCGTCCAAGCATGCCGCCGGAGGGCGGCACTGGAATCTAGGTTGGAGAAAGATCATGGCGCAGGGGATCGTCAAGTGGTTCAACGGTGAAAAAGGGTACGGCTTTATTACCCTCGACGAGGCGGAGACGGACGTGTTCGTCCACTGGTCAGCCATCCAGGCATCCGGTTACCGGACGCTGGAAGAAGGTCAACGGGTTGAGTTTGAAATCGGCCAGGGCCAGAAGGGTCCGCAGGCCGAGGAAGTCCGGGCACTGTAGGCCACTTTAAGGAACATCTTCCCGGCTTGGGGGCGGGATCGGCAGCGGCGGAGCCTCGGCTCCGCCGCTGCTTTTGCATTCGCCCGCCGGCAGCGGCCGGGAACGCTGTGAACCGGATGGCATGTCGGCGTGATCGCTTGCACTCAGTGTGTGGGAGTGCTAATTATTGACTTAGCACTCTTGCCGGATGACTGCTAAATGTCCGACGGTGTTGAGTGAACAAGCAACCCACTGGGGTGAGGAACGGGGAGCGCGTAAAGAGATCGCGCTATCCGGGCCGTCCGTCGCGGGCACTCCAGCCAGGAATGCAACATTTTGCTCCAAGCATGACTGTTCCGGAAGGACGATAGCCGTTATGGCCAAGATCATTGCATTTGAAGAAGAGGCACGCCGCGGCCTCGAGCGCGGGTTGAACATCCTCGCCGACGCCGTCAAGGTGACCCTCGGCCCGCGTGGCCGCAACGTGGTCCTCGAAAAGAAGTGGGGCGCCCCCACGATCACCAATGACGGCGTTTCCATCGCCAAGGAGATCGAGCTGGACGATCCCTACGAGAAGATCGGCGCAGAGCTGGTCAAGGAAGTTGCCAAGAAGACTGACGATGTTGCCGGTGACGGCACCACCACGGCAACTGTCCTCGCCCAGGCATTGGTCAGGGAAGGCCTGCGCAACGTTGCCGCCGGCGCCGATCCGCTGAGCCTGAAGCGCGGCATCGAGAAGGCTGTTGCCGCCGTTACCGCCGAACTGATTGCATCTGCCAAGGAAATCGAAACCAAGGAGCAGATCGCCGCTACGGCTTCCATCTCCGCCGGTGACCAGCAGATCGGCGACCTGATCGCCGAAGCACTGGACAAGGTGGGCAAGGAAGGCGTCATCACGGTCGAGGAGTCCAACACCTTCGGCCTGGAACTGGAACTCACCGAAGGCATGCGCTTCGACAAGGGTTACATCTCCGGTTACTTCGTCACCGACGCCGAGCGCCAGGAAACGGTCCTTGAGGATCCGTACATCCTGATCGTCAACTCGAAGATCTCCAACGTCAAGGATCTCGTTGCCGTCCTCGAGAAGGTCATGCAGTCCGGCAAGCCGCTGCTGATCATCGCCGAAGATGTTGAGGGCGAAGCCCTGGCAACCCTGGTGGTCAACAAGATCCGCGGCACCTTCAAGTCCGTAGCCGTCAAGGCACCGGGCTTCGGTGACCGCCGCAAGGCACAGCTGGCCGACATCGCCATCCTCACCGGTGGCCAGGTCATCGCCGAAGAGGTTGGCCTGAAGCTGGAAAACGCCACGCTGGACCTGCTGGGCAAGGCCCGCAAGGTTGTTGTCACCAAGGACGAAACCACCATCGTGGAAGGCGCAGGCGACGCTGAAGAGATCGCCGGCCGCGTCAACCAGATCCGTGCCGAAATCGAGAACTCCGATTCGGATTACGACCGCGAGAAGCTGCAGGAACGCCTGGCCAAGCTGGCCGGCGGCGTTGCAGTCATCAAGGCCGGTGCGGCAACCGAGGTTGAGCTGAAGGAACGCAAGCACCGCATTGAGGACGCTGTCCGCAACGCAAAGGCTGCCGTTGAAGAAGGCATCGTCGCCGGTGGCGGCGTGGCCCTCATCCAGGCCGGCCTCAAGGCCTTCGCCAACCTGTCCCTCGAGGGCGACGAAGCAACGGGCGCCAACATCGTCCGCGTTGCCATCGACGCTCCGCTGAAGCAGATCGCCTTCAACGCCGGCATGGAGCCGGGCGTTGTTGTGGACAAGGTCCGCGGCCTGCCCGAGGGCTTTGGCCTGAACGCAGCAACCGGCGAGTACGAAGACCTGCTGGCTGCCGGCATCAACGACCCGGTAAAGGTAACGCGCTCTGCCCTGCAGAACGCAGCTTCCATCGCCGGCCTGTTCCTGACCACCGAAGCAGTGGTTGCAGACAAGCCGGAGAAGTCGGCCCCCGCCATGGGCGGCGCTGACGAGATGGCCGGCATGGGCGGCATGGGCGGCTTCTAAGCCCCCGCAGCTCTTGCCTAAAGCGTAAGTAAGAGGCGGGGGGGCCCCCCCCCCGGGGGGGGCGCGAGGGTAATTAAACGCACGCCCCCCCCCCCGC